>JBCDFE010000028.1:0-26292 GCA_039178745.1 Bacteroidota bacterium | reverse complement strand
TTTTGATTTGTCATCCGGCGTATCATCGCCTCCACTTCCTCCAGGAAAAACCAAATCCGTACTATTGTAAGTCGTGCCGAAAGTGACGGCCGCATTGAAAACTTGCTCGATAGCATCTTCAACCTGGGTATCGCTCAGCTCTCTGAGTGGATGTATGAAAGCAGCCCACATCATTCCATCTGCTGCGGCATAGCGCACATCCAGCGCTGAATGAAAATTGGCGTACAAAGCGGCGAGCTGCTCTTCTTCGCTGATGGTGTTCATCTCTCCAATGGGCGTTATTATACGCATGCGATTGTTGCCCTCATCGGTGATGCACATGCCTATAATCGGGCCGAGTTGGAAGGTCCAGTTACCAGCGCGCCCTTCGACGGTATCTGTTTGAGCCACGAGTATCTCGCCCAATCTTTCATTGTTCATGCTTTGAGCAGATAGCTGCAAAGCGCTCGCTATGCATATTAGGAAAAGTATCGGGCGCATGGAGATTTGATTTTAATATCTAGTAGATAACGGGCGGCCACTTAATTCGGTCTAAGGTCAATATGTCCTGATTATGGCATTTGACTGGTTTCTTATTTGCCAAATCTATTTATTGCAACCTCTTTAGGAATGTCTATACCATTTTCTAAATGGTCCATCAGCCATTTGCTCATGAGCGGGGCCAGACTAGCGCCTTTTGTGCCTAGGCCGTTGAAAATGAATAAGTTGCGATGCTCAGGGTGTGGACCCAGCAGTGGCCGCCTATCTTTTACGGTGGGTCTTATTGCCGCTTGGTGATGCTCTACAGAAACTGGTAATTTTATAAGGGTTTTTACTTCTCTTTCCAGCCATTCTTTTCCGGATCTCGTCGGACGATCATGCTCGAATTGATTTTGCGTAGTTGCGCCTATCCAGTAATCACCCGACTGGCGAGGTACCAGAAAAATCCGATTCTTGAATAGTCGCTTTAGGGGAGGACCATCAATTTGAGCCAGGAAGACCTCGCCTTTAGCCCCTCGATGGGGTAAGTAGCTAAACCACGGGTTGTATCTGGCCCGCCACCCCTCGCAAAAAACGATACGATTGGCGTGTATACCAGAATAGCTGACGCCGCTATCGCTTATGTTTAGCTCTTCGTAATCAAAATGGTCATCTTTCAGTCGATTTCGATTCAGTGCTCTGTTTTGCCAAGCTTTACAGAGGGTGTGTAAGTCGGTTCTACCCGCCTGCAAAATACCGCCATAGGCAAAGGCCGGGTTGACCAAGTCGGGTATGTGCCCCAGTTTGGGTTTATCATCCATGTAGGCTTTGTAAGCGGGCAAACCAGTGCGTGCCAGCCAGGAGTTACTCTCACCTCGATTGGCGATGCTCCTGACCAGCGGAAGTCTAAAATAAAAACGCGCTCCGAGCTCTTGCTCCATGAGCGGGTAGAGCTCATCGGCAGCTGGTAGCAGCTCGTCTATTCGCCAGCTTTTTACATATCGTCTGCCCGTTATCGGGTTGATGATGCCCGCAGCTACTGCACTAGCAGAACTGACCGATGAGTCGTGAAAGTAGACCACCTTCTTCCCGGCTTTTTCTAGCCTATACCCCAAGGTACAAGCGGCAATACCTGCACCAACGATCAGATAATCTATGGATGTAGAGGAATTGGGAAGCGCTGGCATGATGTCGGACTGAGCACTAGTAAATGCCTGAAATGGGGAAAACCTGGCCACTGGAGTAGGTTACTGCCGACCCAATTAGTCTGACGCGCTTACCCTTGTGTTGGCATTCCAGTTTGCCTTTCCTTTTGCTGATTTGCTCGGCAGAGAGCTTGTTCTTTTTCAAGCGTTTGGCCCAGTATGGAGTGAGCAGGGTATGGGCAGAGCCGGTTACCGGGTCTTCTAGTATGCCGTATCTGGGGTAGAAACATCGACTCACAAAATCCAGGTTTCTACCTCCTGGCGCGGTGACGACTATACCTCTTTTCTTGATCCTTGCTAGGTATTCGAACCTGGGTTCCAGGCGCTTGACTAGTGACTTTTTGGATAGAATAACCAGCAAATCATCTTGTCCTTGTAGCACTTTTACCGGCTCCAGGCCAAGTCCGCGCCTCAGGTTTTTGCTGACTTTGGCCTTCCTGATCTTATCGGTTGGTAGATCCAGAGCGTAGCGGCTATCTGCTATTTTGGTCACTACCAGTTTTCCAGCATCTTTGGTCAAAAAGATGAGTTTATCAAGTTTATCAGGGGCGGAGGTAAACAAGACGTGTGCCGCTGCCAGTGTAGCGTGCCCACAGAGCCTTACTTCCTTGAGCGGTGTAAACCAACGGATCTTAAATTTTCCTTTTCCAGCGGCGACCACAAAAGCTGTTTCGGAAAGATTGTTTTCGGCAGCAATGTGCTGCATCAACTCATCTTCTGGAAACTTTGGGCAGGGTATGACCGCCGCGGGATTTCCACCAAAAAGCTCGTCTGTAAAGGCATCGACTTGAAAAATGGGAAGGGGTGTGTGCATGCTGATAAAACGAGCTAGGTTATAAGTTGTTTGGCTTAAAACTTAAAATCCATCCTGGCTGAGACGGACCTCGGAGCAGCGAGCAATCCCGGTCTGGTGGCATAGGCCTGATTGAGCAGGTTGTCGACCAATAAGCTGAGTTTGATGCCTTCAGTAAATCGGAAGGCCGTTCGTGCACCGGCTAGTAAATATCCGGTTTCATTCTCTCGCCACTGGCCCAGGCCAGGAACGATTAGCTCGAATATTTTGTCTATATTGTCAATCCGGCTATTGTAGATTCCAGAAATGCCAAAGCTGAAATGTCCCCATACGGTCTCTACATCCAGCTTGGCACTGTGTTGGCTGCGATATTTGAGGATATTTTCTGTTGTTGTGCCATTGATGAAATTAAGTTCCCCTTGGTTGAAAGGTGCGCCACTTGGATCGGTGTCCCACTCTTGAAATTGTGGATCGATATAGGTATAGCCAGCTAAAATGTTGGTTTGTCCACCAAACAGTCGCCCTTGACCACCGAATCCAAGCTCGAACCCACGAATACGAGTATCTCCTACATTGATACTGGCAAACCCTCCTTCTAGTGCATTGAATTCCATCATGTTTTGGTATTCTGACCAAAAGCCGGCTACATCGATGTAAGCGCCAAAATTGCCAATTAAAAAACCGTGTTTTATGCCTAATTCAGTACTCCAGCCGGTCTCTGATTGTAAATCGGGATTGGGAACAATGGGTATAGGCCCCAATTGAGTGGTGATGAAGGCCTCAGCCACTGTTGGATAGCGGTAGCCCTGCCCCCAGCTAGCTCTAATATAGGTTTGCTCATTGGCTTGATAGTTCGCCCCCAAGCGAAAGACAGGCCTGTTTTCCGTGAGCTTGCCGTTGGGGATAGTTTCTCCTCTAACAATCTCAGGAGTCAACAAGGTGTTGTGCTCCCAACGCGCTCCAAAAGAGATATTGAGGCGGTCAAAAAACTTCTTGTCCAGTTGAGCATATGTAGCAAAGTTGCGGCTTCGGTATATCGTATCGCCAAACAACTCTGCTTCGGTTCTGGTAGTTTGTGCGACACCGCCTGCCGTGAGAACTAGACCGATTTGTTTGAATCGCTTCAAATACTGGTACTCGCCATAAAAAAGGTTGGAGCTATTCGACCGATTGGCATTATTTTGGTTGTCGATACCATAAAACCTGCTTAGTAGCCGATGTCTATCTCCGTTTTCCGTGTAGTAGGTTAATGATGGGTCAATGTTAAATCTAGTTGGGTTGGTTATGCTTTCTACGCCATCTTGCCCTATATATTGTAGAGAGTCTAGGCCGCCCCAAAAGAAATAAGATTGGCCACTACCTTCATTGAAGTTACTGTTGACCTGAAGACTTAGGCGGTCGGTAAATCTGTATCTCAAACTAGTGGTAAAGCGTCCGTATTTATCGAAATTTCTTCGCTCATAGCTGGTTTGATTGTAGTAAAAACCACTGAGCACAAGGTCTAGATTACCAATTTTTCTGGCGTGTTTAAGACTGGTACCAAATTCGTAAGGCATTTCTGTTCCATCCTGGCTCCACCATTGGGCTGCAACATTCTCTGGTTGCATATATAGCCTTCCAAAAGTAGAAAGTTGGGTAATGGGTTCTTCTCGGGCAAAGCCAGTCCGTACGTTGATGATGCCATTCATGGCAGCTGAGCCATAAAGCGCAGAGGCAGCTCCTTTTACTACCTCTATTTGTTCTATGTTTTCTATTGGTACGTCATCCCAATTAGGCAGTCCTGCATCAGATTGCAATATGGGAATATCATCGACCAAGAGCAGCACGCGGCTACCGGCCCCGTAGCTAAAACCTGATCCACCCCTGATATTGGGCTGGCCATCGACTATACTGACACCCGGCAGCTTTTCCAGCGCGCCATCTATACTGCTCTGGTTGGTGTTTTCCAGTAACGCGGGTTTTAGTACTTCCAGAGAAACGGTCACCTCACCAAGTGGTTTTTCGTAGCGACCACTGGTTACAGTAGCCGTTTGCAATATGGTAGCCGATTCGGCAAGAGAAAAATCGAGACTAAAGCGCCCGTTCTCCAACACTTCAACGGTCATCTTATCGGACTGATAGCCGGTGTATGTAGCAATGATCTGATGTTCCCCGACTGGGAGTTCAAGTACGAAGCTGCCATCGTAGTTGGTTAGGGTACCCAGCGAAGTGTTTTCTACAGAGATACTGGCGCCGATCAAGGGATCTCCATTGTCTTTATCTGCGATGGTGCCGTAGATGTGACCCGATTGGCCGCTGAGTACAGCGGTCATCAGGCAAAAGATAAGCGTAGTAAAAAGTTGGTAGGTATGATGCATTTGTTCGGCTTAAGATTTACAGAATCGACCTGCGGAAGTCTGCTTGATTGTTAAAGCCAGACAAGCCTGCAAAAGAAACAAGTTCACCAGGTCGATCTAATGATCTGGAGCATTGGGCGAAACCTCAAAGTCATGGGAAAAATGAATGGCTCTTTGCGGCCGATTGAGAACAGTTGCAGGGCAAAGGTAGGGTAAGAGAACGGAATAAAGTAGCAAATTGAAAATTGCAATTTCTGGAAAGTGTCTATCTTGTGCCCAAGTAATATATTTTGCTACCGAGCCACCCTGCGCCTCGGTTACGGCCTTTTCCCTCTTTTCGGGCCGTGATTCGAACTAAATAAGTTTGCTAAAATCAACTCATTGCCATGAAGCAATACGTCTACCTTTTCTTTGGGGCTGTAGCCCTGTTTTTCAGTGGGTTAAATTCCATTTATGCTCAATGTACTCCAGATCCCGATTTCGACCCCGAAGACATAGTGAATCCACTACCTGAAACGAACGAATTTCCAGATCTGGGTATACCCGATACGGCCTGTATCAGCGAAGACTTTTCTACGCTCATCACTTTTGTATCACCTGATACAATAACAATATCAGGCGTTCTACGCAATATCGATAGTATCGTAGTGACCGGAGATGGCATTAACGGTCTTCCCAATGGATTAGCGGCCAATTGTAATCCTTCAAGTTGTTCCTTTTTGCCAGGTGTGCCTGGTTGTATTGGTATTGAAGGAATCCCCGATGATGCAGCCGGAGTCTATGAGCTGACCATCAGCGTATCCATCTTTTTGGATGGCTTTTTTATCGGTTTGCCGTTCACCATTCCCGATGGGAATTTGGTGCCAGGACAGTACCTGCTCAATTTGCGCGAGGCCGGTGATCCTGCTTGTGTACCGAGTAGTGTAATAGAGGGGACTTCCGCAGGTCTAAGCCTTAATATGGCCCCTAACCCAGCTTCTACTTATACCGATCTGATGGTTAATAGCATAGGTGCTCAATCCGCACAAGTCAGGCTTTTTGATGCTACCGGCAGACTCTTCCGCACAGCAGAGTGGCATTTGGTTCCGGGTGAAAACCGCTACCGGCTGGAGACTAACGATCTTCCTGTCGGCCTATACACTGCTGTAATTATGACTGGAGCAAAAGAAGGCGCCAGTTTAAGATTGCTGGTTCAGAGATAATAAATATTAGCAAGTCACGTAACACAATTCGGCTAGCTACAAAAGTCATCACTATGCGTTTAGTTTTTACCTTATTTCTAGGCATACTCTATGCAGGAGTTTATGCCCAAACTGGTTGTCCTGATTGTATCATAAGCCTGCCTGATACCCTGCCAGATGACGCACTTTACTTGGATTCCCTAGCGAACGGTCAGGCAGGAAGCCCCTATAATGAAACCCTGAGTTTCAGGCTACCTATGACGACTACACCCATCGCAGAATCGGGTGAAGATATTCCTTCAGGAATTGGCCTCAGTCGGTTTGAGATTGAGCAAGTTCTAGGTGTACCGCCAGGTTTAAATTGGGAACTTTCTAATGATGTTTTCATGGTTTCTGACGGTGATACAGACGGCTGTGTGCGCATCTGTGGTACGCCCATAATAGCTGGCTCATATTTAGTAGAGGTACAGCTCAGGGCTTTCGCTGGACCTATAAGTAGCCCAGCATCAGTATTTGTTCCTTTGACGATCGAACAGCAGGTAGTAAATAACGATGGCTTTAGCATCATCAATGCTTCTGCTTGCGGAGAAGTGACCGCTGAGTTTGTCAATAACAATCCAAGCAACGGCCAGGATGGGTTCAGCTACATCTGGAATTTTGGCCAGGGTACTTCTTCCTTTGAGGAAAATCCCGAACCAGTCACTTATTCCGAAGCGGGTACTTACCTGGTCGAGTACGAGGCCGTGATCGATACATCGGCATTTACACTGCTTGGTGTTACGGTCTTGGGAGCAGGCTGCGATGATGCCTTCGGTGGCAGACCCGATTTGTACATTCGCATCTTTGACCCTTTGGGTAACCAAATCTTTGAATCTTCCGTAGTAGACAATGCTGACTTTCCAACCAGTTTTTCTACGTTTATTGATATAGCAGAGGGTACCTACTCCGTTCAAGTCATAGATGAAGATAGCGGTCTTGGTGGTGGTGACGACGATTGTGGATCCATCGATTTCAATCAGAATACCGACGAAAGTGTGCAAATCAATGGAAGTCTGAGCTTAACCTTAGATATTTTCCATCCCATAGATGTTATACAGGCCACCGATACCGTGATCGTACTACCTCAACCCGATGATCCCATCATAGATCCTTCGGGTATGATCGATCTATGTGCAGGCGAAGTTCTGGAACTGCTGACCATTAATTACGACAGCAATTTAGTCTGGACATCGAATGGTGACTTGCTAGAAGAGTCTGATAGCCTTTTGGTGGTGGTCGATTCGGGCGCTTACGTGGCCAGCTTTCAAAATGCAGTAGGGTGTGTAGCTATATCCGATACGGTATTTGTCGACTTATTGCCCGCTGTTTCGGCTACGCCTCTGATAAGGACAGAAGGGAATCTAGTCGCCACTCAAGATGGAGCAGATGTTCCACCGGGTACAGAATTTATGTGGTTGCTCGATGGGCAACCCTTTAACGAAGATCAGTTGTTCTTTTGCCCGACCATAAACGGCACTTACACACTATTGGTGACCGACCCCAATACAGGCTGCTCTTTTGCCAATGATATCGTAGTGGCCGATGCTAATGAGGTAGTTTGTGATACGCCAGTAGAAGAGCTATTGCCCAGTGATGGCTGGCTGGTTTATCCCAACCCCAGCTTTTTGGGTGCATCCTTGCGTGTGCCCGAAAATGTGAGTGGTAGTTGGGATTTAGAATTGATCGATCAGCTGGGTCGATCTGTATGGCAGCTGCGGTATGCAGGACTTAATAACTATCAAGATTTGGAATTGAATTGGACTGGCCTACCAGGAGGCAGATATCACCTGATCGCTCGATCTGAAACGGGTGTAGTGATACTGCCTATCTCAAGGCGGTAGATTGCCAGCTTTAATTTCCTTTCTGGACACACGCCTGGTCGATCTTCGGATCGGCCGGGCGTCCTTCTTTAGAGTGAAGTCCCTAGATCAAAGACACTCCTCTGACAAACCCCGTACCGGATTTTTTGTTAGGACTGTATGCCCTACAAATCCCTCCGCGAGGCAGCTCGCGATCTCGAACGTACTGGCCAACTTATTCGCATTAAAACTGAAGTCGATCCCGATCTGGAGATGGCAGAAATACACCGCCGCATCTTTGATCAAGGTGGTCCAGCCATTCTTTTTGAGCGGGTAAAAGGCAGTCCCTTCCAGGCATTGTCTAACCTATATGGCACTTTTGAGCGCACGGAATGGTTGTTTCGCGATACCCTTGAAAAGGTCAAACGGGTAGTGGAGCTCAAGGCAGATCCAGCCAATTTTGCCAAGAACCCGACACGGTATCTGAAAGCGCCTTTTACCGCCCTGACGGCTCTACCTCGAAAGCGGAGATTCAGTAAGCCCATTACCTATGGTCAGACCACGATAGATAAGCTACCACTGGTCAAAAGCTGGCCCATGGATGGTGGTGCTTTTGTTACCCTTCCGCAGGTAGCTACCCTGCCACCAGGGGTTCGAAAAGCCATGCAATCCAATATTGGCATGTATCGCATCCAGCTATCGGGCAATGAATACGAACTCAATAAAGAAGTGGGGATGCACTACCAGCTGCACCGCGGCATAGGCGTTCATCATACCGAATATCTACAGAGTGACGAGCCTTTCAGGGCATCCTGTTTTATTGGTGGGCCTCCTTCGCATGCTTTTGCAGCCATTATGCCATTGCCAGAGGGATTGAGCGAAATGACCTTTGCAGGTATGCTGGCCGGTCGCAGATTCGGCTACAATTTTACACCCCAAGGTCACCTGCTGAGTACAGACGCCGATTTTGTGATCTGTGGCACCATTCGCAAGAACGTTACCATGCCCGAAGGCCCATTCGGTGATCATTTGGGGTATTACAGCCTGCAACACGAGTTTCCGGTTATGGAAGTCGATGCCGTCTATCATCGCAAAGATCCCATCTGGCATTTCAGCGTGGTTGGTCGGCCACCCCAAGAGGATAGCAGCTTTGGTTATCTCATTCATAAGATCGTCAAAGAGCTCACACCAGGAGAGTTTCCCGGTGTTCGCCAGATCAATGCCGTAGACGAAGCGGGTGTTCACCCCTTATTACTGGCTGTTGGCTCCGAGCGCTACATGCCTTTCCGGGACAAAGTGCCTGAAGAAATTTTGATTCAGGCCAATAGATTACTCGGCTCAGGCCAAACGAGTCTAGCCAAGTTTTTGGTCATTGCCGCAGAAGAAGATGACCCGCAAATAAATGCCCAGGATGAGTTCGCATTCTTTCAGCACGTCCTAAAACGATTCGACCCCACCAGAGACCTGCACTTTCAGACCAAAACAACCATAGATACCCTGGATTATAGCGGTTCTGGCTGGAATGCCGGTTCTAAGCTCATCTGGGCTTGCCGGGGAGAACCCATCCGAGAGCTCGTTAATGAGGTGCCTGGATCACTGGACCTACCTAGAGGCTTTGGTGATGCCAAATTGATCGCTCCTGGCATTTTAGCCATTAAAGCACCTGCTTTTGAGCGAGAAAACGGCTACTCAGAGGTGCGCCGCTTCTGCCAGGCATTAGCAGACACTGATATGGCTACCAATAGTGGTTTTCCATTGATTGTGCTCTGCGATGATCCCGGTTTTCTGGCGGCAGATTTCAGCAATTTCCTATGGGCAGTATTCACCAGAGCTAATCCAAGCCACGATATCGATGGGGTAGGTGCCTTTGTGGAGAACAAGCATTGGGGCTGCTCAGGACCTGTAGTCCTTGACGCCCGCGTGAAACCCTGGCATGCACCCGGATTGGTCGAAGACCCCAAAGTGACTAAGCGGGTAGACGAGTTGTTTGTGAAAGATGAGGCCCTCAAGCCCTTCAAGTGACTTGTACTTGGTGAGAAGAAATACCCTAGATCAGCACCTTGGTTTCTTCCTCCACCAGCGCATATTTCCGCTTGATGGCCGCATCGACAAATGCCACGAATAGTGGATGTGGATTTTCAACCGTGCTCTTCAATTCGGGATGAAACTGTACACCTACAAACCAGGGGTGTCTATCGACTTCTATAATTTCGACCAGATCATTCTCTGGATTGATGCCCGTAAAGCGAAGTCCTGCTTCAGACAGCTGTGATCGGTACTTATTATTGAACTCATATCGGTGGCGATGCCGCTCCGATATCATTTCGCTACCGTATGCCCTGTAGGCTAGACTATCACCTGCTAATTGGCAATCGTAGGCACCTAGTCGCATGGTTCCTCCTTTGTGGTTGATGCCCTTTTGATCTTCCATCAGATCAATGACGGGCGTCTTGGCCTTTGGTTCTACTTCGCTGGAGCAGGCACCCTTCAAGCCCGCCACATGCCTGGCATATTCAACTACAGCGCACTGCATACCCAGACAAATACCGAAAAATGGAATGCGATTTTCCCTGACGTGCTTGATGGCTTTGATCTTCCCCTCGATACCGCGCTCACCAAAGCCGGGAGCGACCAGAATACCATCGTAATCGGCCAGTAGGCGCTCTAGCTCTGCCTGACCTGCTTCGAGCTGCTCGCTATGTATAGGGCTGACTTTTACTTTGCATTCATTGATGGCACCAGCATGAATGAAAGCCTCATAGATCGATTTGTAGGCATCTTGAAGCTCATTGTATTTGCCTACGAGACCGATCCTGACTTCCCGAAGTGGATTCTTGAGCTTGCCTAAAAAGTTTTTCCACTTGCGCAGGTCGGGTGCTTGCAAATCCGGCAGGTGGAGTTTGCTGATGACCGTTGTGTCCAGATTCTCCTTGAGCATAAGCAGAGGAACATCGTAGATGGTTTCTGCATCTTTGGCCTCTATGATGCAGTTGCGCTCAACATTGCAGAATAGGGCCATCTTGCGCCTCAGCCCATCATCCAGATCGTGTTCTGTGCGGCAGACGAGTATGTCTGGTTGTATACCGGTCTGTAGCAATTCCTTGACCGAGTGCTGTGTAGGTTTGGTCTTCAGTTCTTTGGCTGCGGCCAGGTAGGGAATCAGGGTCAAGTGAATAACCACGCAGTTGTCTCGACCTAAGTCCCATCTCAGTTGGCGTACACTTTCCAAATAGGGTAGTGATTCAATGTCGCCCACTGTACCGCCAAGTTCGGTTATAACAATGTCGTATTCATCACTTTGTCCGAGTAGCTGCATGCGCCGCTTGATCTCGTCCGTCACGTGAGGAATGATCTGGACCGTCTTGCCCAGATAGTCGCCTCGACGCTCTTTTTCGATGACCGTCTGGTAGATCTTCCCAGTAGTGACGTTGTTGGATTGGGAAGTCGGTCTGTTTAGAAAACGCTCGTAGTGGCCCAGGTCCAGATCGGTCTCCGCTCCATCGTCGGTTACATAGCATTCGCCATGTTCATAGGGATTTAAGGTACCCGGATCGACATTGATATACGGATCAAACTTCTGAATGGTGACCGAAAAGCCACGTGCCTGAAGCAGCTTAGCCAGGGATGCTGAAATGATGCCTTTGCCCAAAGATGAGGTGACACCGCCCGTAACGAAGATATACTTGGTCATAATAATATGTTACGGGATACGAAGATAGATAATATTTGGTGGAGATGTAGGGAGCACATGTGGAGAATTCTTCAGCGGTATCCACGGAACTGAATAGCTCTTTGTAATGTTAACTATTTGTAAACTTTTTATTAACTTGACGTAAAATAAAGTATTCGCCTATTCGAATTTGAGCGTAGCCTTAGTAAACCACCATCTCATGAGAAACAGAATTGTTAGATCGGCCAGTATAAATAGTGCATCCTTCTTTCACGTACTCTTTTCATTTATTTTACTGTGGTTCAGTAGTTTATCTGTGTTTTCCCAAAGTGAAATTGCGGTACTTACTACAGGATCGGAAGCCAGTATGGTTTCTTCGGAGATTGAATCTGAGTTGATTAGGGTAGATTTCGACATGGTCTCCGATCTGATTTGGTTTAAGGCCGAAATTGATGGCGAACAAGGCTATTTTATCTTAGACACAGGAGCGCCAACCTTGCTGCTAAACAACTGGGATGCCGATGGCGGGCGCATGATCACGGGTGAAGCGGCAAATGGAGCCCCCTTTTCACTATCTGAGGGGCGGGTCCGCTCTTTCCAAATCGGCGGTAAAGAGCAAGGTGTTCAAAGAGCATTGGGACTCGACTTGAGTGGTATGGAAAATCGATCCGGTCAAACGCTACATGGTATCATGGGTTATGAACAACTTCGGCGATACGAGCTTTTGATCGATTACGAGCAAGGGCAGTTCGAGCTTTTGACTAGGGTGCAAAGACGCGGCAGAATAGAAGAACCGCTGTTTAGCATCCCCTTTAGAATGGTCGACCACCTACCAGTCATTAGGCTACGAGTAGGCAATAAGACCTGGCACTTAGCCCTGGATTCTGGTGCCGCCTGCAACTTAATTGATGAAGACAAACTTCAATCGATAGACGCTTACGAACCGACCGGCGAGCAAACTAGATTACACAACCTTTCCGGCAGCGAAGAAATCACCGAGTATATTCGGGTAAGTGAGTTGGAATTCCGTACCCATCAGTTGGTAGACATGGTATTCGCTCCGACTGATTTCGGCACAGCTTTGACGGATGAGATTAGAATCGATGGCCTACTTGGACAGCCGTTTTTTCAAATGTATCGACTCAGTATTGATTACAAAGGGAGAAAGATTCACTTTTGGAAAAAACCATAGAATTATTCCTCAGATTTAGTTTTTGGTTGCCGTGATCTTGCAAAGTGGGCCAAGCGCATTGCCAACTACAAAACGATCTTCCATAGTTAGCTCGCTCCCGTTGAGTGTTGCTTTTATACTGTAGTTTACATTTTGACTAGTGATATTGTCGTCAATTTCGCATCCATTAAAGTCAATTTCTCCATGTGTTGTCACGTTTATTCCTACTAAGTAGAATAGGCTCAGTCGCGATCCAATGGCAGAAAAAGTAAGTGTTACGTCTTGTTCCATACCTCCATCGCAGATTCTCGTTCCGGTGTAAGTACCTACCCAGTCTGACTGCATACAGGATAGGTCTATGTTTTCATCATCCCCACAACTGCTGATAAAAAGGCATAGTACTAAAATTGCTAAGGGTTTCATAGCGAGTTATTTGTTCAGCAAAGAAGAGGTTTGCTGATTATTAGTGTTAGTATGCAACAAAATACTTAGAAATCTTTGAATGTCGCAGACCGACAAGAATGAGTATGAATTTAATATTATACCATCTGACTTCGACAAAATTTGATTTCCTTTGGGCCACGAGCTTATGTCGCAAACCTCGGCCATATTGTTGTTTAGCCAATCTTCTTCGGTAGAGGAAAGCAGCAAGTGGTCTGAGCAATCGAGGGTCTCGGTGGCCATTTCAAGTCAGCTCATATCAGGTGCAGAGAACCTCTGTCGCAGGAGTGGTTTAGACTATTTTCGTTCAGATGAAACGACTCAACTGGGTGATGACTTCGGGCAAAAGCTTGCCCATGCTATAGCTGATATTTTCGCCCGTGGCTATCGACATCTGATAGTAGTAGGAAATGATTGCCCAGGTTTGAGGGCTTCCGACCTGCGGAAGTGCAAAAAAAAGCTACAGCAAGGCCAGCAGGTACTTGGACCCGACCAGCGAGGTGGGGTTTACCTTTTGGGTCTCCAGGCTCATGCCTTTGATCCCGCCGTTTTTGCAGGGCTGCCCTGGCAACAACCTAGCTTGTATACTTCTTTGGTTGCGCTCTATCCAGATGGCCAAAGCCTGAGAAGCCTCAGAGATATCAACGATCACAGCGATTTGAGGCGGTCGTTATTCGTACTCCATGGCTTTAGATGTTGGACAGTTTTGCTATCCCTTTTTGCCGAGATCTCTACAAGCAGGCCGGTTTTTTTGTCTTGGACTTCCGCAGGTAGAGATCAGGCTTTATTGAGGAGAGGACCCCCTGTGCTGGCGTAAATCAAATATTGGTTTTGTCTTTTTTTTATTCCATCTTCCATTGGTCTAATGGTTGGATACACTCACTGATTTTCAACTTTTATGCACATTCAATTTCTATCGGTCAGACCGATTATTGCCCTTGTTTTATTGTTGTATTTGTCGTCTAATGCACTCGCTCAGCAAACAGTAACTGGCCGAGTGATCGACGTGGAAGGAGAAGCTCTTCCAGCGGCAACCGTAGCTATCAAGGAATCTAATCGAGGTACCACCACTGATCTCGACGGCTATTTCTCTTTGAAAGTAGAGGCAGAAGACGAAATGCTCCAGATTTCATACGTCGGTTACCCAACTATTGATGTAGAACTCGATGGGCGTGAAAATCTTGGTGACATTCTGATGAATTCGTCGACGATTATAACATACGGTGATGTCCCTTTGGGCCGTCGCCAAGGCCCAACGGTTGTCGTCACAGCCCTGGGTATAAATCGCAAAAACGAAGAGCTGGGCTACGCTGTTCAATCCGTCAATTCCCGAGAACTGACCGATGTCCAGTCCGCCAATTTTTTGGATAATCTCGCTGGTCAGTTGGCTGGTGTTACGATTACAGCGGGACCTACGGGAGTGGGTTCGACAAGCTTGGTCACTATAAGGGGTAGCTCCAGTTTTACGAACAACAATCCATTGTTCGTAGTCGACGGAATTCCAGTCAATAATAGCACCATCGTCAATGTGACCAATGAACAAGCTGCTGGTTTTCAGGAAGTAGATTTCGGTAATGGAGCTATGGATATCAACCCCAATGACGTAGAGTCAGTCACGGTACTCAAGGGCCCCAGCGCAGCTGCCTTGTATGGTACGCGCGCAGCCAACGGCGCTATAGTCATTACGACCAAGACCGGAGCTTCTCCAGAAGGGAACCTGGGTATCAGCTTTAGCTCTTCCACCTTCCTGGAGCGGCCTTTCCAGTTGCCTCAATACCAGAATACCTTCGGGCAGGGTAACAATGGCGAGTTCGAATTCGTCGATGGCCTGGGTGGTGGTGTCAATGATAACATTACCTATAGCTACGGGCCTAGAATGGGCGACGGCATTTTCATACCACAGTACGATTCGCCGGTCACTTTGCCAGACGGGCGTGTAGTTCGTGGGGGTGATGTAGCCGTCCATGGTGGTCTGCCCATCACACCTACCCGTTTCGTTGCACGTCCAGACAATGTGCGCAACTTCTACGAAACTGGCCTCACTTCGATCAATAATCTGGCCTTCAGCGGCAGAATAGGAGACGGTGGTCAAGGTGGTAATTTTCGCTTGTCTGCTACAGATCTGAGGAGTGACAGCTACATTCCTGGTGTCAACCTGAAGCGCAAAACCCTGGCGGCCCGCCTGAATCTGAACCCCACCGAGCGAATAAGTATCAATCTCGGCCTCAACTATATCAACAGCAATAGTGATAATCGGCCAGCAGGTGGTTATGGCTCAGAGAACATCAATTACGACCTAACGGCCTGGCTCGGTCGGCAAACCGACCTGGAGCCTTTGCGCGACTATTGGCAGCCTGGCTTAGAAGGTGTGCAGCAGTATAGTTTCAACTATACTTTTTTCGACAACCCCTATCTGATCTTATTAGAAAACAGGAATAGCTTTAACCGAGATCGACTTTTTGGGTTCCTCTCAGCCAGTTATCGGTTTGATCAATATCTGAGCCTGACCATTCGCTCTGGTATGGATTACAGCGACGAGCAGCGGCAGTTTCGTCGTGCTTTTTCTACCAATCGTTTTAGCAACGGTGGCTATGCCGAGAACGATATAGGCTACCGGGAAATCAATACTGACTTCCTGCTTCGCTATGAGCGCCGCTTCGGAACAGTTGGCTTTGAGCTATCTGCCGGTGGCAACCGACTCGATCAGTTTGCTACCAACCAGCAAGCCCAGGCGGTCACGCTTGCCCAACCTGGCATTTTTAAACTGAGCAATGCGGCCAGTCCGGTACAAGTATTCGACCTGGAGGCCCGAAAACGCATCAATAGTTTATATGGCCTGCTCAAACTCAGCTTGAATAACTGGATTTATCTCGACGTGACTGGGCGCAACGATTGGTCTTCAGCTTTGGCAACACCGGCCTCTGTAGATGGCACCAGCTTTTTCTATCCTTCGGCTTCTCTAAGCCTGGTACTTTCCAATCAGCTTCGATTGCCGTCGGCCATTTCCTTTGCCCAATTAAGGGCTAGCTGGGCACAAGTTGGCAATGACACCGATCCGTATCGAACCGGGGGAACCTTCGTCGCTCAAACGCCCGTCAATGGTCAGCCTACCTTCAGCGATCAGTTTACCTTGGCCAATGAAACCCTTCTGCCCGAACAAGTGACAAGCATAGAGTTTGGTGCTGATCTGCGCTTCGCCGAAGATCGATTAGGGCTGGATGTTACCTATTTTAATCAGCTGGCCGCCAACCAGATTATCTCCCTACCCATTGCTATTAGTTCGGGCTACACCCAGCAAGTCGTCAATGGCGGAGAGGTACGCACTCAGGGTTTAGAAGCGGTGCTTAGCTGGCGAACGCGGTATCGCGAAAAATTCGGCTACCGGGCAGCAGTGAATTTCAGCACCTTCAGAAGTCGGGTAGAAAGTCTGCCCGCAGGAGCCGATCGCCTCACCCTGGCATATAGCCGGGTTTACGACAACCCCAACCAGTCGGTATACTTCATAGTCGAAGAGGGTAGTGAACTCGGAGACCTCTGGGGAACGGGCTACTTACGCAATGAAGACGGCGAGTTTATTATCAATGAAGATGGTCGCTTGATCGCCGACAATGAATTGAAAAAACTGGGCAATGCCAATCCCGACTTTATCCTAGGCTTCAACAACGAAGTCAGGTTTGGCCGCGTACGATTGGCTTTCCTGCTGGACTGGCGTCAGGGTGGTCAGTTGGTGAGCCGCACACTAAGCCTTGCAGGTGTGGGTGGACAGCTCGAAGAAACGGAGTTCCGCCCAGACGAAGGGCTTGTCTTTCCCGGCGTGGTCAATGTGGGCACAGACGAGAATCCTCGCTTCGAGCCAAATACAACCGCCATACCGGCAGAGACCTACTATCGCCAGTTTTACGACAGAAACCACGAAGAGAATAACATCTACGATGCCAGCTACCTTAAGCTGCGAGAGTTGCGCATCAGCTACGATTTCGGAGATGGGTCACTCAGTTCCGGTGTGCTCTCCGCTTTCAGTAATCTTCGGGTCAGTTTGATTGGGAGAAATCTGTACGCCTGGAGTGCTATCCCTCATTTTGATCCCGAACAATTTGCCATACAAGGCCAGACTTTCGTCGGTGGTGTAGAAGACATGACCTATCCTAGTGCGCGGAGTTTTGGAATTTCTCTAGAAGGGAACTTTTAAGCAAATGCTTGTATGCTAATTCTTCATCCAATTATTGAAAGAATCAAGAGCAAAGACTGGTCTGTCCATCAAAATTTTAAAATTATGGTTGAACGTAAATCAAACGGAGAATTGAAAAAAGAAGGGCCAACAAGTCTTGTCTCTCCCAGCAGCACGAGAAAACTCAAAAACATGCACGGTCCTCTTGACTCTAAAATCTCGGGTCTTGGTTCTTTAAAAATTGGGGGGAATCCCCTGCTAGCTCTCGCCTCCCTGCTCATACTCATAGGCACCTCCTGCACGCAAGATTTTTCCAACATTAACACCAATCCCAACGCACCAACTGATGTACAACCCAGTCTTTTGTTGAGGCAAGTCATCTGGAACTACGGAGAGCGCATGAGTTTCGATGGCTTTGTAGCAGGCAATCTACTGAGTCAGCATTATGCGGAGGTAGACTTCAATCGCTTTGATCGAGGGCTACTACTCGAGCCCCAGTTTGGTGGTGATCCATGGCCGATTTTCTATCAGAATCTGCGCGATAACGAAATCATACTCCAAAAGTCATTAGAGAGTGAAGCTCTAGCTATATATGAAGGACCGGCCCGTGTCATGAAGGCTTATATGGCGAGTGTGTTGACAGATATGTTTGGCGATGTGCCCTACTTCGAAGCTGTTCGAGGAAAGGACGATGGTATTGTTACCCCAGTTTATGATAATCAGGAGGATATCTACCTGGAAGACGGCGGCATACTCGACAATTTGCGTCGGGCCAAGATGGCTATTCAGGCATCGATGGATAGTCCGTTCTCGCTGGAGGGTGATATACTCTTCAACGGCGATCTGGCGTCCTGGGAGCGAATGGCCAATTCTCTTCTACTCAAGAGCTTGCTGCGCATCAGCGGGCAAGTTGCAGTAGCCCAGGAAATGCAGGCCATATTCGAGGAAGGCAACTATATAGAAACCGGAAGCGATGATGCGGCCTTCAACTTCACAGCAGGCCCACCGAACAACTTCCGTATGGCAACGGCAAGAGTAGGTGATTTCAACAACTTCGTCATGTCCAGAACGGCCGATTCTATTTTCGCACAACTCAATGATCCTAGGTTGGAAATCTTATTCCGGCCCGCTGCTAATACCGGGCAATTTACCGGACTGGCTAATGGCATAGATCCATCTCAAACGAGTATTGTGGTCGATGATTTTGCACGGCCAGGGACCATCTTCCGCGAAGAGACCGACCAGTATCAGGCCAATTTCGTTACAGCCTGGGAGACGCACTTTATACTGGCCGAAGCCGCGCTGAATGGATGGATAGAAGCTGACTGGACAGCACTATACCGACAAGGCGTACGCCTGGCTTTAGAATACTGGAGTGCGGAGAATGCCGATGCTTACCTGGCTCAAGACCTAGTTAATCCCGACCTCAACGAAAACGCCCTACAGCTCATCGCCACTCAGCGATGGATTGCCGCTCTGGGAAATGGCTATGAAGCCTGGATAGAATGGCGGCGAACCGGATTTCCTCAGTTGCTGCCCATAGCGGCCAGTCTAAATGATGACCTAATCCCGATTCGCTTTCCGTATCCCACCGACGAGCAAGCCCTGAATTTCGAAAACTGGTCCCAGGCAGCAGCCGCAACCAACGGCAATTCGCCAAACGTGCCCGTTTGGTGGGATGTAGATTAGTTTCTCGTTCGACGAACTCTACTCGTCGAATGAGATAAACAGAATATTATATGACCACAATCTCCTGGCAATGGATACTCATACTCGCTAGCAGTCTCCTACTGTTATGGATATCTCCCTTTGCCAGGAGTAGGGCGGCTTTCTTCAAAGCCCAGCAGTCGGGCAGAGCTCCAGGGACCTGGGCACTCATGGGCAGCCTGGTGATCAGTTGGCTTTTTGCGAAGTCCATCACCAACGCAGCCAATCTGGGATACAGCTACGGTATAGTAGGTGGTGTTGCTTATGCGGCCTACTACTTATCTTTTGCTGTCGCCGGTTTGGTTATCTATCAAATGCGGGTAAAAGGGGGATTTCAGTCATTACATCATTATTTGAGCAGTCGGTTTGGCCAGGGTGCTGTCTGGCTATTTTCCATCCTTATCGCCCTCAGGCTATTTCAGGAAGTCTGGTCCAATACGCTAGTCATCGGTGGCTATTTCGGCGATCGATGGACTTTTGAGTTTTACCTGGCCATCGGGGTTTTTACCCTATTGACCCTCGCCTACAGTCTAAAAGGGGGAATGAGTAGCTCTATCATCACAGATTTGATACAGCTCGCTTTTTTTGCTATTTTAATGATAGTTATCCTGTCTGTTATTCTTCCAAGTTCAGAAGGGGGCGTTCAGGCTTATATGAATAGTGGCGAATGGACCCTAATCGGTGGTGGCAATTTATTACTGCTTGCTCTCATACAGTCTATCAGCTACCCGTTTCACGATCCCGTGCTTACAGACCGGGCCTTTCTCAGCGATTCGCGCAGCACACGCAAGGCATTTTTGGTTGCTACGCCTGTCGGAGCGATAGCCATCGTCCTATTCAGTTTTGTGGGTATTTACGCTCAAAATCAGGGACTTTCAGGCGCTTCTGACGCACCCGTGCTCATGGCTCAATCTCTGGGTATAGTCATGATGTTGGTCATGAATTTCATCATGGTCACCTCCGCAGCTTCCACTTTAGATTCGACCTTTTCCTCTTTTGCTAAACTATCGGTGCTCGATTTGGGTTGGGGTAAGCATGTTGCGCTTAAAGCCGGCAGAATAGCTATGGTTATCATTGCGTTGGTAGGGAGTTTGCCGATCTTATTGCAGCCAGATATCATTACGGCTACCACCCTGAGTGGTAGCATGGTTATTGGCTTGGCGCCGGTGTTTTTACTTTGGAAACTAAAAGCTCCGCCAGCAAGTTTTTATTTCTCGGTCGGGCTAGGCCTACTCACGGGAATCTTGCTATTGCTTGGAAAGTATCCCAGTTTCTTTGTCTTTAATTCCGGTAAATACGCCGTTGATTTTATGATGAACCTGTTTGGAACCGGACTTTGCTTTTTAGCATTTTTACTGCCTTGGGCGATTTCCCGTTCGTCGACTAGACAGAGTATGGTCACATCTACCGATCAATCAAAAATTACCTCTACCAAACATCCCGCAACCCATGGCTGATCTCGTAAAAGACATCGGCCAGATCAGTGGCCCCATGCTTATCTTCGGAGGTGTTTATTCGAATCTGCATGCTCTGCAAGCGATGAAAAGCAGGGCCGAAGCACTGGCCATTCTGCCTGAGCGCATCATCTGCACGGGTGATATAGCTGGCTACTGCGCTTTTCCAGACGAGTGTATAAAAGCCGTGCGTGACTGGGGCATTCACGCCATAGCCGGCAATGTGGAGGAAAACATCAGAGACGGACTAGAAGAGTGTGGCTGTGGCTTCGACGACAACAGCCGCTGCGATCTCTTCTCTCGCATGTGGTATCCCTACGCACAGAAAAACACCAGTCAGGAATCGGTTGCCTATTTACAAGAATTACCAAGTCAGATCACTTTTGAATTTGGGAATATTGAGGATAGGACTTCCGCAGGTGGAGGCATTCCCCGAATGCCGACATCCCGCTCCTCCTCTGGGGGAGAAGGACTGCGGGGTCGGAATCTGAGAATCGTTCACGGCGGTCTCCATCAAACCAGCCAGTTCATCTGGAGAAGTACTCCTTGGACAGTCAAAGAAGAGCAACTTCACGAAGCCAAAGCGGATGTCATTATTGGCGGCCATTGCGGTCTGCCGTTTGCCGAACGCAGCCCGCGTGGGCATGAATTGTGGCTCAATGCCGGGGTCATCGGTATGCCAGCCAACGACGGTACGACCGATGTCTGGTATTTGATCATCGATCAGGAAGACCAGGAAATGACCTACCAATTTCACCGCCTGACTTATGATCACGTAGCTGCTCGTGCGGCTATGCTCGAACGCCCTTTGCCCAAGTCCTATGCCCTGACGCTCAAAACCGGGATCTGGGACAATACCGAGATTATGCCTCCGGCCGAGGCGAGTTGGGAGGGACGAACCTACACCCAAGACTTTTTCAGTACCGAAAAGCCTTCGCACAAAAGGAAAAACGCCCATCCCGAATCTCGATCTGCAAGGTCGAGTGCGGGGATGTCGGCTTTCGAGGAAAGCTTCCATCCCGCTACTCCTTCTGCTAGCAGTCGCGCGAGGATCGAAACTTCTGGGGAAAGTTTCGACCTGCGGAAGTCTGAAGAAAAAAAAGAACACAACAGTCCCTTAGGGACTTCCACCTTAGCACGAGAATTCAATACAGTGCCTAAAGAAAAGAATATGAACCAGTACTATGATCCGAAAGACCTCAAGAAATTCGGTACCATCAGTGAATATCAAGAGGAAATGGGCGAGCAGTTTTTTCAGTGGTACGAGAATGCTACCCATGGAGATTCGGCCCTGACCCAGCGGGAAAAGGCACTTATTGCCCTGGCTGTTTCCCATGCCCTCCACTGCCCCTACTGTGTGGATGCCTACACGACGGCTGCCCTGGAGAGTGGCGCCGATGAAGAGCAGATGATGGAGGCCGTCCATACGGCTGCTGCGGTCCAGGCTGGCTCTACCCTAATTTACGGGGTGCAGATGAAGCGGCAGATTGAAAAGTTGACTATGTAGGAATGGTAGCACGTACAGCGTATGGCGTATAGCGACAGCAAGAGTCGTTGTCGCTATACGCCATACGCAAATACGCAATACGGTAAAAATGGCAATCAAACCACGTACAAAATCGCTAAAATCAAGGGGCAGTGACCTCTCTTCCAGCTATGTGCAACTCAATGTGCTGAATGGGAAAGACGTGATCGATGGCGGTATGGAGCGCTTTGGCGATAAGCTGGCAGATATGGGTCACCGGCCGTTTAAGCCTGTTCAGATTGAAATCTTTCAGCTCAATATCGGAAAGCTGTGTAATCTGGCTTGTGCCCACTGCCATGTAGATGCAGGCCCTGACCGTAGGCGAGAAAACATGGATCAAGCGACGCTAGCCCGATGCCTGGAGATTATCGCAGCAACGCCCAGCATCAAAACAGTCGATATTACAGGCGGTGCCCCGGAAATGAACAAACACTTCCGGTGGTTCGTCGAGGAGTGTCGAAAACTGGGTAAGGAGGTTATAGATAGGTGTAATCTGACCATAATCGTGGCCAATAAGAAATTTCGAGATTTGCCAGAGTTTTTTGCAGAGAATCAGGTCCATCTGGTAAGCAGCCTGCCGTACTTCAGCAAGTCGCGTACTGATTCTCAGCGTGGAGATGGCGTGTTTACAGATTCTATAGAGGCGCTCCAAATGCTGAATGCCGTTGGGTATGGCATAGAAGGCAGCGATCTATTGCTGGATTTGGTGTACAATCCCAATGGTGCATTCTTACCAGCTGATCAAGCTACGCTCCAGGCGGAGTTTAAGCGTCAACTCAAGCGCAAATACGATATCGTTTTCAATAGTCTGTTTGCGATCACCAATCTACCCGTTGCTCGCTTTCTGGATTATTTGCTCGAAAGTGGAAACTACAGCGAGTACATGGAAAAGCTCATCAACGCCTTCAACCCGGCAACAGTGGAGGGTCTCATGTGTCGAAATACCATATCGGTCAGCTGGGATGGTTATCTGTACGACTGTGATTTCAACCAAATGCTTGATCTGAAAATCGCACACCCCATACAGCACCTCAATGACTGGTCAGGGGAGGACCTGAACAACCGCAACATCATACTCAACCAGCACTGCTATGGTTGTACTGCTGGTGCTGGCAGCAGCTGCGGAGGAACAGTAGTTTAGTTTAGATTTATCTGGGGCTAACAGCCAAAAATGAATCCAAACTAGCTATGGCAACTTCCTCTACAGCGTCTAGCATATTCTGTAGATGTTCTTCGTCCGTAAACGGATTCGTGAGCGTGCACCTGAGATAATATCTGCCTCTCAATTTAGTACTGACGATGTAAAAACGCTCCGACTCGACGAGCTGACTTCTAATCATTTCATTGAGGGCATCGACTTGTGTCGCGCTTGGGTTTCCGACTTTCGGAAAGTACCGGAAGCAAACGATGTTGCAATCGGGGGGCATAGCCAGGTCGAAATCTACCCGGCCGATGACTTGTTTAGCCAGTTGCTGGCCCAGATGGTTGACGCGCTCCATGTAGGCGCGAAGAAAGGAAAAGCCGTACTCATAAAGCAGGCTGTATACCCGAAGACTTAGCATTTGCTTGGTGCACTCAAAGGTGCGCCGACCCAGGTTGTACCACTCGTCTTCTGTATCGAAACTGAGTAAATAATCGGCCCGCTGACGAAAGGTTCGATAAGCGTCTTTTCCCTGTTTAAAAAACAGACCGGTGCAAAGTGCAGGCACGCAGCAGCTTTTGTGGAAGTCGATCACCAGGCTATCTGCTCGTTCCAGCCCTTTTAGTTTGCTGTGTCTGAATTCGGGTAAGATGCCGAATGGGCCGCCGTGGGCACCGTCTACATGAAACCATAGGTGGTGTCTTTCGGCAGCGTCGGCCAGGCCGTCTAGATCGTCAAAACTGCCCGTGCTGGTGGTACATGCGCTGCCAACTATAGCTATGGGCGTGAAGCCTTCAGCTGTTGCTTCCTCAACGACCCGATCTATCTGGTCTACTCTAATTCTGAATTGCTCGTCTGAAGGAACAAGCCGAATACCGCCCGCCCCCCAACCCATAATACGCACGGCCCGATCTATGCAGTAGTGCGCTTGCTCATTGACAAGTAGGCAAGGTCTGAGTTCGTCGGTTTGACCATTTTCCCAGACTTCCGTTTGTCCGGGCCATCGCACGGCGCGGGCTGCCAACAAGGCTGTCAGATTGGCCAGGGTGCCACCATGGGTGAGAAAGCCATCGGTGGTGTCTTCCAGTTCGAGGGCATCGGCAAATTGCTCGATCACAATGCGTTCCATCACAGTGCCGGGGCGCCCCATTTCGTATATGCCCATACCGGCGTTGAGCATGCCACTTAGCTGATCGGCCAGACCCAGACTAGGTAGTCCGGGACTAACCTGATGACCCATATAATGCGGATGCAAAATGTGGACCGTTCGTTGGAGTACCTCATCTAGTGGGGTAGGGTGCTCCTGGCCGCCCTCTTCTTCTAGCCGCTTTAGCCAGTAGTCGTATTCCTCCTGCGGATCAGTCTTTGGATTGGCTATTCCCGCAGACTTTTGCTTCAGATATGCTTCGAGATGCTGCTGTAGTTGGTTGGCCTTCTGGCTGTATTCGATTGCCGAAAAAGCGCGTGTAATGATTGGACTTATCGGTTTCATCTGGGAAGTCGAACCGCTTTTATGACCCAACCATCAGGGCTGCTCATTTCGTAGAGGTCGATCTTGCTCTCTTCAATCAGGATATTGACTAGAGAGTAAGTCGTTTTAATGGCATATCCCTTGTTGGCCAGATAGGTCGTCACAAACCATTTTAGTCCGACGTAATCGGTATAGTCTAGCCGCTCGGCTTCGCCCAGTTCATAGCAGACCTCCTCTTCGCTGATGACTCGGTAACCAGGGGCTTGAGTATCGTTGTAGGTATTGGTCTTGTGTTCGAGTTTTATCTTGCCAATAACCTTGGGGCCTTCCAGCTTGATGCGATGATCGTGGTCCTTGTCGTCTTCCAGTTCTATTACATCCGTATCCGACATAGAATGTCCACCAGATAGTGTTCTCTGACCAGGATTTAATATTTGGCCAAGTCCACTAGATCTACTCATAGATACCTCTGCAGCTTTGAGCTCTCCTTCTTCCCGAATAGCGCTGACGGTAGCTTCGTGCAAAGCGCGTTTTTCTTTGTGGCTGAGCACCATATCATCGATGTTTCGCTCAGCCTCCTGGATTATCTTAATGAGGTTTTGAGCCAGTCCGATGCCCTTCTTGAGTTCGTCGTGAAAAAAAGTGGCCTGATGGGCTACCTTGTTGCGTATGCGCGACATTTCCTTCCACTTTTTTTCAAAATTTTTGTCTCGAAAGAAGGTCTTGAAGTATTTGGTATAATTGCCTTGTAGCTCTGCCTTGAGATCGTCCAGTTGCTCTATGGATTCGATGGCATTCAGTTTTTCGATCACCTTTTCGGGTTCGTTGAAGCCGGTCGATTGCTTGTAGATCAATAAGCCCAGATCGTCAAAATCAGCATACTCGATATTGCTTTCGATGATGTAGGTAAACTGGTTGGACCGATTGCGCTTTCGGGCATTGACTTTCTCGATCATTTTGGGTGTTGCCGTTACTTCCCACCAGTTGGGACCAACCCGTTGTATGAAAAACTTGGTTAGGTAGCGCCTCAGCAGGTTCTCCACCAGATTGATCTTGGGGTAAAGCTGGTTGGCGATTTCCGAGGAAATATCATCTCTCAATACTCTGATCTGAGCAAATCCAAGCTCCTGGTCTAGATGTCTGAGTATACGCGGTCTGATGGGTTCTAAAGGTTCAAATAAGGTACTTTCTACGCGCAGTACAAAGGCTGCCTCTATCATGTCGGTCAGTATCTTGGAGGTATCGATGGCTTGTAGGTAAATGAGCATACCATCTGGCCCTTTGAGTACTTTCTGATCGGCATTATCTTCATGGGCAATCGGCGTATTTCCTCCCCATAGGTCTTTAGGATAGCTGACTCCATGAACGAACGATTTAAGGTCTTTGCCAATTTTAGCCGGATCGATGCATATAAGCTCGAAACAAAATTTGGAAGATGCCATGTCATATACTTTTGATTTTAAATATGTGCTAAGATAAAAACAGGTAGAGGAAGGAAGGAGTTGCGGGGGGATTTTTATCTGGGGAGCATGGGGAACCTAGAGATCGCAGAAAAGCTCCCTCGGTCCTCCGAGGTGTCGAGCGGTAGCGAGCTCCTCGGAGGTCTCGAGGGGATAAGTTCAAATCTGGTTGCCAATGGCATATGTTGCCTGTCGATGCCTTTTTCAAATCGAAGAAAATCAAGGCGTTGAGCGTTTATTACCACTTTCGCAAGTGGGCCCTAGATGGTAGC
>JBCDFE010000027.1:0-26721 GCA_039178745.1 Bacteroidota bacterium | reverse complement strand
TTGATGCTTCTGCGATCACTGCGATTGGAGTCGTCTTTGAGCTGAATGAGGATGATGCCTTGTGTTTCGGGGTTTTGTCTCATCAAGGCAACTTCACTGGCTTCTTTAATGACTGAAATTGATTCGATATCATTGGGATCGATCTCATTTATTACAGATTCTGAGTCGCCTACCTCGCCGGCATATTCACCATTAATAAAGAACTCGGCATTAAAAGGTCCGTCACCATTAGGCTCAACCAGTACGATATTATCATCATCAGTTCTGAACACTACTCTTGTTTCTTCACCGGCTTCCTCCACGTCTGTATCGTCTGTTAGTTTAAATCGAATAGGTAAATTAAATTGGACTCTGACAAGCTCACCGGCTTGCATGCCAGGCTCCCAAACGAGATTGTCATCGTTCATAGCTTCTACTACGCGCATGGCTTCGGCACCCATGCCATGCCCTGGATCTCTTCTGATGGCAACCTCACTAAGCGTACCATCCTTTTCTACGACGAAGCTGACGACGGCCATCCCTTCTGCATCGGCATCGACGGCAGCTTTAGGATACTTAATGTTGCCGTAGATGTATTCCAGCATTTTGCGCTCAGCGTTTGGCTTTCGTTCCTGGTAGGTCGCTCCTTCCCCACCTGGAAAGAGAGGCATCTGCTCGACGATGCGGAAAATCTCCTGGTTAGTAGCTGTCGAAGTAGATTCCGTTTGCTCTACCCCATGGCCGATTACGTGCACGCTGTTTTCGGGGGCGGACTCCCCTTCTTCCATATTAGATGTAGTTTCCAGTTGCTCGTCACCCTGCAATTTGAAACGGATGGGCATATTGAATTTGAAGCGAACCGCTTCATTGCCTTGCATACCGGGGGTCCAGCGGATATCGTCTTCGATCATTTTGCTGACCACGCGCTTAGCTTCTTCTCCAAGGCCCTCTCCCGGATCTCTTGCGATGGCTACGTCAGAGATGCTACCGTCGGTTTCTACTATGAAGGAAATGACGGCCATGCCTTCAACTCCTGCGCGTCTGGCTTCGCCCGGATAGCGAATTTCGGTATAGATGTATTCCAGCATTGCGCGTTCTGATGCTCTTTTGCGCTCTTCATCCCCTTCGATTTCTTCGGCTATGGGAAAGCTTGGCATCTGGTCTACTACATTATATATCGGGCGGTCGGAAGTATTTGGTGGCAGGGTGTCGTGAAAAAGCGGGTTTTCATTTGTACTCGCAAAGTAATCTGAGCTGGACCCGGCAAAGAGGATCATCCCTGCAAACAGAATGGGTACGATGAGAGCGTATTTCCAACGCAGCTTTGGGGAAGTGGGTATTGTATTCATCATTTGAAGTCTTTTGGAGATAAAGGAGTGATAAAATTGGTTGGCCAGCTGATCTTCCAGTCGGCGGGTGGGGTTATCGAGACGGTTTAAAAGCTGGCGGCCATAAGATTGCTTTTCTGCACTTCTCTGGCGAAGGACGATAGCATCTGCTTCAAACTCGTGACTCTGTCTTACGGCACGTTTGTAGGCAGGTAATATCGGATGCCACCAGAGTACACAGCGGGTCAGTTCGATCAATAATAGATCGAGGCTATGCCAGCGCTGCACGTGTACTTGCTCGTGTTCGAGCAGGCGATCTACGAGTTTTGGCCGCTGATTGAGATCGCTAGGTGAAATAAAAACGCTATTGAAAAAGGAGAAAGGCGAACGGACTTTAGGGTTAACAATCAAGCAGAATGGAACCTTGATATCATTCCATGTGTGTAGGCGTATTCCTTTAGTATACAGCATGCCGATTCGGCCTATGCCGGCCAATAATCTGACCAGCATAAGTAAACAAACCGCACCATAAGCCAGCCATGCCCATTCTTGCCAACCCCAGCTAGGATCTGCTAGCTGCATCTGAGATAGATCGATGGTCGGTCCATATACCGCAGGCAAATAGGTTTGCACAGCAGTAATGGGCTCTGTCTGAGCCAGGTAGCTAGATACCTGCGGAAGTACCCAAGATCCAAACAGCCCAACAAGCAGAAACGAGCGGGTCAGAGCGTGATGGGTCATTCGCTTGAGCGACCAGTAGTACAAACCGTAAACCAGCGCGATGATGCAGGAGACTTGGAGTAGATATGTAAGCATGATTTTATTGGTATGGAGTACGAGGTATTGGGTAGGAGTTTGCTTGAAGTGAATACCGAGTAGTTACTCCTGTTCCAGTTTTGCAGCAAGCGCTTTCAGTTCTTCGGGACTTAGGTTTTCTTCCTCGACCATGAAACTGACCAATTCATTCATACTACCACCGAAGTAAGAACTGACCAGCCCTTTGAGGGTCCAGCCGCTGTAGGCTCGCTTGCTGATCAATGGAAAATACTCGTAGGTGCGTCCGTAAGCTTTGTGTCCCAAATATCCTTTGGACTCCAGACTGCGTACGACCGTAGATATGGAAGAATGAGGAGGCTTAGGATCTGGCATCTGGTCTATGTACTGAGAAACTGTTCCTCGGCCGATGCGCCAAATGAGCTGCATGACCTTTTCTTCTTTCGGCGTTAATGTGGGAAGCTTCATGAATTATTCAACTTAATGATACAAATATATAACGTATTTTTAAGTTATGCAACTTTCTTTTAGGCTGACTAACTTTTTCACACCGAACGCTTCCAGGTCCTCCTGCGTCGGACGCTGGAAGGTTCTAGGCACAGGAAAGCAGAAAATACGCAAAAAGG
The DNA here is from genome assembly GCA_039178745.1 of Bacteroidota bacterium. Lineage (GTDB taxonomy): Bacteria > Bacteroidota > Bacteroidia > Chitinophagales > Saprospiraceae > Neolewinella. The sequence continues at coordinate 24,014 of JBCDFE010000027.1, read as the reverse complement.
GATGATGTCTCGGAATTTCAGACGGTAGAAAAAGTTGATTATCGTAGATGCCGCATTTTATATGAAAAGATGCCTAGCCAGACTAATTTTGGTGGTTGGTGAGCTAAAATCAAATCCGTATCTTTGCACGCCTTTTTAAAAGGACACTTTGAGATCGTTGGGCCTCGTACCCCTACCAACACCAATATGAATAAGATCGAACTTCGGTTAATGGCGATCAGCCGCTCTGTGACGACTTCCAGCAATTATGCGGTAGTGCTAGGTGAAATGAGCGGACAGCGGCGCCTGCCGGTCATTATCGGCTCATTCGAAGCTCAGGCTATTGCAGTCGCCATAGAAGGTATGGAAGGCCCCAGGCCACTGACTCACGACTTGCTAAAAAACACCTTGGAGACCCTAGATGTAGATCTTCGGGAGGTCATCATAAACGATTTGAGAGAAGGCATCTTTTTCGCACGCTTAGTCTTGGATCGCAACGGAGAAATCATTGAAGTTGACAGCCGCACCAGCGATGCCTTAGCTCTGGCCATGCGCTTTGAATGTCCCATTTATACCTACGAATTCGTTCTGGAGTCTGCTGGTGTTGTCTTAGAAGGTGAAGATGATGTAGATTTTGAAGACGGAAGCAATCAAGGCGAAGGAGCAGCCGAAGAAGCCAGCCTGTCTCGCTATACCGTAGCTGAACTGCAAGAACTGCTCGACGATGTACTCAATAAAGAAAATTACGAGCGGGCAGCCGAGATTAGAGACGAGATTAATAGGAGGAGTTAGTCTGTTAGAGAGGTCTGGCGATAGCCCTTTTTATTGGGAATCTTTGGGTGATTCTTTTTCCAAGGCCTAATCAGTGGGAAGTCTATTAGTCTGTTAGAGAGAATGGGGTGAAGCTCAGTATGGTGGAAATCTGCATTTGATTCTTTTTCCCAATCTCCTAAAAGACTAACAGACTTTCCCAGAATTCCTAGGCTAAGCGCAAAATCTTGCTCAGATTTCCAATCGCCAAGCAGTACTCCCAATCTCCTAAAAGACTAACAGACTTTCCCTGAATTCCTAGGCTAAGCGCCCAATCTTGCTCAGATTTCCAATCTCAAAGCAGTACTCCTAATCTCCTAAAAGACTAACAGACTTTCCCAGAAGTTCTAGGCTAAGCGCAAAATCTTGCTCAGATTCCCAATCGCCAAGCAATACTCCCAATCTCCTAAAAGACTAACAGACTACACCAAATTCCCCCCATCCAGCGGAGCTTCCATCTGTGCGACCGCCAGCTCCCGATCGATTTTGCGCATAAGGCCAGCTAAGATTCGGCCTTTGCCGCCGGCTTCTTCATAGTCAGAGTAACCATCTTTGGCCATATTCTGGATTGTTTGTGTCCAGCGGACCGGGCCGGTGAGTTGAGCAATCAGCTTTTGGCGTATTTCATCTGGATCTACGCTGGCTTTAGCGTCAAAATTCTGGTAAATGGGGCATTGCGGCGGACGCAAGAAGGCATCTTCTATAGCTGCTTGAAGGCGCTCTTTAGCAGGTTGCATCAAGGGGCTGTGAAAAGCGCCGCCAACTGGAAGCTGTACCACTTTTCTGGCACCCAGGCTTGTCAGCATCTCGCTGGCCTCTGCCACTCCTTCTATCGAACCACTGATAACCAGCTGACCAGGACTATTATAATTGGCAGGTACGACTACAGCCTCTACCCTTTCGCAAACGGCTTCTACCTTATCATCATCCAGTCCGAGGATGGCCGCCATGGTACCAGGTACGCTATCACAAGCTTCCTGCATGGCTTCGGCTCGTTCGCTGACCAGGCGGAGGGCAGAAGCAAAATCGAGCGCGCCTGCGGCTACCAAGGCAGAAAACTCGCCTAAGCTGTGGCCCGCAACCGCATCGGGACGCTCGCGATCCTCATTGCCAAATAGCGTAGCAATAGAATGGGTAAAAATCGCTGGCTGAGTAATCTTAGTAGCCTTGAGATCTTCCTCACTGCCCGTGAACATGACCTCCGTCAGGGAAAAACCCAATACCTCGTCGGCCTGTCTAAAATAATTTTTGGCACGGGGATTGTTCTCGTAAAGATCCTTGCCCATACCCACAAATTGGGCACCCTGCCCTGGAAATACGTATGCTGCCATGGCGCAAAGATACTTTTTAGCTCGACTTGCGCGTTCTAGGGCGTGAATTCATTCTACTCCGCACTATCTTCAAAAACCGAGCCAATTTTAACATTCATGCGGAGCCTTGTATTAGTGGTCATTTCCCTGATCATTCCCCAGTTTATATACGCTACTAAAGAACTCGAAACCCGACACATCCACGTCATCAAAATCATGGACTCTATGAGTGAGAACGAAGTCATCGTTGATGGCTGTCGTAGTATAGAGTATGGCCTGGAACAGGAGATCAACCTGATGCGCGATCATCTGGGCATAACAGACATCCATTATTATGACGTCAGCGGCATCGACTTTCGGCGCGAGCAGCTGGAAAAAGTCCTCGTTCACGATATACAGTACCAGGAGAGAGACATCATCGTCTTGCTCTATGCCGGCCATGGGTACCGAGAGGCCAATAGCCTCAGCGATTACCCCAAGCTCTACCTCAACGGATATGGCGGTGCCATAGAATTTGACGAAATCAGAGATCGCCTGATCAAAATGAATCCGAGCGTACTCATCAATATGGTTATCGCTTGCAACGTGACTCAGCTCGATCAATCGGTACCCCCCGACTACAAGGCCGAGGGCAATTCGCCGCCCATTGCAGCCCTGACACCCAAAGCACCGAGACGCTTCGAGCCTTATCACCGGCTTTTTGCCGACCAGAGTGGCTACACCAAGGTCGTGGACCTGGTGAGCGCCAGACCAGAAAAATTCACCTTTCTGACACGCGAAGGCGGCATCTTTTTCAGCGAGATCCTCTTTGCATTTTACGAAATCTTCACCGACCAAACCTTGATCAATTGGGATCAGATTTGCCAGCGCATCGAGCAGCAAACCCACGAACGCTCACTCGACCAGGGACTCAACCAGCAGCCGATCTGCCGCTACAATATTTTTGTAGCTACTGACCGCGCGCCCATCGTCACACCAGAAGACCCCGTGCAAGTCACGAATTGCGCCCTCAATTTGCGCAGACTCAGACGCAGTCAAAAAGTAGAACTCAAAGAGCTGAGGCGCAAACACCGTAGAGATATGCGCACCCTCAGGCGAGATGGCGGCGATCGCAACAACAGACGCCTACTGGCCGCCACGCACCGCCGCGAGCGCGCAGAAATGATGGAACGCCACGAGCAAACCTACCAGCGCGACCGATTGGGGTGTAGGTAATATCTTGCGCACCCTAAGCAGCTCTCCAGTAGCGCCTTGAAACCAATCAAATTGCTATGAAATACACACTCCCACTTTTCGTCCTTTGTTTGTTCAGCTTGGTGGTTTTGCCCCTGCTGGCCCAAGACAGCATCAACCCACCACCTGCACCGGTCAGTACACAAGCACCCACCGAAGTACCCGCGGTCGAGAACCCTCCACCAACGGATGTCGGCCAGATCCCGCGACCCAACTTCAATGCCGATGCCACACCAACGCGATCGCGTACGGAGTACATCACTTCTATCGCCGTGCTGGCTTTTGGCCTCGGCATCATCATAGCGCTGCTTTGGGTCATCGTCAGGCGCATAGAAATCAAGGAGACCAGCGATCTGGTCGATGCGCTCAAGCTGCCCATAGTCGTGGTTATCGTCATCTCCGGTGTCTTCCTCGTCACAGCGGGCTACGGCAATGATCAGATCGCGCCCATCGTAGGGCTTATGGGCACCATTGCCGGTTACTTGATGGGCCGAAACGGCAAATAAATATGAGGCAAAACTATTTCGTTTATTTGCGCTGGGCCGTTTTTTTCTTTTGTACTTCCGCAGGTAGTTTCCTCTCTGCCCAACCGGAGCGCGAGAACTACTTCCCTGCCGATGGGCCCAATCAGATGGCACAACTCGACCCCGGCGATCTTCTCCTGGCCAAGTCTGTACTGCTGACCAATCGCTTCGATACGGCCAATGTGTCTTTTTCCCTCAGTTTCGACGGCCAGAGTTGGGCCGACTTTGCGCTGGGTCCCAGATACAGCAGCTTTTTCAACATGAAGGGTGAATCAGGCTGCATAGCCAAGTTGGTGACCAGCTACGGGCCCAGTCAGAAAATCGAAAAGCAGTACTATTTGGATCGCGGCCACTGTTATGGCATATTTTGGAATAGGGCTGCTGGCTGCTGGGATGTAGAAGAAAATCGATGTCGCAGATAGAAAATATGACCATAAGCTTCAATATTCCACGACCGTTGAATAAATTTAGCCTACCACTCGCTAATCATTGTGCGCCGACCTGCGGAAGTCTAAAACAAGATGCTACCTTTGCAGGCGTTCACACCGACCTACCTGATTTACATTTAGCACTACAGACTACTTTCGATCGTATCATTTTCCCACGCCGGTCAGCTAGTACCGGATAGACGGAGCGGTCTATGGCTGGAAACGACCAGTGATATGCCGCGTCCAAAAAACTAACCATGAACTTTATGCGACTTTTGCTCTCTGCGCTGGTCTGTTGTTTGACCGGCACTCTCATGGGCCAGCAGCTTTCCCTTTTCACTCAGTATCGCGAAAATGCCACCCTCATCAATCCGGCCGCCATGGAGCTCGACTTCCTGGCTTTCGGCTACCCGATGACCGTGGGCGCCAGCTATCGCAAGCAGTGGTCGGGCATCAATGGCTCTCCTACTACACAGACACTCCGATTTTCTTACGTCAATGCAGGCCGTAGTGCCGCTAATCTGATCGCAGGTGGCTATGTCATCAACGATCAGACTGGCCCTACTGGCTTTACTGGCTTTTACGGCCGCGTAGGTGCTGTGCTGGGTGCCGATGTAGAATACAGCGGCCTCAGCCTGGCCATTTCGGGTGGCTATGTGGGCTATCGGGTTAGGGCCAGCGAGCTGGTCTTGCGCGACGGCGGCGATGTGCTCGGATCCAGCGATCAGACACAATCTCACCCCGATGTGGGCTTTGGCGCCTACTTCTACAATACGGTAGGCAGTAACGACAATCAGATCTTTTTGGGCCTTTCTGTTCCTCAGCTTCTGGGCTTCGATCTTACCTACACCAACGAAGCCGGTGAGTACAACGTAGAACGCGTGCGCCACTACTACGCCCTGGCAGGTACCATTCTCCGTTTCCGCAACGAGAGCTTCCTCGAGCTTTCAGCCTGGGGCAAGTACGTAGAGGGTGCACCTTTCAACGCCGATTTCAATATGCGCTACCAAATGAACAATGCCCTGTATCTGGGCACGGGCCTTAGTACTGCAGGCAATTTTCACGTAGAAGCTGGCGTCAATCTAGGCCCCAACTCTGGCCTCGACAACAACATACGCATCGGTTACGGTGCCGATTACAGCTTCTCCAGCTTTGGACCCAGCGTAGGCGGCACCCACGAGATTCAGATCTCCATGGCCTTCGACCGATAGCCAGTCTACCCGACCAGCCACAAACTCACTTTTGCTAACTCTATCCCATCAACTAAGCTAGCCTCTCATGAACTTGTCTCGCTTATTTCTCCCCTTAGTTTTTTCTCTTTTAGCTACGGCTTCCCTCGCCGCTCAGTCCGCTACTTTCAGTCTGCCTGTGGTGAGTGGTTGTGCTGGCGAAACCGTTTGTATGCCCATCACCGTCGATGATTTCAGTGATGTGGTCGAATTCGGTTTTTCCCTGCGCTGGGACCCCGAATGTCTTATATTTGAAAATGTAATCAATCGCAATACAACTGTTGATGGGGAAAGCCTCATGGACATTAATACAGCCCTATCCGGACTTGGTAGCATGACCGCATTTTGGCAACAGTGGGATGCCGACGCTGGAGAAACCTGCGAAGACTTACCTACTGGTCTGACGATAGCTGACGATGAGATTTTGTTTGAAATTTGCTTTACTGTGGATGGACCGTTTGGAACCAGCTGCGATGTGTGTCCGTTCAATGCGCCCCAACCACTTACGGTGCGCAAAAAGCAGGGCAATGGCGACTGTACAGACGATGCTATTCTGGGTTTCACTTGTGGTGTGGCTTCAGTATGTGTAGATCCACTAGAGATGTCGCTAGAGGTACCTTTCGGTGCTTTCCAGCCTGGTGACCTGATGTGCATAGATCTGATTATGGACGATGGCTTCATCAATGTAGATGGCCTTCAGTTGGGTCTTAACTGGGATTGCTCGGTACTACAGGTGAATAGTGTCATCCCCAACACGGATATTCCTAACAATATTGCCGGTTTTTATAATATTGATGATCCTTGCGAATTCTTTTTGGCCTGGCAGTCACTTCCGAATCAGCCGGTAACCCTCGATCCCAATACGGTATTCGCCCAGGTGTGTTTCGACATCGTCGGTGAATGTGGAGATGATACTCCAGTGGCCATAAGCCCTGGACCACAAGGTCAACCCGTGGAGGCCACCAACAATAACCTTCAGCTATTACCAACGGTACTCACCGACGATTTCGCAGATATAGATAATTGTAACCCTGCCGGTTTGGATGTGATTTTCAACTGTCCACCACCAGCCGAGCTGGGCGACATCGTATGTGTAGAGGTACAAGCAGGAGACAACTTCGAGAACATCACCACCATGGAGTATCTCGTCAAGTGGAATCCAAATATCCTGGAATACGTCAATACCCAAAACTACGGTCCGCTAGGCATGAATGCCAGTGACTTTGACCCCAATCAAGAAGTCGGTGTACTGGCCGTAGAATACAGCATCAGCTTCCCACAAGATCTGGATCCCGGAGATGTGGTATACGAAATTTGTTTTGAGGTAGTTGGTGTCGAGGCAGGTAGCTTCGTCATCGGTTCCAGCCCCACCAATATTCAGACCTCACCCGATGGCGATATTATCGGTATCGACCCACAAAACTGTGTGATCGATGTTATACAGCCAGAAAGTGTGGTATTGGACCTGGGCAGTGCCGACATCAGCAGCAACGAACCCGTTTGTATTCCGGTAGAAGTAACGGGCTTTGACAATATCGGATCTATCGGCTTTTCCCTACAGTTCGACAATGGATTGTTTGACTATATCAATTTCGACAATTTGGCTATTCCCGGTGCCATAGTCGATGACGGACTGGCTGCTGCTGCGGGTATTATCTCATTTACTTATGATGGTCCTGGCACTACGCTCCCCAATGGCAGTGTCCTATTCGAGTTGTGCTTGCAGGCCGCAGCAGACGCAGAGCCATCCACTTGTGCGCCTTTTGACCTGATTAGTATTCCAAATCCACCCGAAGCATTTACAGAGGCTAATCCAGGCGTCAATATCGGTATCATCGCCATTCCCGGTGAGCATTGTGTGCTTTTCCCAGAAGGCTTCGGCATCATATTGGAAGACGCCAGTCAGGGAATTGACAGCAACTTTTGTACCCCAGTCAGGGTGATCAGCTACGACAACATACTCGAAGCCGATTTCAACCTCAACTTCGACCCTACCCTGCTAGAATTTGTAGAGATCAATACCATTACATCGCCACCTTCATTTACAGTTTCGGATGGCGGTCCTGGCGTCCTCAATTTCACAACCAATAGCGGAACGCCCGTAAACATTCCAGATAGTACGGTCATATTCGAGGTCTGCTTCAATACACTGCTCACTGTAGATTGTGCACCTTTCTTTGGCACCACAAATAGTGAGCCCAGCTCTACGACCACTAATGGCGATGGCAGTATTCTTTTCAACGATGCCGAAATCTGTGTAGAAGACCGACTCATCATCAACAGCGTCACGGTCATCCCGACCTCTTGCGAAGATGAGTGCGATGGTCAGATTGCCTTTGATATATCTGGTGGAAATGGTCAGATATTCGTTCGCGATCAGTCTAGACCCTTTGTGACTTACAGCGATGATACCATCCGCAGCGTTTGTGCTGGATGGATCGTATATGACATATTCAACAACGGTGATCCGAGTGTCTCGGTGACCGATAGTGTATTCGTTCCTGTCGATCCAACCGATCAGCCCACCGCCAATTTGGGTGACCAGGATACCGTGGCTCTGGGCTGTGGCAATACCGGGGTCATCATCGGTGGTTCTGGCAACTGCGGTAGCTCTTATCAGCTATTCAGACTTGGTGACAATGGCAGCTCTGTATTTATAGAAGGAGATGACATCGATGGCAGTTGCAACGTTTTGATCATCGTAAACACCGACGGGACTTATGTGCTGGAAGTTCGAAACGAACTCGGATGTCTGGCAACAGATACTGTCTTTGTGACCCCCCCCGTCTTCCCAATCGCCGAAGCTGGTCCTACAGACACAACGCTTACCTGCGACAATGAGCCACTTATACTCAGTGGAGAAGGCTCTAGCGAAGACGGCTTTTTCTCCTATATGTGGGTTCGGTTTATTGCGGGTGTCCCAGTAGATACCGTCAGCGAGACCCAGGCAGCTGTCATCGACAGTGCAGGCGACTATGTACTGGTCGTCACCAATGCGCAAACCCTTTGCAGCAGCAGCGACGAGATCAGTGTCGGCGATGATCGCGACCCGCCAAATATCGGTGTACCCACCCAAACCAGCCTGGGCTGTAATGGCGAGGCTGCAGAATTGAATACCGGTTTGTTTGGCAACAACTTCGTCCACCAGTGGCTGGATGAGAACGGAGTCCCAGATGGTACCTCTCCCGAATACACGGCAGACCTGCCGGGCACCTACAATGTCACAGTGCTCAATACGGATAACGGGTGCGAATCGACGGCAGAGATTGTCGTGGCCGCAGGCGGCGGTAACCCCATTATCAATCAGCCCATAGAGATGACCACGCTCTATTGCAGCAGCGATAGTACGCCGATTTTAGTCACCTACGACAATATCAGCCCCGCGGCCAATTACGATTGGTCTACTATGGACGGCGATCTGGCTACCGGCCAGTCGAGTGTAGCTAATCCCATCGTACTGGCTACGGGTACTTATACCGTTATAGTCAATGACAATGGCTGTATCAGTTCTACTGAAGTGGTTGTTGGGGAATCTCTACTTCCGCAGGTCGAAGCCGGCGACGATATACCGTTAGATTGCCAGGATCCAACCCTGATCGATGCCAGCTCTGGAACGGACTCAGGACCCAACTTCAGCTATCAGTGGTTCTTTGAGGGCGATTCTATTGTGGGAGCTACTGATATTCAAACCTTCGCCAACAATGGATTGGGTAGCTATTCCATTTTGGTCACCAACGATATTACGGGCTGTACCGCTCAAGATGATGTAAGTGTCATCGGTTCTCTGGAAGTGCCATCCGTTGTACTACCCGACACCGCCGGTACCCTGACTTGTGAGGAAGACAGCTTGATCATTGCGCCTGTCGTTGGGCCCATTGGTCCAAACTACACCTACCTATGGAGCAGCACCGGCCCTGGTGAACCCATAGGCGATGGCAGTACTTTTGTGGCTACAGGCAGTGGCCTTTACGGTGTAACGGTAACTAACGAAGGCTCTGGCTGCTCCACTATAGCCGCAACTACGGTACTCGCAGCTTTCGATGACCCACCCTTTGTAGCACTAACCCGCGATACCATTGGCATTACCTGCGACCAGCCTATTCGAATACTCGATGGGTCCTTATCTCAAGATGGAGACAACATCACCTACGAATGGGACAATGTAGAAGGTGGAGAAGAACCCAATATGCAGGGTAATGATACTTTGCAGGTAGGTACAGCTGGCACCTATACCTTCACTGTTACCGATACCGAAACACAGTGTAGCGCTACCGATACCATTTATGTGGTCGACACCAGGGTTTTCCCCATGGTGGATACCTTGCCTACGAATCTACTTAATTGCGATAATCAAAGCACAACGCTTGGTCTGAACTTATTGGTAGGCGATACATCCAACTTTACAGTCATCTGGTCGCCCCCAGCGGTTTGCAGCGGTGTGGAGTTGGGCAATAGCTTCATGGAAGAAGTCGAATGTGGTGGAACTTACGGCTACACCGTCATCAATAATGTGAGCGGCTGCTTCTCTGGTGGCACCATACGTGTAGAAACCGACATCGACACAGCGGCTTCTATCGAGTTTGTAGAGCCCGATGTTTTCGATTGTACCTCGACCAGCCTGACCCTGGAAGCGACCTATAGCGGTATGGATGCGCCAGATATGATCAACTGGGAGAGCTTGGATGGCAATACCATCACCCCACCTAATGGATCTTTGATTGTCAGCGTAGATGGTCCTGGATTTTATGTGGTCACTATTGAATCAACGACAGCCTGCGAAGTGACCGACACTTTGGAAGTCCTGGCCGATCAAAACACGCCAGTAGCTGATGCCGGTATGGACTTTGAAGTGCTTTGTAACGAACCCGTTACACTGGATGGTAGCAACAGCTCACAAGGGCCTGACTTCTCTTACCTCTGGACAGCGATCAATGGTGGTATCGCCATGGGAGAAGATCCCACACAGCAAATGGTCCTGGCCAATGGACCAGGAACCTATGTACTGGAGGTCACCAATGAAACCAACCTCTGTGCAGATTCCGATACTTTACAAGTCACTTCAGCAGAAACGCCAGCCAGTGCGGGTCCTGATCAGTTCATTTGTGGAGACTCGACCTGCGTAAGTGCAACCCCACCTACCGGCTTTGTAGGAACATGGACGGCCCTGGAACTCAACGGAGCTACCTTCGATCCGAATGCAGATGTGAATACGGCTTGCGTGACAGGCATCACACAACCCGTCACCTTAGTCTGGACCATTTCACTGGCCAGCGGCGGTTCTCCAGAGTGCGATGATTCCGATACGATGATGATTATGCCGGCAACGGCTCCCGAAGCTATAGACGACAATCTACTCGTCAACAACGCAGATGGGACCGGCACCATCGATCTGGCTCTGAACGATAATACGACTGGTCCATTCACGATTACCCTCTTGAATGAGCCAGAGTTTGGCAGCTTCGCCAGCAACATCAATGGCCGCTTGTCTTACCAAGCGCCTATGGGCATTAGCGGGACATTTACGGTCGACTACGAAATTTGCGCCAGCGACTGCGACGGTCTCTGCGACCAGGGAACGCTGACCGTTCGCGTAGAAGCGGAGGGTACCGAGCCGCAGGTCTACAATGCCATCACGCCCAACGAGGATGGACTCAACGATCGCTTCGTCTTCGAGGTACTGGAATTCGGTGATCCTGCTGACTTCCCTGACAATGAGTTTATCCTGTTCAACCGTTGGGGTGACATATTGTATGAAGCCAAGCCCTACCTCAACGATTTCAACGGTACACTACCCAATGGAAAGGTTTTGGCTGAGGGTACTTATTACTACATTCTCCGCTTGAATTTGGGCGAAGGCCTGATCTTCCGTGGAGATCTCACGATTGTACGATGATACCTCGCCGGTTTTGCTTGCAAGATCGGCGGCCAAAGCCTATTTTTGCGGTCATTTTAGCGATAACCGCTTTGCCGACGTGGCGGAATTGGTAGACGCGCTGGATTCAAAATCCAGTTTCTTCGGAAGTGCGGGTTCGATTCCCGCCGTCGGTACTAGCTTATAAAAGCTCTTGCGCCATGGCGCAAGAGCTTTTTCTTTATCTTCATCCCCAACCAATTATCCCCTCCTACTGAAGCCCCGCTATTTTCTACTTTTCCTTTCCTTACTCGCACTGGGTTTGCGCGTATATGGTAGCGAGCTACCCAGGTTGCGCCATTTCAACTTGCGCAACTACGGTGGGCAGAATCAGTCGTGGGATTTCACACAAGTTGAAGATGGCCAGATTTTCGTAGCTAACTCCGGGGGTATCTTTCAATACGATGGTAGCCGATGGATAGACCGCCAACTTCCTGGGCAACCAGTTGTACGAACGGTCCTTTACCACGAAGGAAGGCTGTTCGCTGGCGGATTTGGAGAGTTCGGTTACTGGGATCTCGATGCACAAGAAGACACTTACATCTCCTTATCAGATCAACTCAATAACAACGGCTCATTTACCGAAGAGATCTGGCACATCGTATCCTTAGCTGATGGGTCTATTGTATTTCAGTCGTTTACCCAGCTCTTCCTTTTTGATGGTGAAGAGGTAAAACCGATTAAATCTCCTGGACTGCTGATGTTCTCCTACCCCGCCGGCAATAAATTATACGTACCCAATACGGGCCAGGGAATCGGGATATGGGAGCCGAACCAGACCTTCTCGTTGATTACATCAACACAACATATACTTCAGGACGAGGTAACGGGTATTGCCGAGGAGGGCGAAAAAATGCTGTTTGCCACATCCTTTGAGGGTATATACCAACTGGAAGATAATGAGCTTTACCCCTACCCGATTCCAGCTGAAGTAGCAGCTGCACAGATCAATAGAATTTTAAAATTATCAGACGGCAGGCTCGCTATCGGTACCATTCTCGATGGCCTCTTTATTCTATCTCCTGGAAGCCGCCGTATTGAGTGCCACTTAAATAGACAGAACGGACTTCAAAACAACACGGTACTGGCACTTTTTGAAGATGAGGCCAAAGATCTTTGGGTGGGACTCGACAGAGGCATAGACTTGGTGGTCAGATCTGAGTCTGCTCAATACTTTACGGCCCAGCAGCAGGCAGTCGGTGCTGTCTATACAGCAATCGAACACGAAGGAAATTTCTATCTGGGCACGAACCAAGGATTGTATACCAAATCCCTCAGCGATCCCAAATCAAAGTTTCAACTCATACCAAGTACAGCTGGCCAAGTCTGGGATCTTCATATAGCAGAGGGTAGCCTATTGTGTGGCCACAATGAAGGAACTTATGAGATCTCTGGAAACACAGCCCGATTAATCTCCGAATACTCCGGTGGTTGGCAGACGATGTCCTGCCCCTTTGCTGACGGGGTCTATATCCAAAACACCTATACGGGCCTGATTTGGATGGAAAAGAAAGAAGGCAACTGGACTTCGGAACGCATCATGGAGTTCATTGTGCCCATAAAATACGGCTCCTGGATCTCTCCGTGGAAGTTACTTGCGCTTCATGGTTCGAGGGGCGCATTTATCCTCGATATCGATTCGGAAGAGAAGCGAATTAAGAGCATCGATACTTTAGACCAGAGTGAAATCATTCAAGGACAAGTGGTCAATTTAGATTCGAATATTTTAATCCAGAATAGTCAGGGAAAAGTATTCCAACTGAATGGACTGGCTAACACTCTGGATCCCATCGACCAACACCTCGGCGCTGATTTGTCTAGTGGTGCTTTCATTTTGCCGGGTAGAGAGCAGACCAGCGAATGGTTCTTAGTCACACTCGATTTGGTGAGAATGTACAAAGATGACCTCCTGGTTTGCAGCCTGCCCATACGCATAAGGATACCCCAGCCAACGATAATGCCCTGGAATGAGAGCGATTACTTAATTTGCTTGGACGATGGTTATGCCATAACGAGCTTGGATCAGAGCCTGGAATCTCTGCCGGCACTCAACCTGGATTTGTTTTTGAAAACAGCAGGAGGAAAGTGGTCACCAGTCGCTGAGCGTGAAGAAGTCAGTATACCGTATGCCAAAAATCAAATCAGGTTTCAGTATTACCAAGCTTTATTCGACCGCCAAACTGAGTTCCAGTATAGACTCATGGGACTGAACGATACTTGGTCCGACTGGTCGGAAAACAGTATTCGTGAATATGCAAGTCTTCCCGACGGAAATTATACATTCGAGATCAGAAGCAAGTGGTCGAATCAAATCATCAGTATGGCCTTCTCCATACTTCCTCCCTGGTGGAGGACCAGTTGGGCTTTCATGGCTTATTTAATCCTAATGCTCGTAGCTGGTCGTTTGCTGTTTCACTGGCATGTGAAGAGGCTGGACAGACAAGCAAGAGCACTTGAAATAAAGCGGGAAAGAGAGCTTCAACGACAGCGCATACTTGCTCGAAACGACCAACTTCGTCTAGAAAATAAAAGGAAGAGTAAGGAACTAGCTAATAGTACGCTGGCCCTGGCCAGAAGAAATGAGCACTTACTTCAGCTCATGGACCAAATAGAGAAATCTTATAAAACAGCAAAAAGCGAAGCCGAAAAAGCCAGACTACACAAAATCAGAAGGGTCGTAGAAAAGGAACTCCAAAGTGAGGATAGTTGGGCCATTTTCGAATCACACTTCGAGGAAGTCCATGAAGCTTTCCTAACCCGCCTCAGACAGACTCACCCCAAGCTAAGCTCAGGTGATTTAAAACTGGCTGCCTACTTGCGCATGAACCTCAGCTCGAAAGAGATTGCGCCCTTGCTACATATCTCTATTAGGGGCATCGAGAACAAACGCTACCGACTAAGAACCAAACTAGGCTTGGATAGCCGCACAAATTTGAATGCGTACCTCGCTAAGTTTTAGAGATTGATTTCGGTATCCTTGTGCAAGAAATGGTAAAAAACACACGAAGCAGTCATTTCCGAAGTACTGGCTTTTTCATGTCCTATTTTTAGGTAAAAAATCAAAATGGCGTAGTCGTGATGAGGTCGATTCCTTTTATTTCATTGGTCTTTGACCGAATATTGGCGTAACTACTTGAGTTTTGTATAAGTCCCGAAAGCATCTGAATTCGAAGGTGTTTTCGGGATAAGCTCCAGTGCTTACCGTCGATCAATTGTATGAGCTTGCTTTCTAACCAAATCAGAAGATATACACTACTGGTTTTTGTGTTTTGGTCATTCCAGGTTGTTCTCCAAGCACAACCAGAGTCTATCACTGGCCTGGGGTTGACCCCCTACGATCACCACATAGAGTTGGACTGGGATCAAAGTCCAAATCCTTTCGTTCAAGGCTACCGCATTTATGGCAATCAGAATGGAGGTAATTTTCAATTCTTGGGTTTCACCAATAATGTCACCACCACCTTCATTGATTTTCTCGGAGACTGGGATGCCACAGGAAGCTACTACATACGCGCCCTAGACAATGGCGGAAACCTCAGCGAGCCATCCGATACCGTCAGTGCTACCACTTTTGAGATGACCGACGAGGAGCTACTCGATATGGTACAGGCCTATACCCTGAGGTACTTTTACGATTTTGGGCATCCGGTATCGGGCTTAGCTCGCGAGCGCAGTGCTACCAACACGGTCACCAGTGGGGGAAGCGGGTTTGGTATTATGGCGCTTATTGTCGGTGCCGAGCGAGGGTTTATTACCTACGAGGAAGCATTCGAGCGCACGGAAAAAATTGTCAATTTTCTATTGACAGTTCCCCGATTTAAGGGCGCATTCGCACACTGGATGAATGGAGCCACCGGGCAGGTCATACCATTTAGTCAACTGGATAACGGTGGCGACTTGGTCGAAACGGCATTTCTGATTCAAGGACTACTCACCGCTCGGCAGTACTACAATAGTAACGAACCTGCGGAAGTCCAACTTCGCCAAAACATTACGCAGCTTTGGGAAGAAGTCGACTGGAATTGGTACCGCCGCCAAACCCAACCGATACTGACCTGGCACTGGTCGCCCCAGAACGAATTCGCCATCAATCTGCCCATACGCGGATTTAACGAAGCCCACATCATCTACCTGCTGGCCATAGCTGCACCAAATGAAGCCTTCAATATTCCTGCCTTTCTATACAATACCGGCTGGGCCAGCGGTAGTTATGCCAATAATATAGAGCACTATGGATATCCCCTCGAAGTAGGCCGCGGCAAGGGCGGCCCCCTATTTTTCAGTCACTACAGCTACCTGGGTTTTGACCCGCGCGGTATAGCCGATGAGTATACCAACTACTTTGCTCGAAATACGGCCCACAGCCTCATCAACTACGAGCACTGCATCGATAATCCCTACAACCGCGAGGGCTACAGCGCAGAGGTTTGGGGCATCACGGCCAGCGACGATCCCTTCGTGGGCTACCTGGCGCACTCTCCGGATAATTCGCAGGAAGATAACGGCACCATTGCCCCTACCGCAGCCTTGGGTTCCATGCCCTACACCCCCAACGAAAGTATGCGGGCCTTGAAGTATTTCTACCGCGAACTGGGCGATCGACTCTGGGGCAGATATGGCTTCAAAGACGCTTTCAACCTGGGCGCCAACTGGTTTGCAGACAGTTACCTAGCCATCGATCAGGGGCCCATCATCTGCATGATCGAGAACTACCGAAGCGGTTTGCTGTGGGATCTCTTCATGCAAAATCCAGAAATACAACCGGCCCTGGACGAGATTGGATTTACACCAGACTCTACCGTGATTATAAATGGTCTAGGCGATGTGTCCGAACTTTTTATTGGACTTCCGCAGGTGGTACCACAGCCACTGGCCGGGCCCGCAAGCCTACACCTGACCCTAAAAGAACCCACCCGCCTATCGGCAGATCTGATCAATGCCGAAGGGCAGCTTATTCAGCAGCTTTTTGCCGAATCGCTCTTTCCTGCCGGTGAGCAGCAAATCACGTTCGAGCCCCAACACCACCTCCCGACAGGCACTTATTTTTTACTTCTCAATACCCCCCTCGGACAGCAATGGCTGTCTATTATCAAATCCAATTGACAACTATCTATTAACCATTCATGGGCCTGCCAAAAGGTCTTGACCCAGGCAGGCTACAAAACTTTCCTTTAGTATGAAGCGAGTATTACTGTTAATCATGTTTGGCATTCTGGGCATCACCGGCCTGCATGCCCAGCTTACCCTCGAAGACTTTGAAGACGGTGCATCCCTCACCTGGGAAGCCCTGAACGGAACCTACGATGGCGTAGTGGAAAATCCGGATATTGAAGGCCTGAACACCAGCGCCAATTGTGGTTCGTATACCAAAAGTGGCACCAACTCTTTCAGTCTTTTCCGGGCTGTGCTCAGTGAACCTTTGGACCTAAGCACCAATAACGAATTTTCCATTCAAGTCTATGCCGGTGCAGCCACACAAATTTTGCTCAAACTCGAAGGAGTCGGAGAAGCCATAGAAGCGACTCAAAACATCGCAACACCCAATGTTTGGCGTACGTACACTTTCGATTTTAGCGCAGCTTCGGAATTCACTACCCTCAATACCATCATTCTCTTTTTCGATCCAGGTGTGGAGGAGAGTATGGATACCTACTTATTTGACAACCTGGTTGCGTCACCGGCTGGTCCATGTGCCGGAACAGTTGAGGATGTCACCATTATCGATGACTTTGAATGCCAGCGCAATGCGACTTATGGCGTACCTGGATTCGACGACCTGATGGTCATTCCAAACCCAGATCAATCGGGTATTAATACCAGCCCGACAGTAGGTGAGTATACCGACCGCGAAGGCGGTTTTCACGCTTTTGTAATCAATTATCCTGGAGACATCGATCTATCCACCAATAATTTTTATTGCATAAAGGTTTGGGCTCCGGTAGCAGGCGATCTGCTCTTCAAACTAGAAGGTGGCGCCTCGCCACCTTTTGAGACTGCTGTTCCCATCACAGAAACCGAAACCTGGGTAGAAGCCTGCGTAGACTTTAGCAGTCAATCTGCCGCTAGCCACACCCGATATGTACTCTTTTTCAACGCAGGTGTAGCCGAAGCCGATGGCGATATTTACTACATCGACGATCTGACCCGAACTCCTGTGCCTACACCTGAGGCATTGGAAGATTTTGAAGACGGGGCCAGTCTCAGCTGGGAACCACTCAACAACGACAATACCCTGCACGGTACCTTCAATGGAGTAATTACCAACCCCGACCAAACAGAACCAAATACCTCTCCAAATATCGGAAGCTATTCAAGGGGTAGCTCCAACTTCTCTACCCTAACTGCCTTACTACCCAATGGTATCGACCTATCGGGCAACTCTCAGATCAATATGGATGTGTGGGTACCAGATGGCGTGACCGAAGTGCTGATGCAGCTGCAAAGTCCTACGCAAGGCACCCAGGGCGTTACCGTAGAAGTCCCGGCCACTATGAGTTGGCAAACCCTGAACTTCAGCTTTGAAGACTTTGACAATGTCACGGATTTTGAACGCATTAACCTACTGTTTGCACCGCAGACTATGACTTCGGGAACCTTCTTCTTCGACAACATTGCACAGGGTCAGGTAACCGTGGATGCTTGTGCAGGAGTAGAGCCCATACTGACCATATTCGACGATTTCGAATGCCAGCGCAATGTGCCTGTTACCTGTTGTGACGTAACCGTCACACCTATCGACAACCCAGACATCACGCCAGCTAATAACAGCCTGACCGTTGGAGAAGTCGTAGACCCTCCGGGTGGCTTCAATGCCTTGGTCTACAATCCTAATGAGGTTATCGACCTGAGCGTAAATAGCCAGATTGCCGCCAAAATCTGGTCGCCCATCGGCGGTCAGATCCTCTTCAAACTAGAAGGCGGAGATGGTGACGAGGAGGTATTCGTCGATATTCCCGCTACCAACGAGTGGGTACAGTACGAGGTAGACTTCAGCGCCGCTGCTGATGAGGGCCATACGCGCCTAGTTCTATTCTTTGGTGCTGGTGCAAACAATATGGAAAACGTGACCTACTTTCTCGATGATGTAGAGCTGCGTCGCGAGCCTTTCCGCAATGACTGTATCTCCAATTTCGAGTCGCCTGAAACGACTGTAGATGGCTGGCGCTACTTCGCCAATGGCGATTTCGAGGGCAATGCGTTCATCATCAGCGACAATCCGAACGTAAGTGCCGAAAATCCAAGTGCCAAAGTCGGCACCTTTGAAGAAGCCGGTGCTATGACGGGAATGCCTGCTGAATTTGCCGGTGCTTTTGCCGATACACCCGCACCCATAGAACTCAATAGCGACAACCGTACTTTGCGAGTCAGAATGCTTATGGACGTTGCAGGCTCTGTGGTATTCAAGTTAGAGGCAGGCATCGATGGTGCCCCCAATACCGGAGATTTATTTGCCGACTATACCACACCGGGGGAATGGCAGGAATTGACCTACGATCTGAATACCACGGCCGGTGGTGATCCTATTCCCGACGGTTCTCGATACGGCCGTTTGACCATCATTCCCAATTTTGGTATCATTCCAGAAGATGACCTGACGCACTACTTCGACGATATTACCATTGGAAGTGGAAACTGTCAGACCACGAGTATTTTCAATCCGGTAGAAGTTGCAGAGCTTTCGATCTTCCCGAATCCTACAGATGGTCTACTGACTATCCAAGATAATGAATCAGCAGTCACCTTCCGGATACAGAATCTACTCGGTCAGTCTGTACAGACTTTACGTACCAGTATCGTTCAGCCTCGTGTAGATCTGGAGCTTTATGATTTGCCAAAAGGTATGTACGTATTGACTGCGCACAGTGAAAATGGTCAACTCATAGCTAAAACCACTTTCGTAAAACGATAGCGGTTGTTCAGTCCCCTGTTCCGCGGTCATCTGGCCGCGGAACACTTTCATCTCATCTTGTAATGATGTCAGGTAACTTCACAGCTGCCCTTGTAGCCCTGTTGCTGCTTATCTCATGTGGAACTTCCAGTACGTCTACTGAATCAGCAGACGAAACTCGCTCAGCTGCAATTGTTCCCTTTTCATTGGATAGCCTGCAACATCGGACTTTCAGCTACTTCTGGGAGACGGCACTAGCGGGTAACTATCAGATTCCCGACCGCTGGCCAACAGAAAGATTCAGCAGTATTGCCGCCACTGGATTTGGGTTTACGGCCTATATAGTTGGTGTAGAGCGGGGATACGTAAGCCGAGAAGAGGCGGCTGAGCGTACGCTACAAACGCTGGAGGTACTGTGGAATTTACCTCAAGGGGCCGACACTTCTGGTATTGCTGGCTATAAAGGACTGTTCTATCATTTTTTGACCAATGATCAGGCTCTACGGTATAAAAATGTCGAGCTGTCGACCATCGACAGTGGTTTATTGATGGCAGGCATCATTTCTGCTATGGAGTACTTCGATCAAGATGGTGAGACGGAGCGGCGGATACGCCAGCTAGCAGATCAACTCTATAGAAGAGTTGAGTGGGATTGGGCCCTGAACGAAAATGGCAGAATCAGTATGGGTTGGCGGCCGGAGCGCGGCTACATCAAGGCCGACTGGAATGGATACAACGAGGCTATGATTTTGCTTATTCTCGCTATGGGGTCTCCTACCCATCCGGTACCTGACAATGCCTGGGAGCAATGGACTGAAAACTACCAGTGGATGGAATTTCAAGGGGAAGAACATTTGAATTTCAGCCCGCTGTTTGGCCACCAATACAGTCAGATGTATATCGATTTCAGAGGCATTCAGGACGCTTACATGAGAGAAAAAGGCAGTGATTATTTTGAAAATAGCCGAATCGCTACCCTGACCAATCGAGACTACTGTATCGACAACCCTATGCATTGGACCGGCTACGGTCCTAACCAATGGGGACTTACTGCTTGTGATGGTCCTGCCCACATACCAGACACCAGCTGGAATGGACAGCCCGCTTCTTTCAGAACCTACTGGGCCAGGGGTGCTTCTGCTCGACACATTAACGATGATGGGACTATAGCGCCAACAGCAGCCGGAGGCTCCGTACCCTTTGCACCAGATGAATGCATCGCGGCACTAGACTATATGTGGACTCAACTGCAAGACAGTCTGATCGGGCAATATGGTTTTAAAGACGCTTTTAATCTGAGCTACACCCCACCCGACCGACCAGAAGGTTGGTTTGACAAAGACTACCTGGGCATAGATCAAGGTCCCATTTTAATACAGATCGAAAACCATAGATCTGGTTTAATATGGGAATTGATGAAAAAGAATACCTACATCAAGCGAGGTCTGGAAAGAGCTGGCTTCGAAGGTGGATGGCTTGAAGAGATATAATTTTCTCTTGACTCGACCCTCGTCGCAAGGACTGTGCCGCGGGTAAAATTGAAAATGAAGTGAAGAAAATATGGATAATCGTTTTGCTTAGTATGTGCTTTGGTTCCAGATCAAATGCGCAAAGCAGCCAACCTGCGGAAGTCCAAATATCTACAACAGATGTACTGGAACTAGCTGACGAGGCCATGAGGCCCAATATCATCTTCATTTTGAGTGACGATCATCGCTACGATTTTATGGGGTTTACGGGTAAAGTTTCGGGCTTGGAGACGCCCAATATGGACCGAATGGCTTCTGAGGGCATTCACTGCCAGAATGCTTTTGTCAATACGGCCTTGTGCTCACCAAGTCGGGCGAGTATACTGACTGGTCAGTACAGTCATGTGCATGAAGTGGTCGACAATGATGCGCCTGCACGAGAAGACTTGGTCTTTTTCCCCACTTACTTGCAAGATGCCGGATATGAAACGGCCTTTATGGGCAAATGGCACATGGGGCACTATCGGGCAGATCCCAGGCCGGGCTTTGATCGCTGGGTGAGCTTTGAAGGGCAAGGTGTGTATTATAATCCGACCCTCAATGTAGACGGCGAAGAGGTAAAATATAGCAACGACGACTACATTACCGATGTGCTTACTGAGTACGCCACAAATTGGATAGAAGAGCAGGCGCAAAGCGACTCGCCCTTCTTCTTATATCTGTCGCACAAAGCTGTACACGCCGAATTTGTTCCCGCCCGCCGGCATGAAGGCCAATATGCTGAAGTAGAGATCAGCTACCCTGCGACCATGTTTCCACCCGATGTGGACTTGCAGAACTACCGCTCAGTTACGGCACCACAGCCAAGCCTAGACGAGATGCGGCGGGCCATCTCGGTGAATTACCGATACGCGCTCGTACCGGAGTGGGTAAAACGGCAACGCAACTCCTGGCATGGAGTCGACTATATGTACAATGGCCAGATGACCTTCGATGCTTTTTACAGGAACTATCTGGAAACCCTGCTGGGTATAGACGAAAGTATCGGTACGGTCATCAGCAAACTGGAAGATGAGAAACTACTCGAAAACACCATCGTCGTCTATATGGGTGATAATGGATTCAGCTTTGGGGAGCACGGCCTGATCGATAAGCGACACGCCTACGAAGAAAGTATGCGGGTGCCGCTACTGGTTTATGCACCGGGCATACTGGGCAGTCATCTCCTGACCGAGATGGTCACTAATGTGGATATAGCCCCGACCTTCTTAGATGCAGTCGGGCTACCTAAACCCGATCTGATGAATGGCCGGTCTTTTCTACCGCTTCTACAAGGAGAAACTTTAGACAACTGGCGCTCCCACTTCTTTTACGAGTACTACTGGGAACGGCCATTTCCGCAAACGCCTACGGTGCATGCGATACGATCGGGACGATATAAGTTTATCCGCTATCACGGCATTTGGGACATCAATGAGTTCTACGACCTGGAGGCAGATCCATATGAAGCGGTTAACCTAATCGATGATCCGGATCAACAAGGGACTATTAGGGAGATGAACGAGCAGCTGTTTAGATGGCTGGAAGAAACGCAAGGACTCAAGATTCCACTAAAGCCTACGCTTGGGGTGAGAGGTGGGCAAGATTGGAGATATGGGCATACGTATTAGAGATGAGACCGGCACTGGGTGCCTTTTAGACGAAAGAGCGGTGCTGACGCACCTGCAAGACAAAAGAACGGCACTGCGTGCCTCTCAGACGAAAGACCAGTGCTTACGCACCTGCAAGACAAGAGAACGGCACTGCGTGCCTTTTAGATAAAAGAGAAAAGATGAAAGAGCAAAGACAGACAATGCTTAACACTAATCCGCCCCATTTTTCTCTGGGAATGCCAACCTTAGCCAGTGGATTTTTTCGCTGGTACCAGATGATACTATTATTAGTAATTACTACCACCCTTTCAGCCCAGTCTCTCATTCCTAGCTGGTATGACCCGGCCGATGACGGCAGAATAGACAGTGTGCTAGCGCTCATGACACTGGAGGAAAAAGTGGGGCAAATGACCCTTTTCACCAGCGACTGGGCAGTAACCGGGCCAACGCTGAGGGAAGGATATCGAGAAGATATCAAAGCGGGGAAAGTCGGGGCTATATTCAACGCACACACCGCCGAATACAACCGCGAATTGCAGCGTATGGCCGTAGAGGAAACGCGCCTGGGCATACCGCTTATCTTCGGCTATGACGTCATTCACGGCTACCGGACCATCTTTCCGGTGCCCTTGGGCGAGGCAGCCAGCTGGAACCTGGAAGCTGCCGAAGAATCAGCCAGAATAGCCGCAGTAGAAGCAGCCTCAGCTGGCCTGCATTGGACATTTGCGCCCATGGTCGATATTGCCCGAGATCCGCGCTGGGGGCGTATTATGGAAGGGGCTGGAGAAGATGTATTCCTCGGTAGCGAGATGGCCAGTGCCAGAGTACGCGGATTTCAGGGTAAGGACCTTTCCGATCCATTTACGGTTATTGCCTGTGCCAAGCATTTTGCGGCCTATGGCGCTGCCCAAGCCGGCAGAGACTACCACACTGTAGACATATCAGATCGGGTGCTGCGGGAAATCTATCTGCCGCCTTTTAAAGCTGCCCTTGATGCAGGCGTCGCTTCTTATATGACCAGTTTCAACGAGGTAGACGGCGTTCCGGCCAGTGGTAGTCACTATCTACTGACCGAAATACTAAGAGACGAATGGGGCTTTGACGGCTTTGTGGTGACCGACTACACCAGCATCAATGAAATGATGGACCACGGAGTAGCTGCTGATTTAAAAGGGGCGGCCCATCTATCTGCTGAGGCCGGCGTGGATATGGACATGCAAGGTGCAGCCTTTTACGATCATTTGGTCGGACTAGTAGAAAATGGTGACATCCCACAAAGTCGAGTCAACGATGCCGTCCGCAATATTCTGCGTATGAAGTTTGCACTGGGTCTATTTGACGATCCCTACAAGTACAGCAATCCGACCCGCGAAGCCGAAAACATCTTTACCGCAGCGCATCGGGAAGCTTCTCGCCGCATAGCCAGAGAGTCGATGGTCTTATTGCAAAATGAGAATGACATACTCCCCTTGTCTGCCGACATAGATCGACTGGCGCTAATCGGCCCCCTAGGCGATAGCCAGGCCGATATGCTGGGTGCCTGGCACGGTGCCGGTCGGGCAGAGGAATGCGTAAGCCTGC
>JBCDFE010000026.1:0-26744 GCA_039178745.1 Bacteroidota bacterium | reverse complement strand
CACAAGAGCTAAGTATAAAGATTATGACTAAAATTAGTAGTAGACCTCTATTCATCTTGGTGGCTTTACTTAAATATGCTCCAACCTTTTCTAGCTAAATTTGGGCTCACTTAAAAGGAAAGTGTCTATCAAACTAAGATAATACCTGGGCCACAAAAAACAATTAATTTAACATTTTATTAATCAAACTCCTCGATTAGGACACCCATTTTGCCTTGCTGGGCATCGCGTATCGCCTGCATAACCTCTGTTTGAGTGTTCATTACAAATGGGCCATAAGACTGGACGGGCTCGCCGATTGGCTCACCAGACAAGATAATAAAACGAGCACTTCGATTAACTTTTATCGCTAGCTCATCACCATCATTGTTAAACCATATCATGTCCTTTCCAGAAACTACTTGGCCATCTATGGCCAACGCTCCATTCAAGACATAAAGAAGAGCATTGAAACTAGCATCGATCTCGACCACCACTTCATTATCTGCCTCAGCTGAAACACGCAGTAGCAACTGCGGGCTATATGTCTTTGCTGGGCCAACAATATCTTTATATTGCCCAGCTACGACTGCTATTCGCGCACCTCCCTGCTCAATGACTGGTGTATCCACCTCACTTAATGGCAGGTAATAGGGGATCTCCATTTTGAATTTTGACGGCGTATTTACCCAAAACTGGATAAACTCATTTTCACCTCCTTCAGCGGCCATTCTAGCACTAGGTCTTTCACTATGTGTAATGCCTCTGCCAGCGTGCATCCACTGCGTTCCACCTGCACTGACAATAGCATTGTTTCCCAACGAATCTCTATGCTGCAAATCGCCTTTATAAATAAAGGTAACCGGAGAAAACCCCCGGTGTGGGTGTGGGGGAACACCTACTTCTTGCGGCCTCAAACCAGCAGGAACTGCCTTATCCCAATGATGAATTAGCAAAAAAGGGTCTATGTAGTCGGTACCATCGGCCGGCAGAGGTTGGTCAAGAAAATGACCACCCATATCCACCTTCTGAGCGTGAATTAGTTTTTTGATTGTCCTTATTGGCATAGCTTCAGATTGGCTGTTTGTAGTCAGATTACCGGTAGCAATACTAGGCGACCTACAATGACAAACAAAGCAAGAAGTAAGAGGGGCACATTGTTCTTTAACGCGCCGTATTCGCCACGTTTGATGTGCACAATCATTGCACCTGCCATGGTGAGCGCCAAGCCAATGCCTGCAACAGGTACTAAAACTGGTAGTATACCAAGCAGCATGGGAAGTATAATTCCCACCCCACCAAGAACTTCCAACAGTCCTATCGTTTTTATTGTGGGATCGGGAAAATCGTCTACCCAGTCTCCCAACTGGTCTTTCAATTCTTCCTTAGATTTTGACAGCTTCATAGAACCAGCCATCAGAAAGGCAGCTGCCAGAAGACCCTGGACAATCCATAATGCAATATTCATAATCAATTTATGTGTTTGGGAAGTGTATCGCCATCCACTATCGGTGGCTTTTATTTGTTTTTTTGATCCTTGAGTCTTCTACGCTTTATCGTGCTGAGTGCTTCTGGAGTAATACCCAAATAAGAAGCAATCATTTTTTGCGAGACTCGTTTTACAATGTCTGGATAGGTTTCCAGAAAATGATCGTATCGCTCAAGTGCCGAAGCGCTCATGAGCATAATGATGCGCTTTTGTAAAACTCTGATACGCTTGATGAGCTTAGGGCTTTCGAGTATATCAACATTTATGATCTTGTCTGATCGCTCAACAACTGAGTTTTCCAAGGCATCGATAAACAATTCACAGGGCTCTTCCGGAAGGGCATTATCTGCAATGATCCAACCTTCGGGTGCGAACATAAAAATGTGCTCCTTACCCTTTTTATCTATTGAATAAGCCCGAAGTAGCCCTGATTTGACTGAATACACATTCCTACACGGGTCACCCTTCCTTTGAAGGATAGTTCCTTTGTCGACCTTTAGTTCCTTCAAATTATGTGAATGATGTTTTCGATGATTGGCCTGATAGCTGGACGGATACACCCGACCAGCTGAGCAATACCACATTAACTGTTTGTACGCAAATTTATAGGTCTGTCGATCAATTAAAAATAATCTAGATTAAGAGTCCATCAATGTCGACTCCCCTTCCAGGTTCCTCCATATCTGTAACCAGGTTTCTTCTGATGATCTTCACAGCAGCTTTTACACACAAAGATCCAGGTCTTGCCCTTTTGGAGCTGGACGCGGAACATAACCGTATGCTCTTCTTTGCAAGTTGCGCAGACTTTAGTCTTCATGAGCTAATTTTGATTGCGATGTTAACACGAACATATTCGTGTATTAAAAGATTGATATGCTCTTAGAATTTTGTTCGCGTGTTCGCGAAAATGCGAATACAATGCAAAAACCTCCCCCAGCCGAAACTGAGAGAGGTGAGACGTATCTGCAACAATTTGACTAGACACATTGGATTAGGGCGTTTCTTCAGCAGCTTGCTTGAGCAGTGCCAGCCCTTTTTGATTCATGGTATTCATTTCTTTTTTTGCACCAAAAGCCCACATGAACAAGGCATCTATGGCACCCGACTTGAGGGTAAAACGCTGACTGACACGCACGCCTTGAGGCGTTTGCTTGAAACTGTAGGCGAAGGTGGGATGAGCCACAAACGGCTTTTGAATATCGCATTGCATTTCGATGTATTCTCCTTCTTCCACTACAGCTATCTCCTGAAATCCGATGTCTTTGCCTCCGCGACCATTCCAGTGGAAGGTAGCTCCTGGCTTGCCGTCTACTCCTCGCACCTCGTATTCCTGCTCGGGATCTTCGGCCAGGAAAGGTGACCAGCGCGGAAAGTTTTCGAGATAGCGAACCAAGTCGAATACTTCGGTCATGGAGCCATCGATAACGACTTCGTTTTCAAGATTGATGTTGCGTAGATCTACAGAACGGTAAAAACCGAACGCTAAAAGAGCAGCCACTACGGCTGTGATGGTTAAGATGGTGGTAAGCATAGTCCTTTTCATTGTATGAGCGATTAAAAGTTTATGGTTAATTGCTTTCGCTGATACAAAGAAGGGGCCATATTTCAGCTAAAAACTTGCCCTATGACAAGAAGTAGCTTCCAACTTTTAGGAGGCCAGCTTTTTAAAGATAACCAAGTGCAAAAATATGATGGTTGGTGGGGCAAAAGCAGGAATCAAGAGAAAAGGGAACTGTGCCAGCACAGCTACTCCATCACCACCAGTATCTAATACCAGCTTGGTGAGGACGTTGGCAGCAATGGCTGTAAATAAGATATCTACCAATCCGAAAGTGTTCCAAAGTTTGGCCCATTGCCTGGCTCGTGCATAACCGCGCCTCAGCCCCTGCGCAATAAAGATGCTACCTACAGCAGCAGTTACGTCGCCGACACCAGCTATAAAACCAAACCATGCAGGTAGCGTATCCAATAAAGCCAAGATCACAAAAAAGCCGCCCACAACCCGGAATAGATGTACCTCTACAAAGTCGGCAACTTCAAGCCGATCACTAAGATTATTAAAAATGCGACTCCTCCATAGAAAACCGAATAAAAACAACGCAAGGGGGATGGTGCCTAGCAAGATGATCCTCGCGGGAAAGGTATTCTTGGAAAACCAACCGAGTTGACCACCAATGATCACAAAGGCGAAGTACACTAGAAAAGACGAAGCAACAACACCTGCATAGCATTGACCTTTGCCTTTTGGTGCCCCACGATAGGCAAGTCTTGATAGCAATATGATTGGTAACGAAATTAGGACCAAGAACAACATGGACCAAAAGACGGGAATATCAAAAGTAGGTAGCACGAGAAGCCAGATTATATGTTATTTGGTTGAAGCTCGTTCCTGAGCGATTTGTTTTCTGATTCTGCTAAGTGAAGTATCAGTTACTCCAAGATAGGTGGCAATCTGTTTGAGAGGCACATGCATGGCTATCTCGGGCTTGGCTTCAAGTAGATTCAGATACCTGTCTTTAGCTTGATCGGCTATGACAGATACAGAGTGCGACTTGAGCTCAAAGTAGGTTTTAATCAAAGAGGTGCGACCAACTTCGCGAAAGGCCTCGATATGAAAGAGTTTCATAAAATTGACATAGTCAATCCGCCAGGCCACGCAAGGCGTAATAGCCTGAATATCCTCTCGACAATCTGTTTTCAGAAAAAAGGAATGCCAATCGATAACGATATCTCCCTCAGAAAAGAACTTGGTGCTTATATCCTTCCCTTCTGTATCAATGGCATAAGAACGTGCAAAACCAGATTCCAACCAGTAGTAATACGGTGCCTTACTGCCCAGCTCGATGAGGTAATCGTGCTTATCAAAGGTCTTCTTTTGGTACTGAGCCAGAACCAATTCCAACTCATCCGGACGAAAATTGTCGGGTTTAAATATACGATGCAAAAAGTCTTTGCTCATTTACAGCAGAATGTCTCCTCAAAATATGCAATCAGGCTGGGTTTGTTCGCGTGTTCGCGAAAATGCGAATAGATTTCCACCTCATCGCAAAACCAGCAGTTGCACCCCATGACCATATACGTGACCACTAAATCCATCACCAGCACGAAATGGCTCGTGTGTCCAGGCATTGTAACCACCACTAACTGATTCCAGTTCCATATCAGCCCATGAAATATCCAGCTGACGATCTTCATCGGCCAGATTAAAAATACCGATAGCCTGACTACCATCGTGCAAGGGTTTTGCCCAGACCATAATATCATCCTGATGGTAGACGACGCTGGCCGATTGCCCCAAAGGATCTTGATTGATGGCATTGACCCGATGATTAGCCAGAAGATTGTAGGTAAAGGCGTCTATCTTGCTCAGGTCGCAGCCGATCATCATAGGTGCAGACAGTAGCGCCCAAAGACTGATGTGCGTATACTGCTCTGTGGGTGTCAGCCGAGATTGGTGTTGATTATCACCCCATCCAAGCCAGCCCACGACCAGCATATCAGGGTCTCCCCAGCCTCCTGGGCTCGAGTATTTATTGGGCTCTTCCTGAGAAAAACCTATGGAAGAAACACTCTTCCAGTTATCTTCTATGTCACCCGTGGTGCGCCACAGCTGGCCACCGGTTTGGTGCGCCCATTCCCAGGCATCATTCATTCCCCAGTTGGCAACGCTCAGGATAATGTCTCTGTCCGTAGAGTCGATGGCATTTGCCACATTCCTAAATGGGAGAACCTGATCCGCAATAGTCCATGTCGCTTGATCTCTTCCGTACTGCTCAAGCAGATAAGCAGAATAAGAACACCAGTCGTACTTGATATAATCCACGCCCCAGCTAGCCCAGGTCTGCACGTCTTGCATATCGTGTCCCAGGCTCCCAGGCAGGCCACCGCAACTAATCTCTCCAGGGCTGGAATAAATGCCAAATTTCAAGCCTAGATCGTGTACGTATTCTCCAAGGGCCCACATATCCGGAAACTTATCATTGGTCCCGATTACCCCGTTTTCACGTCTTTCACCCTGCCAACCATCATCTACATTGATATAAGTCCAGCCGTGATTAATCAGGCCACTTGTCACCAAACCATCGACAGACTCCCTTACCTTTTCATCCGATACCAGCATGCCCCAGGCATTCCACGAGTTCCATCCCATTGGGGGTGTGAGTGCAATGGTATCCCCAATTTTAAAAGTGACTACCTCATTTGCACGACCATAAATACTAGAGGCATGGATCGTCACTTGATACTCCCCCGCAGTTGTTACACGCCCACTGATAATACCGGTCTCCGGATTAATGTCAAGCCCATTTGGCAAGTTATCTGCTCCAAAAACCATTGGCCTGGCTCCGGTGGCACAGACACGCCACAGAAATTCATTGCCCGGGCGCGCGCCATAAACTGCTGGGTTGGTAATTAAAGGCACTGCCGCTTCTGGCGGTGTCAGAATGTAGGGGGTGTATTGAAAGTCAGATATCTGCTTGCCCGTTTGCTTTTCCTCAAAGAGATAAGAAACTCTGGCGTTATCTATTGGCTGAAATGTGAGATTTTGTATTAGGACTTCCGCAGGTCGTATGCTCAACTCAACAACGTTTTGATCTACTAGTGTTCCATATCGATCTTTCACTTCCAGGGTTAATGTGCCTTCAATAGACTCGGAGCCTGAATTCGTTAGCTGTACCTTCTTGTTATATATCTCCGCATTTAGTTCTTCAAATCCACTTATTTCAATATTCATATCTACAAAATCAATCAGATCCACCATGCCCACACTCGGTATGCCTCCCCAGAGTCCACCGCCGCCGCCACCATCGTAAACGCGAACGGCAATTACATTCTCCTCATCCCAACGAATAGCTTCGTGATTCCACGGTAGGACATATCTCCGAATTTTATCATAAAAACCCACAGCCCCACTACCGTCCGGTGCCGGAAAGGTGCCGATACCCCCAATCGTTTGACCATTCAGATAGGTCTCGTCAATATCATCTACGCGCCCAAGGAATATGCGAAGACTGTCTTGCAAATACGAGGCCTCGCGCAAGGATTCGGGCAAGTAAAATCTGACTCTATACCAGGAGTAACCATTGTAATCGTAGCCCTGGTTTTCGTAAAGCACATTGGCCTTGATCCTGTCCCATGCGCTATCATCAAAAGATGGATCGGCCCATGAGCTATCATCCCCTGTTTTGAATCGCCAGTCCTCCAACAAAATTTGACCAGTGGCCACTAGCTGGCAGGACAGAACAAGCAACAGGCAGCAAATCTTCAGCATAATTTTGATTTTCAACACCTTACTTCAGCACGTCCCTGATCGATTCGTCCTTGTCGAATACACTCTTAGCAAATGGGCAAAGTGGCATGATCTTAATGTCGTTTTCTCGAGCGTGCCCAACAATCTTATCCAGCAGTTTCCGGCCTATCCCCTGCCCTTTCAGTTTTTCATCTACCTCCGTATGGCTAATAATCAGTAAGCTCGAGCCGGCCATAGAGTACTCCATTTCTGCAACTACCAGATCGCCGTCCCGCAATACGGCCCTACCCTTTGAGCCGAAAAGTTCAAGTTCTATTTGTGTGTCCTTCATTTGGCATTCTCATTTTGATGTCAGCGATCCCCAAGGTAATAACTTTACAAACCCACCATACGATAATGATCTTGAAGAACTGAAATCTACAGATAATTTGTGGGCTTACTCGTCAAACTTTGTGTGCGTTTTGGCATTAGGCTACCGCCATTAGTAAATAGAGACTATGCCTAAGCGAACTCAGGTAGAAGATTACGACAAGATCACGCGTGCCGAAGACGTGGAGAAAGTGGTAAAAGACAAAAGAACTCGCAAGCGCGCCAGCAAACAAAAAGGGACCCAGCGAAACCGCCGATATGAAAAGAGGCTGTTGAGACACTTACAGCAGTACGGGTTCGAGGAAGAGTAAAATAGGAGAAATAAACTTACGGAGAATAGTGCTGGCCCCGATGTTCGAGGGTCTCCGCGAGGCTCCGACCTGCGGAAGTCTAAAACAAAGCAACTCCATTACCGCTCACCCCCCAGGTTGTACCAATCTACATTTCGGGTCAGATACATGATGGTAGCCAAGATGAGGAACAGGCCTAGACTACCGACCAGTAAGGCGTAATCTTGTAGCTGCAATAAGGAGTAGAAAAATAGATACAGCAAGAGCAAAACACCACAGACCAATAGGGTGAGCTTGGCGTTTTTCAGGATGTACCAACTGTATGAGGTGATCAAACCCGCTATAGCCACGCAACTGATCCAGTAGGCCTTGTTGAAATTGAGATGCTCGCTAATGGAGAGCAAAAGAATATAAAACAGGATGACCGCCGCACCAATGAGCAAATACTGGATGGGGTGAAGTCGCTGCTTGTTGAGCACCTCTATGAAGAAAAAAGTGAGAAAGGTGATGAATACAAACAGCATGGCGTACTTGGTAGAGCGCTCTGTCTTCTTGTATTCGTCGACCGGGAGCAGGAGCCGCAAGCCAAACTGATCGCTATCGCTGGTACTACCGTAGTTGTAGTAATCGCGAGAGTAGTTGATGTACTCCTGCACATCGGGTATGAAATTACCCAGACCCTGTTGTGGATAGTTGCGATTGAGCTGGAGAACCTCCCACCGTGCGGCAAACTGGTCTTCTTCGAGGCTTCGGTCCTTGGGCAAAAACTGGCCCGCGTAGCTCGGATCAGACCATGTGCCATTCAGGTCGACCTGGGTGGTTTGAGCAAAGGGCCGAAAAAACAAAGCTGAGCTGCCATTCAAGTCGAGTGTCAGATTGAAGGAAAGCTCGGATCTTTCTTCACTCAAATCGATGGGAATACTGGCTCCGCTTTTGAAAACATCGTTGGTGATGGTACCAGGTCCCATGCGATAGGTCTGGCTGTCTACCGTAATGTTTATGGCAGAATTGATACCTGTCATATCTGAGATGCCCAAAGTGACAAGCGCTTGATCCCATTGCAGGGCACCGGGTTGAAGATTCAGTGCCGCTTCGTTGAGCGCACCGAATTGGCCTTCGATCCGCAACTTGGCGTTGTACAGAACCACCACGTAAATACCCCGATATCTGTTTTCTGGGCTCAGCTCACCATCGATATCGAGTAGCTCTGGCAGAAAATGCGCGTAGCCTCTTCTGTCGACCTCCTGCTCGCCTTCATCGTTGGTTTTGTACTCGGTATACGGTACAGAAAGTACCGGGCCACCAACGGTTTGCTGCAAGCCCCACTTGGAGGAAACTTCCGTTTGTGCCTGATCGCGCAGACCTAAGCGCTCGTATATGAGGGTATCGAGCAAAAAGGCCGGAATAAGTAAAAAGAGGAGTAAAACGCCAATAGTGATCAACTTGGCGGTGAGGCTGGTGCGAAGCCACTGGAAGAAGGTGCGTGGAGGGCTAGACATAAAAAGGTGATTGCCGTACTGGCCTAACGACCAGTACGGCAACTAAATTATATCTATCCTTCGCAGCTTGAACAAGTCACGATATTGGAGATAAACTCCTTAGACACGCTCTGACTGCGCTGGTAATAAAGTGTCTTGACACCCAACTTCCAAGCTTCGATCATGAGTTTGTTGACCTCTTTGATCGGCAGGTCGTGTGGAATGTTCAGATTCAGACTTTGGGCCTGGTCGATATACTTCTGGCGAATGGAAGCCTGCTGGATAATCTCCAACTGGCTGATCTCCTTGAAGGTTTTGAAGACTTCTTTCTCTTCCGCACTGAGCTCCGTCAGGTGCTGCACGCTACCGTGGTTGAGCATGATGCTGCGCCAGGTTTCTTCGTTATCGATGCCTTTCTCCTGGAGCAACTGGCGCAAATACTTGTTCTTACGCATGAAGTTGCCCTTGGCCAGGCCAGCCTTGTAGTAGTTGCTACTGAAAGGCTCGATACCGGGAGACGTCTGTCCCAGAATGGCAGAAGATGAGGTAGTCGGAGCAACGGCCATCAGGGTCGTATTTCTACGGCCGTAGTCTTTCAATACTTCGGGCTCTCCGTAGATATCCGCAAGCTCGCGACTGGCTTCGTAAGACTGATCGTTGATGAGCTTGAAGATCTCGTTGGTCAGCGACTTAGAGCGCATACCCTCGAAAGGTATCATGTTCTTTTGCAGGTAAGAGTGCCAGCCCATCACACCCAGTCCTAGTGCGCGGTGGCGCTTGGCAAACCGGTTGGCAGAAGAAAGGTAGTAGTTCCCTTCGGTCTTAGAGATAAACTCTTGAAGCACGGCATCCAGGAAGTAGACTGCGCGCTTGACCGCATCGGTATCCTTCCACTCGTCGTAGAGCTCCAGGTTCATGGAAGACAAGCAGCAGATGAAAGATTCATCGTGACTGGACGGAAGGGCAATCTCCGAGCAGAGATTACTCGACCGAATGGTCATATTCTTGTCTTTATAGACTTCCGGCTTAAAGCGGTTGATGTTGTCGCTGAAGAAAAGGTAAGGCAAACCTTTCTGCTGGCGGCTCTCCAGTACTTTTGCCCAGATCTTGCGCTTCTCCTGATCGCCGTCGATCATCTCCTGCATCCAGTAGTCTGGGATACAGACACCGAAGAAAAGGTTCTGAATCGGATTTCCGATATTCTTGATATCGAGAAACTCGGTCACATCAGGGTGGTCAATATCCAGATAGGCAGCGAACGCACCACGGCGTACACCTCCCTGAGAGATGGTGTCCATAGCTGTGTCGAAGAGCTTCATAAAACTGACTGCTCCACTACTTTTGCCGTTATCTGTAACCACTGAGCCACGCTCTCTGAGCTCGCCAAAGTAGCCGGAGGTTCCACCACCTATTTTGGTTTGCATGATGACTTCACCCAGCTTGTGGGTAATGCCCTCGATATTGTCTGGTACGTAGACATTAAAGCAAGAGATGGGTAGTCCACGTTCTGTGCCCATGTTGGCCCAAATCGGCGAGCTAAGGCTCATCCAGCCCCGCTCGATCATTTCGATAAAGGGCTCAATCATTTCGGGCTTGTACAATCTTTTGGCCGCTGCTGTAGCGACGCGCTCGATGGCTGTCTTGACCGTTTCTCCTTTTAGCAGGTAGCCCCGGTTGAGCATGTTTTGGCTCTCTTCATTGAGCCACCAAAGGCGGTTTTCTTGTAGTGTCTGTTCTGCTCCCATTAGAATAAATCGTCTGCGGTTATACTTTTATCGTGCTTGGTGTATTCGACCGGACGCTTAGCGAAGAAATCATCTAGCGTATTGGCAAATACTTCTTCTTCGAACCAGACCATGGGTTGGTAATTGTACTCGGATACGAAGTACAATTTTTCCAGACCGATCTTGGTCATGCTGTCGTCTACTCTGAATTTCATGAAGTTGAGCAAGTTCTCCTTGCTGATGTCCTGAAGCTCACCGCCAGAGAAGATCCAATCGAGAATTTCGGATTCCACCTTGATACTGTCAGAAACAATGTTACGCAATTGCTCGACGGTCTCATCGTCGAAGAAATCGGGATATTCCTTTCTGATGACATTGACGATGTAAATGCCTGCGTTGGCGTGCACCTGCTCGTCTACGGAAGTCCAGGCAATGATGTTGCTGATGTTTTTCATCACACCACGGAAGCGCGTAAAGGAAAGTATGATCGCAAATTGACTAAACAGTGATACGTTCTCAATAAGAATAGAGAAAAGAATGAGCGAGAAGACATACTTCTTCTTGTCTTCCGACTTTGTGAAAGCTAGGGCTTCGCTCAAATAGTCGATTCGCTTGCGAATGACTGGCTCCTCGATCAGGTTGGTGAACTCGGAATTGTAGCCCAGCACTTCCAACAATCGGGAATAGGCTTGTGAATGGCGGAATTCACACTCTGCAAAGGTTGCTCCCAAGCCGTTGAACTCAGGTTTTGGAAAATGGTGATATAGGTCACCCCAGAAGGATTTTACGGCGACTTCGATCTGCGCAATCGCAAGAAGGCTCTTCTTAACGATTTCTTTTTCATTCTCACTCAAGTGAGAACGGAAATCTTGTATATCGGCAGTAAAGTCCACTTCGGAATGGACCCAATAAGACTTATTTATGGCATCTGTAAACTGGAGGAGATCTGGATACTCGAAAGGCTTGTAGTTAATCCTCTTATCAAATACACTCATGATGACTTGGGTTTTGAATAAATTTCTACCGCACTGATTATTCAGGTGGGAGGACCAAAGTAGTACGGCTTTCCAAACCTTTTGTACCTTTTTTATTCACAACTGTGGAAAACTGTGGAGTTGCCAACATTTTTCCACATAGCAAGTCGCCAATTGTGGAAAAACAAGATGATTACGTGCAGTCATCAAACGAATTGTACATCTCGACTACCGACTTTCGACCAGATAAGACTGCAAAGTCTCCTCTCCAGCCATCACAAATGAGATGGCAACTATGCCAATACCTCGCTTGAGATATGATCTGATATAGAGCCCTTCACCCTCCAGTTGCTGCAAAAGCACACACGAAGAGTAGGTCCCGTTTGGCGTTTCTATACTGGCGTCAGTATCAACTACCTCAAAGTTATTTCCTTCGCTACTCGTCCAGCTAAAACCTGGATTCAGATCTTCAACTCTGGGAATGATAACCTCTTCCTGTTCTTCTGGCATGCGACCTATGATATTTCCTGCTCGGTCTGTGCGGTAATAAGAAGTCACAAAAAGCTCAAATTCTGTGCCATCGCCGGTATAGGTTTTAACGACTTGGTAGGTATTACCGTCAATCGATTGGGTTTCGGTCGTAAATTCAATTTTGGAGTAAGAGTCTCCCATCATGGCAAACTGTTCGCTGTAGGCCAGTTCGATGGCTTCACCCGCCTCGTAGGGATAATAAGGATGCTGAGCTAGCAAGACAGGAGCGGATACTGTAATAAGAAGTAGGACAAAAAAGGATTTCATAGGAAGCTTATTTTGATTTAAAGTAATGGATTTAAGGTGCGTGGCTGGTCTTATATACATCTGAACACAGATATGTTACGACTAAATCTTAATCGAACATATTCGTTTATTAAAACATTGATCTGTTCCATCATGCCCCAGCTAAAATTCGGGTAAATCTTACCTGCCCACCCATAGCCTTCAACACGCCTTTCTCTTCTCCTCCATTTACGATCCAGGTTTCAATACCAGCTTGCTGAGCAATCTCTGCAGCCTCCAGCTTTGAAACCATACCGCCCGTACCTTGAGCAGACTTTGCATCTCTGATAAATCTCCGAATGTTATTCATGTCTTCAACCTCGCCTATGGTTTGCATATCATCGTCGTACACGCCGAAGGTATTACTGACCAAGATCAGCTTATCCACTTTCAAAAGAGCGGCGACCAAGCCAGATAGCTTATCGTTGTCTCCAAATCGAATCTCCTCTGTAGCCGTGGTATCATTTTCATTGATGACGGGAAGAATACCATTCTTGAGCAGCTCGGTAATGGTGTTGTGAATATTGCTGCGAGAGGATTCACTACCCAGATCATTGTAAGACAGCAAGCACTGACCAACGGGAATCTGAAAGTCCCTAAATGCCTCGGTAATCAAGCGCATTAAAAATGGCTGCCCAATAGCTGCTAAGGCCTGTTTCTCTGTTATGTTGTTGCCCAATTTCTCTAGAACTAAAAACTGCTTGGCAGCGGCTATGGCTCCTGAGCTGACGATGATGACGTGATGATCCCGCCTCAACTCGACTACCTGATGAGCGATATCCTCCAGTTTAGCTCTGGATATCTTGTCGGTGCCCCTGGTCAGGGTCGAAGTACCCAGTTTAATAAGCAAGGTTGGTTTATCGAGTTTGGCCATGTCCGCGAACGTACCATTTATTGGTGACTAAATGCTCGACACCCAGCGGACCCCGATGGTGCAGCTTGTCGGTACTGATGGCCATTTCGGCACCCAATCCGAATTGGAATCCATCGGTAAAGCGAGTAGACGCATTGTGGTAGACGGCTGCGCAATCGACCTCTTGCATAAAAGCATCTGCCTCTTCTCGGCTATTTGTAATGATGGTTGCCGAGTGCCCACCGGAGTAGGTATTGATCTTCTGAATAGCTTCCTCTCGGTCCCCTACCCTGTCGATCAGGATTTTGAGATCGAGAAATTCTTCCTTCCAGACTTCACCATTCCGTTCGGTAACCAGCTCGACTTGCTGTGTCTGCAATTCATCTTTTAGGTTGGTCACAAAGCTATCTGGAACTTGCTGGTGGACCAAGACCTTATCCAAAGCGTTGCAAGCTGAGATTTTTGACAGCTTAGACTGCATAATTATTTTTTTGGCCATAGGCAGGTCGGCCTCTTTGGACACATACAGAAAGTTGTTGCCGCGCCCACTAACCAAGACCGGACACTGGGCTACGCTATGGACATATTCGATGAGTTTTTCTCCACCTCTGGGGATGATCAAATCTATAGTCGTATCTGGATTTTTCAAATACGCTTGCAGTTCCGACCTGCGGAAGTCCAAAAAACGCACCCGCTCACTGGAAAGGCCAGCTTGTCTCAATGCCCGCTCCCAGCAGGCGTGCAGCACAAGATTGCTTCTTCTGGCCTCCTTGCCGCCTTTCAACAATATTTTATTGCCCGATTTTAAGGCCGTGGCTGTAGCCTCTACGGTCACGTCGGGTCGAGACTCGTAAATGATCATGATGGTGCCAAAGGGAGCCGTCCTGTTTTCTATTTCCAGGCCATTCTCGTGGGTAAAGGCGTACAGCTTCTTATTGACCGGGTAATCCTTAGCGATCAATTTCTCCAGACTCTCGATCATGCCATCGATCTTCTGATCATTTACATGCAATCGATCGTATAAGGCGACGTCGGAAGGATCGCAGTTGGATACATCCATTTCGTTCTCTGCCAGAAGTTCTTGCCGCTTACTTTCAAGCTCATCGATCATAAGCTTGAATGTCCTATTTATTTTTTCTTCCATCTTGATATCTAAACCTTTTTCCAGAAGTGAACTAGCTTGTAGCAACAGAATTTTTACGGCTACTAGCCTTAATCGGATTTAAGATCATATCTGCTCCTTTTTCAGCAATCATGTAAACTGGTGCATTAGTGTTTCCCGAAACGATAGTGGGCATTATAGAGGCATCGATGACCCGCAGACCCGAAACGCCGCGCACCCGCAAGTTGGCGTCTACTACAGCCATGCCGTCGCTTCCCATTTTGCAGGTGCCGACCGGGTGATAAACCGTCTCTGCCCGCTTCTGAATATGTCTGAGGATGGCTTCATCTGAACTCATGTCCAGGGGAGCGTTGATGGATTTCAGATGGGGTTTTAGCGGGTCCGATTGCAGGATCTCGTATGCCTTTTTAACCCCTGCGATCAGAAGCTCCCGATCTTGAGGTGCTGACAAAAAGTTGGGCTGAATAATGGGTTGATCTTCTATGCGATTGGATCTGAGTTTTACGCTTCCCCGGCTTTTGGGCCTGAGAAGGGTTGGCCATATAGAAATGCCGTCTGTGGTTGGAAAGGTTTTGAGGTCATGAAAATCTGCCTGGTAATCATCGCCCAAGTGGCAGGTGATGAAGTGAAATTGACAATCTACTCTTCCACTCGGATCGAGCAAATTCAAAAAAGCTGCCGTCGATAGCGGGGAAGTACTCAATATGCCTTTCTTGGTCAATAGGTAGTAAACCGCATCTTTTGCCTGCATCCAGGTAGGCACATGGTGGTTTTGGGCGCGTTGCTTTTTGGTGAGTGCGCTGACAATGCAAAAGAGGTGGTCCTGTAAATTCTTCCCGACGCCCGGCAAATGACATAGGCAGCTAATACCCATAGCACGCAAATCTTGTTCATCGCCGATGCCAGACAGCAGGAGCAACTGGGGAGAGGCGAAGGAGCCCGCACTAAGTATGACTTCTTTTTTGGCTTGAAAACTTAGCCTTTTACCGTTTTTTCCAATTGCCTCTATACCTGATGCTCTCCTATCCTTGAACAGGATCTTACTGGTCATCGTATGGGTCAGTACACGTAGGTTCTCACGGCGCATGACCGGCTTCAGAAAAGCATCTGCACTGCTGTGCCTTTTGCCCTTTTTAATGGTAGCTTGAAACGGACCAACACCTGCTTGTTGGTCTCCATTGTAATCGGGATTTTTGGGTATGCCAGCAAGCTCACAAGCTTCCATGAATGGCTCGGCGTATATAGATGGGAAGGTGTCGGGTACAATAACGTTTAGCTCGCCATCTTGGCCCCTGCAGGTGCTTTGTATATCTCGGCTATGCTCATGCCGCTTGAAATAAGGGAGTACATCCTCGTAGGACCAGCCGTCGTTTCCAAGTTTTGCCCATTCGTCATAATCCGCCCGATTGCCACGCACATATGCCATTGCGTTGGTCGAGCTAGATCCCCCAAGGGTTTTACCTCTGGGTAAAAACATTCTTCTTCCCAGGAGATTCTCTTGGGGCTCTGAGGTGAAATTCCAATCTACTTTGGTACGGTGCAACTTAGGATAGCCACCTGGTATGCGTATCTCTGGCTTATTGTCGGGGCCTCCTGCTTCCACCAACAAAACAGAGTTATTCGGATTTGCTGATAGGCGGTTGGCCAGCAAGCATCCGGCACTTCCAGCTCCTACAATGATGTAGTCGTAGCTCATGTGGCAAATTTAGAATATTGTCCAGACCCCGGAAACTATGGTGAACAATATCCTTTCTGATTGTTCATTGGTATGCCTTCAGATAAAAGGAAGCTGAGTTTTTATGCGTTTTTCACCAAGTATTCATTGGTGCAGGACTACGGATTTTTCGCTGGCGTATGGCGCAGGTTGCTTTGGAAAATCCTTCCCCCGGTTCCAGAAGAAGGAACCATAAACTATGAGCTACTCAAGAATGCCAGTCAGGAAAAAGCCCTACTCGAATCCTTGCCCTGGGGAAATATATCACAGCACCCATTGTGCACTGAATTAGACCAGGCTATACAAGCCTTATGCTCTAAGCTGGCTGCCTTTGGACTAGACAGTTTCATAAAGCATAAACTGGCTAAAGAGTTGGAAGAGGCCCCATGTCCCTTCCAAAAGATCTTTGAAATCTCCCACAAATTAGAAGGAATAAACGAGCATCTGGTCTTTGACCTCGACGAAGCCCTGCAACGAGCCCGCAAACAAATAGTAGACCTGAGACTCAATAAAAATAATTCGGGTACAAGTCTAAGGCTGACGATCGCTACACGCCGAATGTTAGAATATATAGATCGTACGCGCACCCTCTTGAGGCTCAAACAAAACTTAGAGGACAAAACTATATGGACCCAACTTTTCAAGGAGTTCCGCTTGAGTGAAAAGCAGAATCGAAGTGTCTTGAGATATATCAATCGACATTTGGATTTGCTGGCTCTAGAGACGGTGGAGCACACCTCCAACAAGGGAGAGAAATACATAGCAGAAGACAAAAAAGAGTACTACAAATTTGGCCGAAAAGCCATAGGTGGTGGCGCACTCATCGCCATCTTTGCCTTGATAAAACTCTGGCTAGATGCACAAGGCTTCAGTAAAGGCACTAACGCTATGGTCTTTAGCCTCAATTATGCGGCTTGCTTCATTGTGGTAAAACAGCTAGGCGGCATCATTGCTACCAAGCAACCGGCTATGACGGCCTCTACCATTGCGGACTATCTCGACAAAAGTGAAGACCCCCAGTTTAAATCAATGCAAGCGGTACTTCAATTGATTCGCCGAGTATTTCAGAGTCAGTTTATCTCCCTGGCAGGCAATTTCATTATGGCCTTGATCAGTGCCATTGCCATATATAAGTTGCTAGATGTTGTTGACATTTCCAGTTTGACCAGCACGATAAAACCCGATTATCTCGTGAAAAACACCAAACCGAGTTTGCAGCTGGTCGGATTTGCAGCTCTAGCTGGTGTTTTTCTGGCAACAGCAGGTTTAATCTCTGGCTATATAGACAATAAGGTAGTTGCAAGCAAAGTGGCCTTTCGCATCAAGCATAGCCCGCTGTTTTTTAAATCGGCAAAATTTGCCAAGTGGTTTGAAAAGAACATTGGATCTGTACTAGGCAATATCAGTCTTGGCTTTATGCTCGGCTCTGTATTTCTGCTCTCAGATTATCTGCCATTTAAAGTAGACATCAGGCATATCGCATTCAGCACCTCGTATGTAGGCTATGCGATGATGAAAGGACAACTGGCCATTTCTGTCATTTGCTTTTCTCTACTTGGTGCAATTATCATTGGGCTAACTAATTTCCTCGTCAGTTTTGGGCTGACTCTTTACTTGGCACTGAGAAGTAGAGGCATGCGACTGATCTGGTTACCGAGGGTTTTTGCTCGTGTGGGTAAGGATTTTATTAAACGGCCGCTGGCGTATTTGGTGTTTAGATAGTTGGGTGCAAACATCTGAAATCAAAAACTCCCAGCAACAGCTTCCAAAGCAACCAGCATAGCTTCCGGATCTCGCTCTTCAGTAGCTGTGTAAGATAAGCTGATCTTGGTGTGGTTGCCCAAGCGGTATTCCAGGCGATAAACTCGATTGGGGCCGTTTTGACCATGACCATAGATGGCCTGATCTCCCCAACCATCTACGCTGCGCCAGCTCATGCTCCCGGAGTTGCTACCGAGGGCCGCCCGAAAATTCAACTCCAAATATTTATTAAAAGTCGCCTCTTGCCCCATTCTCCTGGCCTGGATGGTCAATCGGCCATCTGCTCCACTACCTACATAATCACAAGCTCGAAAATCGACTTTGTTGGATGCATTAGGGAACGGTCCTGTACCATCAGACCAGCCGAAAGCTGCAATTAAATCGTCAACAGCCACAGAGCAAGGGTCAATTAGTTCGGGTAGCTCAGTCGACGCTTCGAGCGAGGTTTGTGGCTCAGGCGAAACTTCCTGGACTGCAGATTCTGAAGCTCCACCAGATGTGCCACAGGCGATGAAAAAGGAAAGGATGCTTAGTAAAAATATCGTTCTATAAATGAGGTGCATTTTCTTATTGGCTGTTTTGTTTTCAGGACTTCCGCAGGTCAGTAACCGAGCAGAGAACCCGACCTGCGGAAGTCCGAAATAATAATCATTTAATTTCTAAATAAACAGGATTACTCGCCATCCCTCTGCGGGTCAGGAAAATGTAGCCGCTAGTAGCTCCTGGCGGAATTTTAACACGCAACCTCGCTGTAGGCGTACCGACGTAGCTAGACTGAATGCTTGGGTCAGCTGTCACCTCAATGCCATTGAAGTTGACGGTGGGAAAAGCATAATCAGCTGGGCGAAAGGAAGTTTCCGTTTCGCCGCTGTATTTTAAAGTGAAGCGCGACCCTAGCAACACGATTACATCACCGACGGAGACAGAATCGATTCCCACATCAAAATCTCTGTTGTCGACTTTCAATAAGCTATCGATTTGAGGATAAACGTGAAATACATCTTGGGTGATGAAGTT
This sequence comes from Bacteroidota bacterium, assembly GCA_039178745.1. Classification (GTDB taxonomy): domain Bacteria; phylum Bacteroidota; class Bacteroidia; order Chitinophagales; family Saprospiraceae; genus Neolewinella. The sequence goes on along the minus strand of JBCDFE010000026.1, from coordinate 7,909 downwards.
GGCAGCCAAGAGCTGAGCGATGGTCTGACCAGGCTGATAATTGAACATGGATTTAGTGGCCAAAATTTCTACGGGATCATATTCAAAATTCCCCCCTTGCAGTCGAGTAACCATATTGCCCAGCCCGCGCCAGGAGTGGTCTAGCCCTATTACGTGCCCCAACTCGTGTAGCAAAGTCTCTGTAAATTGTCTATTGGCTCCAGTTATTCCATACTGGGAAGTGTCTGGCATATCCAATTCGCCTCCAATTAATTCTGTCCCCCTATTACTCAACGTCAATTGGGCGGAACCATTCCTACAACTAGCTCCTTTATGGAAGCGAGCTCCTCTACCTCCACCTTGAACAAAGGTTATGGTGACGAGCTGACAAGTGTCTGTGTTGGGACTTAAAGAATTGACGAACTGGGCTTTGAGTTTTCCTCCACTCAGAATGGGAACGGCCTGGATTATAGCCGATTTTATCTGTGCAGCGCCTACAGAGTTTGCATGGTTTTTAAAATAAAAAACCGGATCGTTGACAAACCGGCTTAGACCGTTGCACTCGATGCCCGAAGTTTTTTCTGTGCATCCAAGTACGCTTTCTAAAAAATATTCCTGCAGCGAGAATGGTGGAGGTAAGTTGCTTGCGTTTCCCGTCCTGAGCGCCCCCATATCGTTTCGACTGCCATCGCTGTCTTGAAAAGCGGTGCCTGGTGCGCCACTATTTATGCATGGAGAACCACTGACCAGTTGCAAGTCATTTCTTGATTCGTCAATGAGTTTGGGGTTTTTACTGATCGACCCCTGCCCTGCCGATGCGCTATACCCATAGTTGGATATGTTGCCCCAGACATTGTTGTAGCTGAGACTTGGCGTAGAGAGGTAAGGAGAAATACCAAAGTGATTTCCGGTAACAATATTGTTGCGGATTATGGGGCTGGCTTGCTCACAATAGATCCCCGTCGGTAACCTACTGTAGGAACTTCCAAGATTACCCAGAATGGTATTATTCTCGACGATGGCTTTGGAACCATTGAGGCACACTACGCCTGCATCGCCATAGTTACTTCTGATTATGCAGTGCCTGATGACCGGTGAAGTGCCGTCGCAAACGATCCCATCATAGCCTCCCCGAATGGTAAAACCCTCAATCAGACAAGATTCAGCTGCCCTTATGCTGGGGTTGCCGCCATCCATCCCCGCCTGACCATCGATGATGGCTCTGCCGACAAATTGGCTAACGATCGAGATACCGCTTTTCATAATTACGTTTTCTCGATACAAACCGGGTGCAACAACAATGGTATCTCCTGGACTGGCCGCTTGTATTGCGGCATTTATGTTAGTGTATGGGGCCGTTGCCGTTCCGCTGGAAGATCCCTGGTTATTGGCGTCGACATATAATTTTTTTGCTCCTGTACAGGCAACTAATAGATATACCAGAGGCAGCAAGAGCCAAAGTGAGGTTTTCATGCTCGTTGTTTGCTCATTAATACCTATGATTGAAGGTGCGTTACATACAAAAGCTACCTGACTATATCAGCAATCCAAGCACTAGCGGTGGTCATTAAACTCTTTCAATTGTACATGGATGGAGATGCTAATGTCTCCTTCGGTAAGCACTTCCGTACCGGGCATTAAGGCAGATTCTACTTGTGTACATTCATCGCCTGAGGTAGCAACTGCACGCGCACTGTAGCACTCAACAACATGGCGTCCAGTAAATGTGGCTACAAATTCTGTCTCGGTGAATTTGCTTATAAGTAGTTGGCCTTCAATTGGTTTCGATTCGGTATCGTCGCGCTGATCACTAAATATAATTGAATACAAGGCGGGCTCTGCCAGATCGTCGATTTCTGGTTCTTCGGGGATAGATGCGATCAGAGTATTTGCTTCTTGCATGATGGCTTCGAGCTGATTCGTTCCCTCTTCTATACTAATCTCACCCGATTGCATTTTCATAGCTATTTCTCTGGAACGCTCTTCTATACTCGCCTTATCGTCTTGAGCTGCCGCAGCTGCTTGTTCTCTGACCCGGAATTGATCTGCATTTGCGGCCATTTGAGCTTCAAAGTATGCTTGGTCTTCCATGCCGTGCCTGATGCTGGACTTATCGATGGTTAGCTGGTTTCTTAGCTCGCTGGTAATGGGAAAGGGTACGCCATCCGGGAGGCTGACCTCCAGGATTAGTTGATAGTTATCGGGTGCATCGATATTGTCGCTCAGCAGTTCGGGCCTGTCCATATTAATTTCTGAAATCACTAAGGATAAGCTTTCGCCAGTATTGCCAATACCGGCTCTGACGATTTCACAAGAGCCGAATACCGCATCTCCATAACTGACGCTCACTTGCGCATGCACAGACACTAGACCGCTAAAAATAAAGAGGAGAATCAGATGGAATGACTGCATTGTTGTGTGTTTATAATTTATTACATAAGGCTAACTACTGTTACCTTTTCGACTATTTTATATGTCCAGTACGGGATAAAAGGGCATCATCACTCTTTTGGGCGTTCGGTCTACTTTGAAAAGGCCCCAGTGTTTTTCGGGTTCCATAGCATCAGGAGAACCCTTCCACGGCTCGTCGAAAGCTTCGAATACAAAGGTGATAATACCTTCTTTCGAGGTCCATTCGGTTAAATCATGGTAGTAGATTTCCTGTAGCTCTTCACTGACGTTGTGGGGTTCTATCCCTCTGCCATTTGAATTTGTAGTCCAGCCGGCCTCTGTGATCACAACTGGCTTATTTGGATACTTTTCGGCGACGCTGTAAAAATTATCCTTGGTGTAAGCCAGTGCTTCATCTATGCTTTTATACTCCCAAACCGGATAGGTGTGAATGGAAATAAAATCGAGTTCATCGACTAGTGGAACGAGTTTATGGTGCCAGGGTACATAGTTTTCACAGAAGGTGACGGGTTGTTTCGCTCCCTTTTTTACCATGCGGGCGTATTCTATAACTTGGCGAACGGGCACCAGATGGTCTGTCCAATCAACGGTAGCCTCATTGCCTACCGAGAGGGAAGCAATGATATCGGGGTACCGATTTGCCAGCGCAATCAATCGCTGTATTTCTTCCTCGTTTTTCTTTTGATTATTGCGTAGAACGCCTTCAGGATACATAGCCCCCCATGGACAGTTGGGGTTGCTGACTTCCGCAGCTATATATGCTCCTTGCATAAGCTGAAAATCGAAATGCTCCGTCTCGATAACATCCAGAACGATTTCAGCATGGCGGCTACAATCGTACAATCGGAGATATTTCCAGCGACCGTGCAGGATTTCCAGATCCTCTTTGATCTGTTCATAGGTTGGGTATACTCCAATATCCGGACTCTGGCCTTCCCGATATCCTGAGTAACAAATTGCAGGATCGAACCTAAAATTCAACACCTTATATCTGTCCATTGCTGGTTCTTGAATTAGAAAAATTTAGGCTTGCCATCCTTATCCCAGATTCCCCAGTATGCACCAACGTCACCTTCATCACCGACTTTCCAGGCTTCGTCGAAGCTGGAAAAGTACATGACTTCGATATTTTCTGCCTCGCTCCATTGCTGCGTATTAATGAAATATCGCATGGCATTTTCCAAGGAAGTCTGAGAAGCTTTGAAGTTTGTGCCCTGACTGGGCCAGCCCGTTTCGCTGATGACCACTCGCTTACCTTGACCAGCCTGAACGGCCATCTGGTACATGGTTTTCATGTAGGGCAGTGAATAATCGATATGGCAGCCTTCCCAAAAAGGATAGCAGTTGGCGTAGATCACATCACAAGCTTCTGTAATTGCTGGTCTATTTTTAAATTCATAATAAGCATCGACATAGCCAACCTCTGCTTCGGGTACTAATTCTTTCACTTTATGGATATAGGCTAGTAGCTCTTTCTCGGTCAGCTCTTTCCGGTAGAGCACTTCATTGCCTACTGCCACTAAATCGGCCTGACCGTCCTTTACTACCTTAACCAAGTTCTCAATTTCTCTCTCATTCAACTCCAGATCGTCGCTCAGCCAGGCACCAACCATCGTTTTGAGACCATGAGCTTTAGCTATTCCAGGAATGAGCTCGTTGCCATCTGTGCATGAGAAGGTCCTGACCCAATTGGTGTAGGGCTTTAGAATTTTAATCCTTGCCTCGATTTGAGCTGCACCGATGATATCTCCAGGTTCCTGGCCCTCTACGTAAGAACTGAAGCAAATGCCGTGAATACCGGTTTTGAAATATTGACTGAAGAGCTCGGAGAGCTCACTTTGTGACATACCAGAGAAATCGACTCCGGCCAAAGACATAATTTGTTCAGCGCGTACAGACATGTAGAGTAGTTGTAATGATCGGTTGTTAAGCTTGCTTTGCCGCCTGCAGCCAGGCATTTGCAAATATAGTGCAAGTCCTTTGTCTATTGATCCGGCGCTAATATTTAGGGTCTGAGTGAAATCTTCCAGCTTCGTTTATCCAACCGGAATATCCGAGGTTGTTGTTCACCACCATAGGTAAACGGTTCTCCACACATCTAAACAAGCAGTAGTTGAGGTGTTGGACCTTCATCATGGGCAAACGGAAATAATTATTGTTGCTGAGGTTTACAAAAAGTTGTGCGCCTCTTCTGTGAAGCGTTTTTCCAAAATCTGATCTCATCCACTCGTTGCAAATACCTACACCTAGTTTTATATTATGAAGTGATATGAGAGTAACCGTCTCAGAGCTCGACAAGGATAGATCATTTCTGTCTGATGAAAGCATACCAAACAGCTCTGATTCCAGTAAAGGCAAAGGCTTGGTTTTTTTGTACACGTCGACAATTGCACCATCTGCTGCTATGAGTAAGGCGACATTGTACAATTCGCCAGTTGCAGGGTCTTCGTATTTGGTACCAATAAGATGGTGCGCTCCTGATTCCAAAGTGGCCTGAAGTGCGTACCGAACCAGATCATCGTCTGTCTGGAAAGTCCAAGGAATGGCTGTCTCTGACCAAAGGATGAGATCTAAAGGCCCTAATTCAATTTTGTCTTCGGCCTGCTCGATGATATGTTGAGCGCGTTGATTTCCATTTTCATCCGACCAGGGTTTGTGATCTACACCATCAATTAATAGTACAATACTCAAATCCGTAAATTCATGCCTTTCGTTTTTTGACATCACAGTATAACCTATGCCAAACCAAATCGCGAAAAAGCCAAGCAGTGAAAAAACCAGCTTTCTATCGGGCTGAATAGACAACTCGGCGCACAAAAGATTTGAGGCGTAAACTAGATAACTGACTATCCAGACGCCCCCTATCGATGCAAACTGAATAAGTGGACTGATAGGTCCCAACACATATCCGATAGGCAGCGTACTCCATGGAAGTATACCTATCCAAAGCAAAAATTGTAAAGATTCCAGTATGACTAGCGCAGCAGGTAGTAGCATACACTGGAGCCAAAAACGACCCGAAAATTTTCGCATCGCTAGATAGATTACCAACGCATGTGCGAAGCCATGAGCCGCAGTGGCCAGCACAAGTACAAAATAATAGAGAACGCCTTCTGGGCTAAAACGGGCATTGATCAACCATACAGAATCCAGGACCCAAACCTGAACTAAAAGTGCGTATAGCAGTGAATAGATGAGGGCACTCCTCACTACCGTTGACCAGGACGGCTGCCTACGAGCTTGCACCATTAGCGGAACAAAGGCAACCAAACTAAGTATCCCGCCATAGGGCAGCTGTATACTCAGTGCATGCAATACGCCTGAGAGAGCTGGGAATAAATATTTGGCTGATCTGGTTTGCCCCACGACGGCCTACCGTATCGTGAATCTCAGTGATTGGTTGAGGGTAATTCCATTACTGATTTGTACGTAGTAATTGCCGCTTGATAAGCTGCGGGTATCGAACTGAAGCCTTTGGTCGCCAGCATTAAGTTGAACGCGATTGGTCAGTAATGCTTGGCCAAGCTGATTGAATACCGTATACTCGACCAATTGCTCACTTGCTGTGTAAACATCCAGATTGATGATATCCGCATTGGCCGGATTGGGAAATAATTCACCTACGATAATATCGACATCGCCCTTGGTATTTACAATAATAATCTGGCTATCCTCATATTGGCCGTCAAAATCAACCTGACGAAGCTGGTAGTAATTGGCAGATCCCTGAACGAAATCACGGTCTGTGAAATCGTAAAAAGAAGTGGTGCTGGTGCTACCATTACCCTCGATGGTTGCTATCGTTTTGAAAGACCGGCCTTTATCGTCGCTTCTGCGCAATTCGAAGTAATGGTTGTCGACTTCGACCTCAGTCGACCACCATATTTTTACACCTTCACTCATTTCCTGGCCCCTAAAACCCAGATAGGTTACCGGGGCAGTAATATCGAAAGTCAGTGTTGCCCCACCTTCTGCACATGTCGGCCCATTAGGTGGGCCAGCTGGGGACCAGTCGAAATTACTGCCGGGGGCAATACCTGTAAGCTTAAACAAATATTCGGTCCCCAAAACGGCCCCGTTAGCTTGAATTACCCATTCATTTTCCAAGACTTGATTGGTAGCGCTCATAAATGTCATAGATCTATTGCCGTCTGATTCTATGACGGCCCCCGGAAGGAAATCGCTACCTACACAATCGGTTAACAAATCATCGTTGATGGGATCTTCGTCGATCAAATTCGGAGAATCAGCCAGTCTAAAAGGCGAACTACTTGTGGTAACGGGTGTCATATCTGCTGTACCTTCACCAACCAAGCCCACCCTGAGCTGATAGCTATTCGTGAATGAGCTATTGCCCTGGGTAGCCGGATCCTCGTCAGACATTTCCCAGCGCAACCTAATGATGCCCGTATCATCGGTTATCAGGGTTGTGTTTTCATCGGCCAGCCAAGTAGCGTCTATTACATCACCATCATCCGCTCTCCAGCGCCAAGTGCCTGCTCGTTGAGATACAGCAAATGCCGTATCACATATGAAAAGCAATAAAAAAGTAGAAAATACAATCTTCTGCATACCTGGCTATTTTAGACAAGATTCTCCAATATAGATCAAATAAACAGAATAAATATTAAATTAAAGTACCAATTGTTTATTATTTATTTTGGACCGATTGGTCTACTTATTCTACTATAAATTTACCTCTCATTAGTCCGTAGTGACCTGGGAAGGTGCAGATGTAATCGTAGGCGCCTTTAGACGGAGCAGTAAACGAAACACTGGTCTGCTCTCCACCACCAATCATTTCGGTATGCGCAATAATGGCGTTACTAGACTCCGGAATATAATCATTCCCGGTAGCAGCGACAGCTTCAGCGGCGAAGTCATCGATGTTGGTTCCCTTTTTAAGCAGCACAAAATTGTGGCCCATCAGTGATTCCTGGAGCTCACCTGTATGCTTTAGGACCAGCGTAACCCGCTGGCCGGCTTTCACTCTAAGCAAGGATTTATCGTATCGCATCTCGTCGTTAGATTCCAGCTCCAAGGCTACTTCTCCTGCGTCGCTGATCTGGTTCTCAGCCGGGGATTCATAGTCAGAATCGGCGCTACTATTTGAGCGCTCATTATCAAATCCACAACCGCAGATGATCAGAAATAAAGACAACAGATATAAAGTGTAGAATTTCATTTTAGACTTTTCAGATGGTTTCAAAAAGAGTTAGGTCCTCACCGCTGTGCCTGTAGCTATAACCATGAGCATGCCCGATCCCAGGGTTTCGTAATCCAAATCTATACCAACGATGGCATTTGCCCCCAAGGATTCCGCTCTGCTTGTCATCTCTTGCATGGCAATGTCTTTAGCGTCTTTGAGTACCTTTTCGTACGAGCCCGATCGACCACCAACGATGTCTCTTATACTTGCAAAGACGTCTCTGAATACGTTTGTCCCTATGATCGTTTCACCGGTCACAAGACCTAAGTATTCCTGAATTGGTGCGTTTTCTAGGTTGTTGGTTGTGCT
>JBCDFE010000025.1:0-26935 GCA_039178745.1 Bacteroidota bacterium | reverse complement strand
TCTTCGCTGCCTTCTATGTCTCCGCTTTGTGCAATAACGGCCTGATGGCTAGTAAATAGTGAGAGCATGAAGAAGGCGTAAAGCTTTGTTTTCATGGGGTATCCATTTTTATGCCAAAGCTATATTTTGGCTTCACTCAGCCACATCACCCATTTGTATGATATTTTGAAGTAATCTTCAGGTTTTTTCAAACTCTGTACGCACATGGAGTGTATTTTAGATTTTATAAAGACTTTCTCCCATCATGACGCTATCTCAACTTAAAAACTACCTCGGTTCTCAATCAGAACTGGACATCTTTCTGGCCGATGGTACTCAGGTACCTAGCCATTTTCACCTCACAGAAATCGGAGAGATCAGTAAGCAATTTGTGGACTGTGGGGGAACCCTCCGAGTAGAAAAAGCAGTCAGCCTGCAATTGTGGACAGCAGACGACTACGATCACCGTTTGTCAGCTGAAAAACTGCGCAACATCATTGAAATGGGTGAGCGCACCCTTGGTTTAGGCGATTGGGATGTCGAAGTTGAGTATCAGGGAGCCCGTACCATCGAGCGCTTCAAACTGGAAGTAGCTGACGGTAAGCTTCAACTTGCAGGGACCATGACCGATTGCCTGGCTAAAAGTGATTGTGGAGTACCTGATCAAACGGCGAGGGTTTCACTCGACTCCATGATTGCATCTCCTGGTGCTTGTACACCGAGTAGCGGTTGCTGTTAAAGCTTATTTATCTTGCCTCCATGTTAATCCAAGATTTCTACGAAGCCTTCGCTCGACTGGATGCGGAGGCTATGGGCCAATGCTATCACGATGATATAGTATTTCACGATCCAGCCTTTGGAGAATTGCGTGGCGAACGTGCGCGAAACATGTGGCGTATGCTATGTGCCAACCAGCAAGGCAAAGACTTCCGTCTCACCTTCTCAGATATTCAAATAGATGGAGATCAGGGCAGTGCCAAATGGGAAGCTCAATACGACTTCAGTAAGACCGGCCGTAGGGTACACAATAAAATCCAGGCGCAATTCCGATTCCAGGATGGACTCATCATTGAGCATAGAGATCACTTCAGCCTGCATCGCTGGGCCGGTCAGGCACTCGGCTTTCAAGGTCAGCTGCTGGGCTGGACGGGGTTTTTCCAGAAGAAATTGCAACTTCAGACCAATCGGCTGCTGGACAAGTTTTCAGCTAATCTTTAAATCTGTGCCGGTCTATCCCTAAACTAAGGGGCAGTTCTAGTTATTATTTATGGTATCTCCTACGCTCAAATAGACAGAGTTTAAAAGTCTTGATGAGCTTATTTCTAAAGTCAACTTCATGCAGAGACTACACTATCTCTTTTTACTAATGCTACTGGCACCAAGCCTACTAGTAGCTCAGCCCGATGATACGCCCGATACTTCCGAAGAGGAGGAGAAAGAAAAAACGCAGGCAGAGAAATATGCAGAGTTCCTGGAAGATTACGAAACCGATGAAGGTCTTTTTACCATCCATCACAAAGATGGCAAACTCCTATTCGAGCTTCCGCTGGATCTGCTAGGTGAAGAAATTCTGGTGGTTTCCCGCATCAGTGGCCATGTGCGCAACCTCAACTTCGGCGGAGCCGGAATGCGCTCTCGCCCCCAGCAAGTCATTCGCTGGCAAATGATGGATGGCAAGGTTCTACTCCGGTCCGTGAGCTACAATTCCGTCGCCGACGAAGAAGATCCCATCTACCAGTCGGTTCAGGTCAACAATTTCGAGCCCATCATTATGAGCTTCGATCCAGAAAACTTTGGCAAAGACAGCAGCTCGGTCGTGATAGATGTTACTTCTCTTTTTACCAGCGATGTAGCCATGATTGGCCCACTATCGCAATCTCAGCGAAAGAGTTTCGTCATAAAGGGACTCGATAAGGACCGCTCCCTCATCGTACGCAGTAAAGCTTTTCCTGAAAATGTAGAAGTCAGGCATGTGCTCACCTACAGAGGCGATCAGCTACCCGATAATCAGATCACGGGCAGTATGTCGGTCGAGATGAATCAGAGCTTCATCAAGCTACCCGAAGAGCCCATGCAGCCCCGTCTCTACGATCCGAGGGTTTCCTATTTCAGCCTCTCGCAGATCGATTACAGCCTCGATGCCCAGCGGGCTGAGTCCCGTCGCTATATCACTCGCTGGCGATTAGAGCCCGTAGATATGGCCGCCTGGGAAAGAGGCGAGCTGGTCGATGTCAAAAAGCCCATTGTCTACTATATAGATCCGGCTACGCCAGAAGAATGGCGCCCATACATCAAGCAAGGTGTAGACGACTGGCAAGGAACATTCGAGGCCATAGGTTTGCGCAATGCCATTATGGCCAAAGACCCACCAAGCCCGGAAGAAGACCCGGACTGGAGCCCAGAGGATGTGCGCTACAGCGTAATCCGCTATGTATCGACCAGCATACAAAATGCCATGGGGCCGCACGTACACGATCCGCGCACTGGCGAGATACTCGAAAGCGACATCATCTGGTATCACAACGTGATGAACCTGCTGCGCAATTGGTTTTTCGTTCAGACAGCTGCCGTAAACCCCGAAGCGCGAGGGGTAGACTTCAATAAAAGGGTCATGGGCGAGCTCATTCGCTTTGTGAGTGCACACGAGGTCGGTCATACACTCGGCCTGCCCCACAATATGGGATCCAGTGCCGCATATACCGTAGAGCAGCTGCGCACACCGGGCTTTGTACAGGAAAACGGTACCGCACCTTCCATCATGGATTACGCCCGGTTCAACTACGTTGCTCAGCCGGGTGATGGCGATGTGGGTTTGCATCCGCGCATCGGCCCATACGACTTTTGGTCTATCCGCTATGGTTACTTGCCCATACCCGAAGCCAATAGCGCAGAAGAAGAGCGAGTCATCCTCAACCGCATGGTTCGCGAAAAAGCAGACGATCGCGTCTATCGCTTTGGCCGTCAGCGATTCCGTGGTCACGATCCCAGCGCGCAGACCGAAGACCTCAGCGACGACGCAGTAGAGGCCTCCAGCCTCGGATTGGCTAACTTGAAGCGCATTGTACCCCAGCTCATCGAATGGACAGAAAGGGAAGGCTATTTCTACGACGATCTCAATGAGCTTTACGGGCAAGTCATCGGCCAGTTTGGTCGCTACATCGGTCATGTGTCGAGCAATGTAGCTGGCGTCTACGAATGGCAACGAAGTGCCGATGAAGATCGCATCGTATACGAACCTGTTCCCACCGATCGCCAGCGCGAGGCCGTCGCCTGGATTTCTGACAATGTTTTTACCACACCCCAATGGCTGATCGATCAGGACATTTTGCAGCGCATTTCACCCACAGGAGTAGCTGATCGCATCAAAGGCGTTCAAGCGCGTGCCCTGGGCAATTTGATGCTAGTTGCCCGCTTAAATCGCCTGGCTGAGCAAGAAGCGGTCTACGGTAGCAATCAGTACGGACTCTCCGACCTTATGGATCAAACTTTCGAAGGCATATTCAATGGCGATGAGGTATCCGATACCTACAATCGCGCTTTGCAAAAAATGCTGGTCGAAGGTCTACTCGGACTTATTGACAATACTGATGCTGTAGCGGATGTAAAAGGAGCCGCCCGCTCTACCCTGGATCGCATAAGCAATTTATTCGAGGACGGAGTGCAAGGTGGCGATATGGTCGTAGATGGCCACTTCAACGAACTCGTTCGCATGATCGAGAACGGGTTAGATGAGGATTAAAACCGGTAGATGGCCGAAAGAAATTTTTCGGCCATCTACTTATATGTTATTCTTTTCTAGAAATACCAGATAGTCTGAACTTCCTATAACATTCACTTTAGGGAAACTTATATCCTTCAAAACACTAAAATGCTTGTCGTCAGTTACTATGAAGTCAGCATTCCCAGCTATAGCACAATCCACAAACTTATTATCGTCGAAGTCTGCTTCAATTAACCTCCATTTAGTGTGGACTTGTATTTTTTCAGTACCGGGTAGCTTCGTAATAAGATTACCGACGTTATTGGCAACTACTGTACTTGAGCGATTTCCAATAATCTCAATATATTCTAACAAAATATCAGTTGTAAGAAGGAGTTGGATCTGGCCCTGGATGATAAGATCAAAAATGGGTCTGAACCTGGAATTTTTGGGAATCGATTTTAAGAAGACATTTGTATCTAAAACTATTCGCAAAGCTAATTCTTGTAGGGTGTTCTCATGTGTTCTTTACCCCATTTAGTGACTTTTTCATCAACAGACCAGCCTTTTTCTTCAAACAGTCTATCCATTTCCGCGTCAATACTAGCGGCAAAGTAATCGATTAACACTTGGCGGAAATCCTTCAACTGGCTCTCGCTCATTTCAAATCTAAAGGATTCTAAAATCTCTAATTGAGTATTGCTAAGTGGTTTGCTCATCTAGATTACCTCTTTATTGACCCTAAGATAACAAAGTTGTATTTAAACTAGTTTCTATCTATTCCAAAGGTATCCGGTTGAGATAATCAGTGATGATACCGTCTACACCCATATTGACCAGGGCTTGCATCTCTTCGGTCGTATTGACCGTCCAGGGAATGACCTTGCAGCCGAGATTTTGGGCTTTTTGGACTTCCGCAGGTCGTAAGTTTACATAGTACGGGCTATACACCTGGGGAACCAAATCGATCTCGGCAAATTTGGCAGCCAAATCTCCCCGCTCCGGGAATTCGTCCAGATACACGAGGGAAATGTCTTTGTCTTGTTGGCGAAGCTCTGCCAGCAAAGGCGGGTGAAAACACTGCAAACTCACCGCTACACCCTGATTGCGCAAGGGCTCAATGGCCTGCAAAACGAGCTTGCAAAACGTAGGAATATCTGGAACCAAACCGGCCGCTTCCCAATCGGGCGTATACTTGAGTTCGATGTTGTACCCGTATGGTTTATCCGGAGAGCATAAGGGCAAGCCGGCGATCAATTGAGCAAAGCTGGGTTTTACAGCAGCTAGCTTTTCCTGGTCCGGAAAGCGGGGGTGAGGCTTCAAGCCACAATCTATTTGCTGAACCTGGGCCAGCGATAGCCCCATGATCGGAATCAGCATGGTAGAATCTTCGCCGGGGTAGGGAATGGTTTCGACCTGCGGAAGTCCCGATTCCTCGACTCCTGCCAAAGTGCAAATTTCCTCGCTCATCCAGGGCTCGTGACTCAAGACTACCTGGCTGTCTTTGGTGATGACCACATCCATTTCCAGCGTAGTAATCTGGTCGAAGGTGAGCGCATGAATGAAGCCTGCTATGGTATTTTCGGGCATCAGCCCACGGCAGCCGCGATGGCCCTGCCAGTCGAATGGTGGTGGCATTTGGTCTGATTGGTAGCAGGCTCCCAGGAGCATGCAAAAAAGGGTAAAGCATATAACATTTAGGCGTCCATATCCGCACCTAAGACTACGTTCCATTTCACGATCTCCCATTTGTTTAACAATTTATTTGCAACATAAGGATCGTGAGCCACAAATTCGCGAGCCGACGCCTCTGCCCTCGGCCCTTTGAATATGTAGAGTGAGCGATCGGGCTCATCGAAGGCACCTGCCAACGCGAGCTCCTGGTCATCGACCAGCTGCTGGAGTAGCCCAAGATGCTCGTCTCTGTATTTTCCCCTTTCGCTCATGTAGCTGGGATGATTGTCGTAGATCAGCGCGTAGTACATCTTCTGCTGTTATGCCAGTTCCTTCACGACCTCAGCTATTCGCCGGATGGCCTCGCGGAGTTGATCTTCACTAGCTGCGTAGCTGATGCGCATACACTCTGGGGCACCGAAGCTGCCGCCACCCACTGTAGCCACATGGGCTTCGCGCAGAAAATACTCGGCCAGGTCTTCGGCCGTATCGATTTGATAGCCGCGAGCGCTGGTACCGAAAAGATCACTCACGTCGGGGAAAATGTAAAAAGCCCCTTTGGGTCGGTTGACTTTAAAGCCGGGTATTTGCTCCAGCCCTTCGATCATCAACTCGCGCCTGCGCCCAAATGCCGCCTTCATCTCGTGGGTAGGCTGTAGGCTGGAGTTGAGTCCGTGCACACCTGCAGCCTGGGCAATGCTATTGGCACCGCTCGTATTTTGACCCTGTATCTTGGCCATAGCCTTGGCCAACTCAAGCGGAGCACCGCAGTAGCCCAGTCGCCATCCGGTCATGGCAAATCCTTTGCTGAATCCATTGACGGTTATGGTTCTATGGGCCACCTCAGGGCAGCGGCCTATGCTGAAGTGCGCGTCCGTAAAGTTGATGTGCTCATATATTTCATCCGAAACCACCACGATATTTGGATATTGCTCCAGCATACGGGCTATAGCGCCCAGCTCTTCAGCGGTATAGACCGACCCGGTCGGATTGCAGGGCGAGCTGAACAGGATAAATTTCGTACGGTCGGTTATCGCGGCTTCTATCTTTTCAGCGCTTACCTTATAGTCGTCTTCTATACCGGCTCCTACCTCTACCGGAATGCCACCGGCCACTTTCACGATGGCGGAATAGCTCACCCAATAAGGGGTCAGGATTAGGGCTTCATCGCCCTTGTCAAGCAATGCCATACAGATGTTGGCTATGCTCTGCTTGGCTCCGTTGGATACCACGATCTGTTCGGGCGCATAATCCAGCTGATTTTCGCGCTTAAATTTATCGGATACCGCCTGGCGTAGCTCTGCCGTTCCAGGCACAGGTGTGTACTTGGTCTGGCCTGCATCCAGTGCCTTTTTAGCGGCCTCTTTGATGTGCGCTGGTGTATCGAAATCGGGTTCCCCCAGGGAAAGGGAAATGACATCATGTCCTTGTGCTTTTACCTCACGACCGAGTTTGGCCATGCGCAAGGTTGCCGATTCTTCCATGTTTTTTACCCGGGTGGAAAGCATCCCCTCTAGCGATAAGGGCGGGATAGTCGTACTCATAATAGTCTTTTGTTCAGCTGGGAATGACGCAAAGGTAGCTATAGAAAAACCGATTTGCAGAATAACTGCAAATCGGTTTTTAAGCGGTTATGAACGCGCTATCTACTCAGTCAATCTAAATACATCTACACCTACCTGGCAAGGCTCTATGGTGCAGGTATACATGCCCATCTTGATGCGATAGGTCTTCGTTTCTGTTGGCGTGAAATTGATGATGGGAAAGTTGTCGGTCATTTGATCGCTTTCCAGCAGGCTCTCGATGGTCTCATCACCGTAGAGGAAGAGATCCAGGTCCTCGCAGTCTTGATCACAGACACCAATAATACGATAGGTGCGGCCAGCGACCAGTTTGAGGCCGTGGTGTGCGGTTTCGTCATCGTTGAGCCAGTCGTATCTGGTAGCCAGGATTTGCTCGAACCCTTCGGACTCCGCAGTAGCTTGGTGCTCTGCTAGTTGCTCATCGACTACGCTTTGTGCGTTTAATTGGCTAAAGGCCAATAAGAAAATTGCAAGTATAATAGGTCTGTGCATGGTAGTGGTTAATTATAAGATTGCTCAAAACAACTGACGTGTTTTGAGCAATCTATATTGTATCGATTCAAGATTTGATTGGCCTATCGGCTGAAGTAAGTCACCCCGACACGGCAAGGCTCGACACTACAGTCATACATTTTGACCCGCAAAGTATATGGGCCTGTGGCAGGGTTAGCTGGATCGATGAGCGGAATAGCATCGGTAAGTACATCGGAATCTACTTCGTTGCCATAGGCGTCGGTCAGGTACATATCGAGGTCTTCGCAATCATCGTCACAAGCACCCCAGATGCTGTATTGTCTGTAGTTTTCTAAAGTAAGTTCAATAGAGACCTCTTCGTTGCCGTCCAGCCAGAAGTACTCGGTCTGGCGGAAGCGCGAATAGCCAGAAGGCACATTGTTGCGCTCTACATCAGCTAGCTTACGCACGACCTGGTCGTGGTGCACACTGCTGCTGCCGCTGCTGCTGTTGCCACTATCGCCAAATAAGCCTTGTTGTCTGGTGTTGGAGCTGCCGCCACCACTTGCAGCATACACGGCTATGCCTACGCCGCAGGGCTCGATGGTACATTCATACATCTTAACTTCCAGAGTATATGGGCCGGAATTGCGTACGCTGGCCGTGATGATGGGCACATCGTCGGTCTGCTGATCTCTGACAATCTCATTGCCATAAGCATCGGTCAAGATCAGGTCGAGATCTTCGCAGTCCTGGTCGCAAACACCATAAATGCGGTAGGGGACACCAGCCTGAAGATTTATTGTCTCCATTTGAGAGCGATCGTCATACAGACTGAAGATGCGCTCGTTTTCCATGAGGCGCAGTCCTTCACTGCGTGCGGAGCTGGAAATGTAATCGAGTTGGGATTGAACGACGCTCTGGGCGCTAATACTGAAAAGGGTGCTGCATAGAGTGACAGCCAAGAAAAGGATGCGATTCATTGTGAAGCGTTTTTTGAATGAATGGGTCGGAACGGTGTTCGAACCTAAAAAATCTGATGTAAGGTACGTGTTAACTTCTATAAGTTATACTTGAAGTGTGTGTATAATATGTTGACTGCTTGACTAGCCGGGCGCTAAGGTGGACGAAATATGCACGCTTGTCAATAGGTCAGTACTTCTTTTAATGGAAGTTTAAGAAGAATCGACCCGATTTTAAGGCTTCATTATGCATTTACGGTGTCACCCGGAGTACGCCATTCATGGTGCGCCAGTGGCCAGGGAAGGTGCAGACGAAGTTGTAATCGCCGGGGGTGTCGGGTGCCGTGAAGTATATGACCTCATTCGTGCCCGGCCCGAGAAGCCCGGTATGGTATAATACCGCACTGCTATTGGGGACGTAAGCATTCGCGGGCCCATCGAGTCCCATAGCACCGGCAGCTTGCCCAACTTCCGGCATTTTACCGGGCTTGACCAATACCAAATTGTGCGGCATATCGTCATTGTTGTAAAAAGTCAGCTTTACCCGCTGGCCCGCTCTGGCGCTAAGGCGAGTGCGATCGTAGCGCATGCCCGGTAGGGTTGAGAGCACGATGTTCACTTCGGCTTCGCCCGACCAATCTGCAGGAGCGCTGTTTTGTCTTTTTGGATTTCGACTTGCGCGGGTCGATCCTCGCCTGGATCTCGATGTAGTGGCAGCTCTCGGCGCATCTGCATTTGTCGTGGTACTAGAAGCAGCTACAGCGGGCTCGGCTTCTTCGGTATCTGATTCCATCTCCGTACTGGCCATATTCATTTCGCTATGATGGTGGCTGTGATCAGACTCGGCAGCTGGTGTAGATACCACCGGCGGAAGTCCTAGAGAATCTCCAGCCGGTATGCGATTTAGGGTGTAGTAACCCGCTTCGTGCAGCAGTGGGGCGCCGCCCTTGTAGGCGCGTATGCCTACGGGCTTGATCTCGTGTATGTGATGGGGCACCAAACTATCTACGGCTATGCGTACGCTCATACCGTCGTCGGCTATCTCTGCACCTCTGACCTGGTGTTTTTTGAGATCTACTATTGGACTGCCGTAAGCCGGGTGGTACTTGTAGCTGAAGCTGGTCACCTCGTAGGTACTTCCCAGTTGGGCATCGGTCTTATCTATGGGCTGGGTGAAGTTTATGGTAAACCCATCGGCCTCTGCCGTTACCGAGTGCATGTCGAATGGGGTTGCTCCTGTCCAGCTGACGCGCTCCAGGCCATAGGGATCCGAACCCGTGCTTCCCCAACCTCGATTGGTTTGCCCTACGAACAGGGAACCGTCTTGCCCCCAACTCATGCGCAGCACGCCCGATTTGAACCCACTGATAAAATTGAAGGCGCAACCCTGGTAGACGCCATCTACCTGCTCCAGGTTGACCCGCATAATTTTCGACTGCCCCTGGTCGCCTATGAGGATCTGACCTGCAAATGGCCCGAAGGCTCCTTCGGTCTCGTCTATAATGATTTCGCTGGTCGAGATACCCAAGATGGAGTGGGGTAGCCAAACGGCAGGTGTTTTTATACCGGGCACCTCTTCGGCTAATTCGTATAGTGAAAAGGGTTCCTCATCGTCAATGTTTCTGGGCTGGCTCATCTGCTGGCCAGCTACGGCAAACTGCGGGTTGACTCGGTAGTAAATGTCGTTGCTGGTCAGACTTACTGGCGAATTTTCTTCGCCAGACCACCGCAAGCCCGCCGGGTGGCCCGTAAAATCGCCGCGCTCTACATGCACCAAACCACCGGAGCCCATCCAGTCGCCTTGATTATCGCCATAGAAAAACTGCCCGTCCACTAATCCGATACCGCATGGCGACCGCATACCAGTGGCATAAGGCTCGAAATCTCCAGTTTCCGGGTCGATCTTCAGGGTCCAGCCTCGCCAGGGGGCCAGGCTTTTGCCCCGCCACCAGTCTTGGGTGCCGAAGCCAATATTGGTCGTCACGTACATAGATCCATCAGGAGCCACCTTTGGCCCAAAGCTATATTCGTGATAGTGGCCAGATAGTGGCCATTGGGTGACGGTCTCGTACTGGTCGGCCTGGCCATCGCCATTGTGGTCGTGCAAGCGGGTCAGTTCGCCCCTCTGCGCACAATAGAGCGAATTGTTGTACCAGGCCAGCCCCAGTATCTCGTGCAAGCCCATAGCAAACCGCCTGAAATGGGGCGGCTTACCGTCGCGCATATCTGGATTTTCGATTATGTATACTTCTCCTCGTCTGGTGCTGGTTGCCAGACTGCCATCGGGTAGGGTAGCTAGTCCACCGACTTCCAAAGCCACGCCATCGGGCATGGGCAAAGGCGAAATTTGGTAAAACTCGGCTTCGGCAGCCGCCAGGTTTGTCGACTCCTCCTGAGCGAAAAGAATGCCTGCGGAAAACATGATAATCAAGAATGTGTATTGGAATTTCATTTTTGATAGATTTTGGACGACTCCTTTTTTACCAAATGATCTGATAAATGATTTGATCGCCCTCGGCAGTGAATACCAGATGCGCTCTTTCATCTGCTAATACCACTTCTGCTTGTCCTTCATTGTCATCGTCTAAGCGCAAGTAATAAGCTTGGTCTATCAGGTAGTTGAATCGATCTATTTTTTCGATTTCAAGCCCAGATGCCAGTCGCCATATCGGTGCTTCATCAGATTCCCCAGACCAAGACATTTGTCGGGTCAGACCGGGCAAGTTGGGTATAGCCTCTAGGCGATCTTCCAGGATGAGATCGTCTACTTGAGTCACGAAAGTCGGTATGCTGCCTTCATTCATTTTGTAGCCTCTTGGCCGTATTGCGGCAGTCTCAGAATTCATCCATGGTGGTAGTGTATCGAGTACAGTCGTTGCGCCAAGAGCAGATGCAGAGCCATCACCACGCCCTGACCACATAGGCGTGGCATCCAGAAATTCACCCCGCCAAACCTGAACGGGTATGGCTCGGAGTAGGTCGTAGGTAAAGGCCAGCCCTTCGGGTAGCCCTACGTGTGCGGTATGCGTCAGCATGGTTGAAGATCCGGCTTCTCGGCTGTAGTGGGTGAATGCCCGAAGTACCTGGGCTTCCCGATCAAAATCTACCAGATGGGGTGTGGGAAGTGCACTCACTGGCAAAGCAGTCTCTTCGTGCAGGGGCTGCCGGGCTACGCCCGGACCAGATAGATAAAGTGCCAATTTACTTTGATACCAGGAGTCGTATTTGTAGTACTCCAGTACGATGCGATGGGTGCCTGCGGCGAGTTCTAGCTGTGTTGCGCCATTACTCGACGAGGGCGTCGTCTCGGTTGCTTGCCCATCTATGGTCAGTCTGGCATTCCACCATACCTCTACCTCAAAAGTGTACAGGCCATCCACGGCAAGGTCGATCTCGCCGTCGAATCTAAGGGCGATTTTTTCGTTTTTAGTAGTTACTCTGGGGTCTATCCACTCAGCGGTTCCGCTTTCTTCGATCTGTGCGGGCATTTGGTAGGTGTCGGAGTTTATCATCTCGCCGCTCTCATAGCGCAGACTCTTCCAGCGCAGTGGTGGCGACTCGTAGCGTTGAACACAAATATTCCTGAAGGCAACCTGGCTGCTATTGCCCTCTAGCACCAGCGGACCGCGGGCTAGCTCGTCTGTTGAGCTGCCAGATGTTGAGGTGGTTAGACTTACATTTTCGTGTATGATTAGGCCATTCAATTTGACGAATAATAAGCGGGCATGTTCTATCTTTTGCCCATACTGGTCAAATCTGGCGGCTCTAAAACTGATGCTCAAATGCTGCCATAGTCCCGGTGCTTTAGCCGCATTGACACGAGGCCTTTTACCGCCTACTAACTCTTGGCTCTCCGGGGCGGAACGCGGGGGTATCGCCCCGGCATCGAGATAAGTAGGCCTTTCTCTTTGCCAACTGTCTTTGAGCTGTATCTCGTACTGTCCCTGAAGCAACACACCGCTTTCGCCGCCTTCGGGCAGCATGAATTCCAAATCGAGATCCATATCGCCATGTGTAAATTGAGAAATCAGATCAAAATTTTCTCCATTACGCGAACGGCTATACACCACTCCGATGCCTCGATCGGTATTCAGGTTGGCGTCTCCCAATTGCCCAGATGCAGCCCCTACAATCGACCAATTGGGCGGCTTTTCCGCAAAGGCCGAAAAATCGTTGAGTGGAATGGTATCCCAGTTTTGGGCAGTAGCTATACAAGTCGCTAGGCAAAGCGATGCTACAACAAGCATTCGTGGAATGGGCATGATCGAAATAAGTCTCAAAAAGATGGATTGGTAAGGTACACAATCTGGCTTATTACCCTCAAATAGAATCTCAAGTATTGGTCGGATAAGATTCTGGTATAATAACGGGCCTGAAATCGAGCAATAAATTAATAAACGAATATGTTCGTTTAGCTTAGTATTTCCCCTCTGCAGCTAGTTTAAAAACAAATAATATTTCTCGACCTATCTCCTCCAGCCTACTTTGATAGGTTTGGACTTCCGCAGGTAGGCCGTCTGCTACTTTGGGGTCTTCGTAAGGCAGTGCTAACCTATATGATGCACCGGGTACCAGGGGGCAATCCCTATCGGCAGAGGAGCAGACCATGATGGCCGCAAAGTCATCCTTGGGATTATCTGGATGGTTGTATTTCTTTGAGAAGCAGTGCAAGGGCGCTCGGTCCTCACGGTATGTGACCAGGTAGGTCGGATTATTCTGCGCATGGGACTCGGAGCTTAGATCGACCTCAAAGCCTGCTTGTTTTAATGCGTATGCTATTCTGGGATTCATAGCTGTGATCTCGGTACCACCGCTGAAGGTAGCCACCTGCGGAAGTCCATAAAAAGATGCACCTACTGCTGCCCAAATCATGGCCAAATGGCTTCGCCTGGAATTGTGTGTGCAAATGAAAATGAGTCGGCAGCTACCTTGGCCCTCAAGGTGCGCAGCGAGGCTTTGGAGTAGCTCTTTACGGTGGTTGGGAATCAAGTGACTTTCACTTTCGAGTCGTTCGATCAATAGTGCTAGCCTTGGAAGTACCTTCATATTTGCAAGGAGCGACAAATGGTTTGCATAAACCCGATTGTTCGATTAAATTTAGGTTAATTCACATCAGTAGTGGTGCTTGCAAAGCTTTGACGCAGGCTTGTCTTATCTTCGCGAAATGCTACGTCCTTACGATGACGAATACTTTATGCGTCAGGCTTTGAGAGAAGCTAGGGCTGCGGCTATGGCTGGTGAAATCCCAGTAGGGGCAGTCGTCGTATGCCAGGACCAAATTATAGCCAGGGGGCGCAACCAAACCGAACAACTACTGGACGTAACTGCCCACGCAGAGATTATCGCCCTGACAGCTGCTTCCAATTATCTGGGGGGCAAGTATCTTCCCGAATGTACGCTCTATGTCACCTTAGAGCCTTGTGTCATGTGTGCAGGCGCCCTGGCCTGGGCCCAATTGGGTCGTTTGGTTTATGGTGCTGCCGATGAAAAGCGCGGTTTTATGCGCCACGGCAGAGAGCTGCTCCATCCCAAAACAAAACTAGAATACGGCGTTCTGCACGACGAATGTGCCGCCTTGATGAGTGGCTTTTTTGCCCAGAGGAGATAGACTCATCCGCATCCTTAAGATTTTGGTTGGCCTTAGTTAAAGTTACTTTAAACCTGCAATAGGGGTTTTTACTTTGGCCGCACATCCTTCTCTTTGAAAGAACATTCAACGTTTTATTAGAGTAAATAAGATCAAAACCAATGAATAAGCTACTGTATATTTTAGCCCTTTTGCCCTTGATCACCGCCTGCGGTCCTAGGTTGAGTCCCTATACCCAACGATTGTATGAAGATCAGAACTGGAATGAAAATGACCTTAGGCGCATTCAGTTTTATCTTTCTGAAGACCTCGTACTTTCCAGAGAAGCTAGGGGAGGATCGACCACCATCGAAAGGGGGCAAATCAAGATTATCGACGGTCGAGAGGTCGAGCAGGTAGTCATCAAGAGAAATACACCTGGTGTTTTCGTTTTCACCCCCCGCGAAAATCGGATGGCTGTTTCCTTTGAATCCTCAGACGATCTCTTTTTAGTATTCGGGCCCAACCCGCGAACGGGTAACCGATATACCCTGCGCGGTAGTGAGTGGAACAGAAGAGGCGGCAAGGTGACCTATGCAGGCACAGAATGGTATGTAAGTGGAAACGATGCACTGGCTCACCTCATGGTGCCTCTGAAAAGACAGCGCAATCGCGACGTCAATAGCCGGGTGGCAGGTGGTAGAAAGATAGACTAATAAAAATAGGGTCAGCACCAATGGCGCTGACCCTATTTTAAAGAAGGAGATTCGATCTTAGTACTCCCAGAGATCGTGCTCGAAGTTGAAGATCTCAGCTTTGATTCTTTCGGCTTCCAGCAGGGCGTCGCGGCCAGTTAAGTAGGCACTGATACGGCGGCCTCGCACATTGCTTTCTTGGAATATATAGCTTCCGAAAAAGCGACTCTCAAATACGTCTTGCCAAGAGCGATTGGCGGCATCGTTGCCGTAGGCGTAGGCCTCCTCATTGGCCAGCGCATAGCGGGCGTGTGGGTAATAGACCCAAAACATAGGCAGCTCGTACAGGAAGTTGCCATTCTCGTCGTAGATGTCGCGAAGCGGTGCGATACCCAGGATTCTGACTTTCAGTGTACTGGACTCGCGATCGAAGAACCAAACCTCTTTCAAGCGGAAGCGCTTGATGTCTTCGGGATTCAATTCATTGACAACTACGTCGATGATCTCTTCGTAGGTGATCGGATCGTAGGTAACTACGGTATCGATCTCGCCACCCATGGCAGCTTGCTCTTCTTCGGTGAGCTCGGTTGTAAACTCGTCGTCGATGGTCGAGTAGAGCTGTATCTCGCCTGACTCGGCCAGGTCTTGTAGTACGGTAAAGAACGGACGCTCTGGATAAGCGAAAGGAAGATTAATCTTCTCGCGAACATCGATGACGCGCCAAATGCGCTTTTCCCACATGATGTCGGACTCGCGAACGACCTCATAGGGGAGTACTCTTGCTTCGTCGACCAGTCGCTTCTCGACTATGTCGTCCAGGGGTTCACCGAAATCACCAGCAATGGGTGTTTCTGATTCCATGCCAGGTTCCTCCATGATGTCTCCGGGGACCTGAGCGAATAGGGTGCTGGTGCCTGCCAGCAATAAGAGGGCTGCAAAAAGTCTAAAAGCTACCTTCATGGTTTGTGCGAATTGCTAAAAATAAAGGGATATCCGAGCAGGGCATTTTGCCCATACCTTCTTCCGAACGTAGCCTTAACATAAATAAGTGCCTTTTGATGCAAATTTTTACGAAAGAGCTTTGATCAGGGCCCCAAAAGTCGGAAAAGATGAGAGACTTGGCAAAATTTTTTTGACGTGTGCTAAGGGTTAAAAATAAAAAGCCGCTAGCGAAGGCCTTCGCTAGCGGTATACAGAATAAAGAATTTCGTTCATCCCGAAACGAGTCGGGATGAACGAAGACATTACCGAATGGTGAATACCATTGCGTTGATCTTACGCGCGGCTGGGTCGCCGGGGCAACGGGCGCGCACATTGTCGAAGTAGTAGGTATCGCCGGGACGAGCGCGGCGAATCAGGTTTTGTGCCTGCGTATTGAAGACGGGGCCGGGGTTGTTTGACCGGATGGGGTCTTCGCGCTGAGGTACGTAAGTGAGCATGAAGCCTGCGATGTCGCAACGCGCGTCGAAATCGAAACCTTCGAGCAAGGCACGAACACCACGCTGAGCCTTGAACTCACCAGAACCCATAGCACCGTCGCTTTGGTCGTTGCCGATTACTGCGCGCGGATCAGGGATACGCTTGACACGGAATGGGAAGCTACCCAGGTTCTGGCCATTGGCAGAAACATTGACCGTGGCTTCACCCACACCCGTTGGCTTTACGACGTAAGAGCTGCCGCTACCGGTCATATTGACCGGGCCAGAGGCATTTACGCGCACATCGCCAGAAGCAACACCCGCAGCAGATACCGTTACCGGATTGTCTACGCCGATGTAGAACACGTTCATCTTATCGGCAGAAACAGCTACAGAGCGGCGACCTACCTCGTAGGTGTATTCGCCTTCACCTTCTGTGACCTCACCTGTGAGCGGGTTTGTTACAGCAACCTTCATATTCAAGGTTTTAGGACCCATACCAGATGCTCTTACTGAATACTGTGCTTTACCTTCTTCGTTTATGGGAAGTGACTGACCATTAACACTGATGTTGACATTTTCTGCTTGCAGAGAAGAACTGTAGGTACCTACACTGATCTCAGCTGTGAATTGCTCACCACCGATTACGTAGGAGTTCGGGGCTTGGACCACAGGCACGAAGGCATCGAACTCGATGGTGCGACCACCAGTCAGCTCTGCCATACTGTTTACCATGGCGGCTTCTGAAGTGGTCAGGTTAGATTCCAACTGCGAGAGCAATGGAAGTACAGCCGCCAATGGCAACTGACGGAAACGCCAGGTAGACCATTCTTCGGCCTCAGTCATTGCTGGACGGTTCTTGCCGAGACTTTCCTCCAGGTCTGCCTGCCATTCGGCGGGATCAGCGGTGTGGAAAGGCATCTCGTTGGCAATTGCCTGTATGTTTCTCTCTACTTCTTCGGCACTCAGTCCCCACTCTTCACCGTGCTCACTGAGCAGTGTGGTGTAGGTTTCGATGAGCTCATTGCGTGTGTTCTGAATATTTTCATAGAGAAGCGGGCCTTGAGCATCGATGGTCTCTTGTGATTGGTTGTCGGTGTAGCCGTCTACCAATACTCGAGTAGTAACATCTTTGTCTTTCTTGCCTTTTATGACCCAGTGACCATGAGACTCGATGTAGTCACCTTCGTCATCGCGCACGTGCTCGCCATCGCGGTTACCTGCCTGATCGATCAGAAAATCACGTAGATCCTTAATGTCAGTAGAGAATCTATCTGCGACATTGCGAATCTGCTCGATAGCGGGTTGAATGGGGCGATACTTGGCTTTTGATTCGTCGTCTAGAATACTATTAACAGCTTCTTGAGTGACATCGATCTGGCTTGACACCGTATTGATGGCATTTGTATTGCCGTCATCCAGGGTAAAGAAGGCGTTCATCACCTCGGCCGAAACATTCAGGGCAAGCATGGCGGTCAGTACCAAATACATGATATTGATCATCAGCTGCCGTGGTTCCTTAGGAATTGACATAATTTAATTTTTGTCGGTTCTTAAATGATAATTCTTCGGGTTGTCGAAAAAATTATCTTATCCCTGTAGTCCTCCACGCATGGCACCAAGCATGTTGCCATATACGCCGTTCAGCTGTCCGAGGTTGGTATTGAGGTTCTCAATGTGCTGCTTGTACTGCTTGGTGTCTTCTGCAGTTTCAGCGAGGTCGGCCATAGCTTCGTTGAGCTTGGCGTAGAAGTTGCCCATTTGGCGAATTTGCTCGCTGGTACCACTGAAGTCTGCCTCTTGCAGTGCTTTGAGACTGCTCATGCTCTTAGACATGTTCTGAAGCTCGGTAAGCATACCACCTAGTTGCTGCTCGACGACTTCGCCGTTGAGGGCAGGTACGTTGCCAGTGTCGCCAACAGGACCGCCGGTGAGGGGCATAAGCTGTGCGTCGTGTTGGTCGAGACCTGGGTATAGCTTTTCCCAGTAGTAGTCGGGCTCTGGGCCGATAATACCGAGGAAGGCGAAGAGAATGGCTTCTGTAACCAGACCTACGGTAAGCAGGTTGATCTCGATACCACCGAGATTAGGCATTTGCCAGCTTTGGATTTTGTACAGGGCACCCAACATGACGAGGGCGGCACCGATACCGATAATAAGGTTTTTGAAGTACTTAAATCCTTTTGAATGAACGAAACCCATAATTAGAATTCTGTTGATTAATTATTTGTCGGAATGTTGTTTTGAGCCGTTTCGATTGCCCAAGACGGTCGCATAATGACAAGCGAAACAGAAAGTAACAGCAGAATCTGAATTTTTTTGAAAAAAGCTGGTGGGCTGTGTTTCCGGAAAAAGTTGAAATCCCGTCACTCCTGCTCAGGCAGCAGTTGGGTTAAGGGTCCTAACTGCTTAGCCCCTCGCACGAGGATCGAATCTTTCGGGGAAAGTTTCGACCTGCGGAAGTCCTAATCACAACAAACATCTTACCTTAGCGCTTTACAATCTACATACCAAATTTGATCCCATGTTAATGAAAACGTCCCCTTTGGCCAGTTGTCTGGCTATGCTCCTTTTACTTAGTTTATGGTCTTGTAAGTCGGATACAGCGGAGGTTGCCGACCAGAATGAAGAGGCGACCGACATCAGCGCAATAGACTTTAAGCGGACGGAAAATGTAGTGGCCGTCAGCTTGCCCGCAGAGCCCGACGCCCTGAGCCCGCTGGTCACTACACTGGCCTATGCGCGCTATGTACACGAATACATCTTCCAGACCCTCAACTATATGAATCTGGAAACCTACGAGCTGGAACCCATGCTGGCCAGCCTGCCAGAAGTAGCCGAGCAAGCCGACGGAACGATTCACCACCGCTATCAGCTCGATGAGCGCGCCACTTGGCCTGATGGTAGCCCGGTGACAACCGCCGATGTCGCTTTCTCTATGAAAGTGCTGCTTAATCCATTGGTGGGCGCAGGTGCCATCAGGAGTTTCTATCAGGATGTGACAGATCTGATTGTCGAGGACGAGCGGACCTTCACCGTGGTAACCGATCAGGTTTATATACTGACAGACTATGCACTGGCTTCACTATACATCTACCCCGAATATGCCTACGACGCCGACGGTTTGATGAGTGATTTTTCTGTTGCTGACCTAGCAAATGCTGAGCAGGCTACTCAAATGGCTGAAAGTGACGAGCGCCTGAAGACCTTTGCCGAAGCCTTCCAGGATTTTGAGATGACCCACAGTCCGGATAAAATAGTTGGAAGCGGTGCCTACAAGCTGGACAGCTGGGAGCCCCAGCAGCGACTGATCCTGAGCAGAAGAGACAACTATTGGGCCATGGACTCCGATGCTCCTGCCTTACAAGCCCTGCCCGAAGGTCTGGAGTTTGAAATTATTCCCGATCCGCAAACTGCAGTGGTGGCTTTGCAGGATGAATTGGTAGATGTGGTGATAGATATGATCCCTGAGCGTTTTGTAGAATTGAGTCAGTCTGAGGATATGACCATGAAGACTCGTTTTGGGACCGAACCTAGTTTTAGTCTGTATTCCATTCTTATCAATTCAGATGACCCTATGCTAAACGATCCAGCAACTAGAAAGGCATTGGCACATCTAATGAATGTAGACTTGCTGAATGAAGAATACTACAATGGTATGGGGCAACGATCTTCCAATCCGGTCATACCTGCTCGAACCTACTACGACGAGAGTTTACCCCTATTGGAGTTTGATCCAGTAGAAGCAGAGCGCCTGCTGGCCAGTGCCGGTTGGAGCGATACAGATGGCGATGGTATACTGGATCGCGATGGTCAGGCATTTGAGCTGGGCTTAAATACCTTCAATACGCCTATAGGCGAAGCCATTAGCGACTTATTTAGAGAAGGCTGTCAGGAAGTGGGCATACAAGTTTCTACGGATGCCATGGGTGCAGGACCACTTTACGGCAAGCTGAACGAAGGCGACTTTCAGCTCTCCGCTTATGCACAAGGCCTACAGCCCCACCCAGACGAGTTTAGCCAAAGCTGGCTGACGACCTCCATTCCCTCAGAAGGAACGAATAGGGGCAGATTTGGTGATGAAGCCAGCGATGAGCTGATCAACAAAATTCGCGTGACTACAGATGCAGACGAGCGAGCTGAACTCTATAGGCAGATGCAGGCTATATTCTATAGAGAAACACCTCTCATTCCGCTGTTCTCACCTCTTATCCGGATCGTGACTTCGCGTCGATTTGAGGTAACGACGGGTTCCATAACGCCTGGCTTTAGTTTGGCCAGTTTTAAGCACCTGCAATAAACTTACCTTTGCCCGATATGAGATTGCTGCTATTTTCCGGCTTGCTCTGGGCAAGCCTGACACTCGGCGCCCAGACAGCCGATACCACCATATATACGGTTGCCGAGCAGATGCCCCGTTTTCCTTCGGAATGCGAGCGACTAGACACCACCGACCGGGCAAAAAGTGAATGTGCCCAGCGGGCGCTATTGTCGTATATCGCCGGTCGGTCACTATATCCACCAGAGGCGCGTGAGGCCAATATTCAGGGAACGCCAGTCATCAGTTTCGTAGTTGAAAAGGATGGTCTGATCACCAATCCGACTATCGTTCGCGATCCGGGTGGCGGACTGGGCTCTTCTGCTTTGCGCGCTGTACAGCTCATGCAGTCGGAAGTGCGTTGGCGCCCAGCCTACCGAGATGGCGAAGCTGTCCGCTTCCAGTTTAACTTACCCGTTCGTTTTAGACTGGAAGATCCCAAACCTTATTTTGTACAGGACTCAGATACCATATATACCGATTTGTCGACGCCAACCCTATTCGAGGGTGGGCAAGATGCGCTTAATGCCTACTTGAAATCGGCCATTTCCTACCCGAACGAAGGATACGATAGTTGCCTGACTGGCCAAATAGTAGTCCAACTACTGGTAGGGCCAGACGCCAATGTCAAGGTTATCGATCTGGTCGACTACAACTATCTGGGCTTTGAGTTTTGGTACCGGGCCATACATGCTGCCCATGGCACAAAAGGCAAATGGACAGCCGCTACTTATGAGGGCCAGTCGGTGCCCACTGCCGTAGAACTTACGTTTACGTTTTTGCCCGACAATACCGGTTGCCTGGCCATAGCCTCCTCTTATGAAACGACTTTAGCGCAGGCCCTGGAAGCCTCTACGGCCATAGGCGAGGAAGATCTGGATCGGGCCATAGAACTACTGGAACCGCTCATAGATCGATTTCCCAATGATGTGCAGCTGCGCCTTTTGCGCGGGCAAGCTTATCTGGATGCCAACAAACTGCCAGAGGCCTGTAACGATTTATTTATAGCCAAGCAAGTGAGTGGCGTGAGTTGGTTCGATGCCGTGACGAGATTGATCTGTCCTTAAAAGTTTGTATCCACACAGATAGAAACAATTTTTATGTTTATTTATCTAACTTTGGTTTTCTAACAAAAGCTACACAGCTTAAACCACCGCATGGCGAGAGCAAAAAAGAAAAACCCAAAGCAGGCTAGTTTCAACTTTTGGCCCAAAGACGAAAGGCTCACCAAGCTTCTTGGGCTATTCCTATTGTTCTTGGCATTCTATCTCTTGATCGCCTTCGTGTCTTACCTATTTACCTGGCGCATCGACCAGGCCCGGGTAAGAGATAGTGGCTTGGGTATCTTTGTGCACGACGCTATTCCCGTAGCTAATCAAATGGGCAGATTGGGCGCTTTTTTCTCCAATCTGTTTTTCTACTATCTATTTGGCCTTAGCTCCTTCTTCGTGGTCTATTTCTTATATCGATGGGGACTAAACCGACTTAGGCGCAAACCCGCAGGCGAGGTCTACAATTTACTGACCAAGATCAGCATTGCCATGCTGGCCTTTTCGGTTTTGCTGGACTTTGCCCTGGGCAGTACGATGGACTTCCCAATCGGGGGTGGCATTGGATCCGCTGTAAATGATTATCTCCGCAATTTACTAGGTGCAGCAGGTATTGTTTTATTGTTACTTACGCTGGTCGGATTATACCTGGTTCTCGTAGCTCGAATCGATTTTAGTGGCAGTCGTCGTGAAATTCGCACAGCTGTAGTCGATCATTTCAGCGAGCAAGTTCGCTTTCGAAATCGATCTGCCCGCAAGGCCAGTACAAGTACCACTTCCAGCAGGAAATCTTTGGAACCTGGGCAGTCTGCAACAGATAAACTAGATCGTACACTGACTGATAAAACACCATCTGCTCCTATGCAGGCAGAGACTTTGCGCCCTGGTGGCGCAGAGCTGGAGCTAAATAGTGAAGCCCAACCGCCGGGCGATCAGCTCAGTATTCCGCTAGCAGACGTAGAAAAGCGCAAACCAACCCCCATCGATCCATTGGCAGTTGGTCAGGCAGATCTCGAAATCAACGATGCTGAAGACGATGGTGGTCTTACACCCAAGCTGGCTGCGAGCGAAGAAAATGCCGACCATAGTGAGCCTTATGACTCTACTCTGGAGCTACCCAGCTACGAGCAGCCGGTACTCATGCTTTTGAAAAGCTACGAAGACCAAAAGACAGAAGTCGATCGCGCCGAGCTCGAGAGCAACAAGGATCTGATCATCGAGACCTTACTCAACTTTAAGATAGAGATCACTAAGATCAGAGCTACGATAGGCCCAACGGTCACTCTGTACGAAATCGTTCCAGCGCCAGGCGTACGCATTAGCAAGATCAAGAATCTGGAAGACGATATCGCCCTTTCTCTGGCGGCATTGGGTATTCGTATTATTGCGCCTATTCCTGGCCGCGGCACGATCGGTATAGAGGTGCCTAATAAGAATCCCCAGATCGTCAGTATGCGGGAGGTGATCGAAAGCGATAAATTTCGCAATGCTAAAATGGATCTGCCGCTGGCGCTGGGTAAGACCATCAAAAACGAGGTGCTGGTTGCCGATTTGGGCAAGATGCCTCACTTGTTGGTTGCGGGCGCTACCGGGCAGGGTAAGTCGGTTGGTATCAACAGCATTTTGATGTCGTTGCTGTACAAAAAGCACCCCTCCCAGATCAAGTTTGTACTAATTGATCCCAAGAAGGTAGAGCTGTTTCCCTACGCTAAACTAGAGCATCACTTTTTGGCCTTTTTGCCTGGACAAACCGAGCCGATTACGACCGAAACAGCCAAAGTGATACACATTCTAAACTCCTTGTGTATTGAGATGGATCAACGCTATGATCTGCTTAAGAAGGCTTCGGCTCGAAACATCAAGGAGTACAACGAAAAGTTTGTAGCGCGCAGGCTCAATCCACAAAAAGGGCATAAATTCCTTCCATTCCTTATACTGGTCATCGACGAATTTGCAGATCTGATCATGACTGCTGGTAAAGAGGTGGAAATGCCCATTGCCCGTCTGGCTCAGTTGGCTCGTGCTGTGGGTATTCACCTAATCATTGCCACCCAGCGGCCCTCGGTCAATATTATAACCGGGGTCATTAAGGCCAACTTCCCCGCCAGGGTAGCCTACAAAGTTACTGCCAAGGTAGACTCCAGGACCATTCTGGATTCAGGTGGTGCAGACCAGCTCATTGGCCGGGGCGATATGCTACTCAGCCACGGCGGCGATATTACTCGTCTGCAAGGTGCTTTCGTGGATACCCCCGAAGTCGAGCAGGTGATCGACTACATCGCTGGCCAAAAGGGCTATGCCGAACCTTACCTGCTACCCGAATTCAATACTGATGAAGAAATAAGCGGAGCAGCAGGTTTGACCTATGCCGATCTGGACGATATGTTCGAGCAGGCCGCACGGCTCATTGTCGGCCAACAGCACGGCTCGACCAGTATGATTCAGCGCAGACTCAAACTCGGCTACAATCGCGCAGGCCGCATCATGGACGAGTTGGAGCAAATGGGCATCGTGGGACCAGCTAATGGTTCTAAACCCAGAGAAGTGCTGGTGTATGACGAAATCGAGCTGGAAAGGTATATTCAGGATATAAAACAGCGTTAATCCATCCGGAGACAAGCATTGTTCTTTTTACATCATGAGTTCCAGTTCCGTAAAACAGACCTTTAAGATCCTCGACAAAATCCTCACTACTGACGAAGAGGTGGAAAAGGTCGTGGTAAGCAGGAATTCAAGTAATAGTTTTTACCATCGCTCTGCCTTGATCGCCACCGACAAGCGAGTACTATCGATTGAGCCCAAGTACCTGGGGCTGACTTATCAATTTCAGGATTACGACTGGCTCGAAGTGATCGATATTCATCTCAAGGAGGGCATATTCAGTGCGCGGATCAGTCTGTCACCTCTACCTGGATCAGGCCCTGCTCTCGTACTCGGCTCTCTAAGAAAGTCCGACGCCCGCCATTTCTATCAATACGGAACTACACGGATCAATGAAATGGATGATTTGCGTCGGGAGCGAGAGCTGGAGATGAGAAGAGCAGGACCTGTAAACGCGCCCAACGGCCCTCTTATCCAGGATGATCCCGTCGAGAAATTACAGCGATTAAAAGAGCTGTACGAAAGCGGGCTGATAACCGAGCAAGAGTATCGCAACAAGAAGGAGCAGTTGCTGGATCAAATGCTATAGCGTTCTTTTATCGATTGCCCATGTAGAAGCTCGTGGCAATATAGCTGGCCCGCATACCCGTGTTTTGAAACTCACCACCATTCACATCCTGCCACATGTAGATGAGGTTGCCATCTTCATTGGAATCATTGGATAGTGCATACGACCAGTTTTTGCTGGTAATCTGGAGTGTCTTTCCATCCAAACCGCTACCCGCCGGATACATAGATTGGCCATCGTTTGCAAATGATTCAGGTGTCCCATCTATAGCTCCAGAGCAGTCTCCCTGATAATCTACAGACAAGCTCACTGGCATTTTATCACCTAGAAAAACCTTGAATTCTGGATCTTTAGCCATGTTTTTATACTGTAAAACGGGAGCTCCACCTTTTACATTCGGGAAAAGCGCCCACAAATAATCAGCGCAATAGTCGAAGTCTACAACAGCCGGGTTGTTGAATATAACTTCCGTCTCTCCACTGGTAGCCAGTGTTCGTAGTACGCCCATATCATCCAGGTAAATACAACTACTATCGGAGTATCCGGCTATGGCAATACCACCTGGTTCTGGCGTGTTGATCTCAGTCCAGTTTCCGTCTCCTTCACTCCAGAATATCTTAGCTCCTCCACCATCTGGGTCAGGAGTGGTCGATATGGCCCATAGAGTTCCATCTTCCGAAATGGCAATCTTAAGCGCAAAATTGCTATCGGACATAGGTTTAGGCTTGTGATCTAAATCGAAAGCTACTACAGTAAAATCTGAAGTAATTCCCCATAGTGGAACAGCATTGCCTTTTGTATTGGGCATAATAGTGGTTTTATTAAGTCTGGTCTACAATTTAAGGTATAACATTCAAAGATTGGTGTTTTGGGGAATAAAAAAGCCCGAACAGCAATTTGCTGTTCGGGCTTCATAGCGCTAAAATTTTGAACGAGGAGTTAAGCTTCCTTTTCTTCCTCTTTAGCTTCTTCGGTTGCTTCCGCTACGGCTTCAGCAGCCTCTTCGGTACTTTCAGCTACTTCCTCAGCAACGGGGCCTTGAGGGGCTGGTGCCTCTTCGGCAGAAGTTGCCGCTTCTTCTGTTGCACCTTCTTCAGATGCTGCTTCCGCTTCAGCAGGCGCCTCTTCTGGTTCAGGAGCTGGCGTTGGTGGAGGCGTACCGCTTACAGCAGCCGCAAATTCTTCCTGCTTGCGCGCAGTATCTGCAAAGCGAGCAGCTACTTTTTCATCTTTTTGCGAAATGAACTCTTGGAACTTCACATCGGCTTGCTCTTGGGTGAGTGCACCTTTTTTCACCCCCCGCATCAAATGCTTGTAGTACAGTACACCTTTGAAGCGAAGTATGGCGCGAGCCGTATCTGTGGGTTGAGCGCCTTTAGTCAACCAATCGTAGGCAGCCATGCGATCTAAATCGATGGTGGCTGGTACCGTCATTGGATTGTAAGTACCTAGCTTTTCGATGAATCGGCCATCGCGTGGAGCGCGGCTATCGGCTACGACGATATGATAAAATGGACGCTTGCGGCGACCGTGGCGTTGGAGTCGGATCTTTACCGGCATAATTAGGACAATTTTACGTGGTTAAACCATACCCACCTACTTCCAATATCGGAACAGCGGATTTGTCAAGGCCGCAAAATTAGGGAATATATTTGATAAACTGTTAGTCTTTTAGGGGATTTGGGGAAGTGGCTTTTGAGTTGGAATCTTCTTGCGTATTGTGTGCCAAAGCCTTTGATTTGTGGGGTAGTCTTTTAGTCTGTTAAGGGATTTGTGGAAGTGGCTTATGGGTTGGAATCTTTTTTGTGATTCGCTTTTCAAGCTTTTCACTTGTGGGATAGTCTTTTAGGGGATTTGGAGAAGTGGCTTTTGAGTTGGAATCTTCTTGCGTATTGTGTGCCAAAGCTTTTGATTTGTGGGGTAGTCTTTTAAGATTTTGGGGCTTGGCCTTTGGGTGAGAATCTTATTTGTGATTCGCTTTTCAAGCTTTTTACTTGTGGGATAGTCTTTTAGGGGATTTTGGGGAAGTGACTTTTAAGTTGGAATCTTCTTGCTGATTGTGTGCCAAAGCTTTTGATTTATGGGGTAGTCTTTTAGTCTGTTTAGGGATTTTGGGGCTTAAACAGACTATGTCCGAGTGCAAGACTGAAAGGCTAGCCCCAGGCTCATCAAATCCCCGAATCAAGGCGATACCCCCAATCTCTAACAGACTCTACTCTGGTTCTATTTGAAACACAAATACTGAGCTCTCTCAGCCCAAAAAACCAATAGCCACCCCCATACCCTAACAGAATAACTTTCTACTGAGAGAACAAAACAGAGTCACAACAGCCGCGTTTAAACTAAGTATCCTGAATGGATCACTAAAT
>JBCDFE010000024.1:0-26951 GCA_039178745.1 Bacteroidota bacterium | reverse complement strand
TTTTCGAGGCATATAAAAGCGGCATAAGACACCAAATGACTTGCCAAGACGACATTGTCTGCGTGAAAGCGTTCGAGGATTCTTTCACCTAAAATGCGGGTGTATTCTTGTTCTCGCTGTAAATTTTTAGATACCCGGCCGTCTGCTGCCAGGAAATAGTCTTTAGTATTGATCTGTTGGTCTCCTTGATAGCTATCCCCATTGTCATCGACAAAGTTGCCCAAGACATCCATCGGTTTTCCAAGAGATATGGTGAGTTGATTGCCTTTGCTAAAAAGCCCCCAGATAAATTTGATAATGGCCCTTAGTGAGTGAAAACTATCTTTAGAAGCTATATACCGCTCCTTGCCTGCTATGCGCAGGTGCTGCTCTATCAGGTACTTGGCTTCCAGTACGAAGGGATAGCTCAGTATGACGGGTACGATAAAGATCTTTTGGTCGGTTCCGCGCTCATAGTGAATGCGCTGTGCCTCTATGGCTGTACCCACCAAGCCCAGTTTCAGTTTGGTTTCGATAGCTCCGGATCTGGATCGGGTGCCCCCTGGAAAAAATAGATTGGGCACTCCCCTCAATATAGACTTGACACAGTTGGCTTTGAGGGTATTCAGATATATGGGATTCTTTTTTCGCCGATCTATTCGATATACGCCCAACCTGTTCATGAAGTAAGCCGTGTAGCCGGTATTGAATAGATTTAAGCCAGCCCCGTATGTACTGATGGGTACGCCTGCAACTTGCTCCATAGCGTAACTGATGACCAGGCTATCCAAATTGCTGAAATGCGTTGGCACCAAGATGACCGTTCCCTTTTTGCACAAGCCCCGCATCTGATCTACATATCCTTTAATGAGCAGGCGGTTGCGCACACTTTTCCCTTCGCCAAACCAGCCTCTGAACCACCCTTGAATCCACTTGCCATCTGCTGTATTGAGTAGCCTGCCCAAAAAGATACTTAAGAAACCCCTGGCAAACTTAAACGTACCTATTTTAAAGGTGGCGACAATCTCCTGGGCATAGCGTTCTACCACCTCCTCTGTCAGCTCATTGGCGGCGTCTTTAGCACTACTGGCCTCTGTTTCGTCCAGGCTTTGATTGGCCAGTCTACGAGATAGTCGCTTCCAGTACTTTCGCTCTTTGGGCGGATCTACCTTCCAGGGCTCTTCTTTGGTACGCTTGAGTTCGCTGTAGGTGGTTTTACCCAATACGTCGGGTAGCTCATGGCCATGCAACTCCTGAATGCGGGCCATAGAGAAAGCCTTGACCTCTTCCACAAACTCGGCCCGGTCTTCGCTGGCCTGATAGATCGCCCATTTCGATATATCGGGCATAATGTGCGGATAGATCTTGCCTTCGTGCTGAAACATAGATGGAAGATAAGGTTACATATTTAGAATATCCTGAATGTAGCCGAGTAGTTCATCTCGACCTTGGCCACTTACAGCACTTGTCAAAAATGTAGGAGGCAATTCGCTCCAGCTTTCCAGTAATTCATTTTTGAAGGCCTCCACCTGTTCTCCCTTTCCATACTTTCGTTTGTCCGTTTTGGTGAAAACTAAGGCAAAAGGCACACCCAATTCGCCCAGCCAGTTACAAAAATCGACATCGATTTTCTGAGGTGGCACACCGCCATCTATCAAGACAAAGGCATTAGTGAGCTGTGCGCGATAATGAAAATAATTTTCCAGTCGCTGTTGCCACTTTCCCCTGGTTTTTTTGCTCACTTTGGCATAGCCATAGCCGGGCAGATCAGCTAAAAACCAAGATTCGTTGATCAAGAACAAGTTCAGCAGCTGAGTTTTGCCCGGTTGGTGACTCGTTCTAGCCAGTTGCTTGCGTTCTACCAATCGGTTAATGAGACTACTCTTGCCCACGTTAGAACGACCTATAAACGCAAATTCCGGCATGTTGTGATCAAGGGCTTTCTCTATACGAGAATGGCTGGAATGAAACTGGGCAGTTCGTATTTGCATAAATAAGCTTGAGGTTCTACTGGCTAGGCCATTACAGTTCGCCCTTTGGCTACCAACTCAGCCAGCACATCGACCACGCGATCTAATTGTTCGATGGTGTTGTGATGAGAAAGCGAAAACCGGACAGTGGGCCTGGGGTCTTCGGGATAGAGGTGCGCAATCACATGGCTACCCGTGTCGATACCGCTACTACAGGCACTGCCGCCACTGGCTGCAATTCCTGCCATATCCAAATTCATCAATAATAGATCGCCCGTGCTCATTTCTGGCAAGCTCACATTCAATACTTTAAAATGACCATTTTCCAGATCTCCATTAAATCTGATGTCTTCGATTTCCTGACTCAGTCTGGAGACAAAATGGGCCTTTAGTTGGCTAACTATAGCCGCTCGTTCCACCATCTCGGCGGTGGCTAGTTCTAGTGCTCTGGCCATGCCAACAATACCATAGCTATTTTCTGTACCGCCACGCATATTGCGTTCTTGGGCACCGCCATCCAGATAGGGCTTAATGATGTTTTCACTGTTGATGTAAATGAATCCTACACCTTTGGGACCATAGAGTTTGTGCCCCGAACCAGAGAGGAAACTGATGGGGGTCTTGTCCAAATCGATGGGGTAGTAGCCTATAGTCTGTACCGTATCGCAGTGAAATAAAGCGCCATGTTCCCGACACATTTCCGCAACTTCCTGAAGGGGAAGTAGGGTCCCTATCTCATTATTGGCATGCATCAGACTGACCAGGGTTTTGAGGCTGCTTTTTTGAAGGGACTTCCGCAGGTGGTCAGTCGATACGCGACCCTGAGTATCTACATCCACCATTTCTACTTCAATGCCCATATCTGCAGATATGCGGTCCAGGCTATGCAAGACGCAATGATGCTCTAGAGGGGAAGATATAATTCTTTCAACGCCCAGATCCCTGACTGCATTTTTCAGCGCCATATTATTGGCCTCAGTACCGCCACTGGTGAAAAATATCTCTCCTATTCCCGCATTCAGGCTATTAGCTACCGTCTTTCTGGCAGCCTCTATAGCAGCTCTGGCTGTGCGCCCTTCAGCATGAATACTACTCGGATTGCCGTTCGTCTTTTTCATGCAGTCGGTCATAGCTTCAATCACTCGCGGATCTAGCGGAGTTGTAGCTGAATTGTCAAGAAAGATTCTATCCATTGTGTTGATCGCTTTAAATGATTTTGTCTCCCCTTCATCACTCAAAGTGCAAATGTATTAAATAGTCGCCGAGAAGGCAGTGCCTCCGATAGATAGAAAGGCCCTATTGTATTTCCCATTTCCCTATAGCAGCTGCTAGCTTTTCGGGTATGAAGGGGCCAGCATCGCCTCCACCTTTTATAATCTCTCGCACGATGGTCGAACTGATGTGTGAATAAGCAGGCCGACTGATGAGAAAAAAGGTTTCCAGCCCTGATCCTACGATTTCATTGAGCTGGCTAATGGTCTTTTCGTAGTCAAAGTCACTTGCGTTGCGAAGTCCTCTCAGTAGGTACCGAGCGCCAATCTGCTGGCAGTAGTGAGCGGTTAGCCCCTCAAACGAATCGACCTTCACTTTGGGTTGGTCTGCAAATACGGTGCGCAGCCAGGCGATTCGCTGATCCAGTGGGAACAGATATTTCTTCTTGGAATTAATGCCAACGGCCACCACCACCTGATCGAATAAGCCAGCAGCTCGATGCACCAAGTCTACATGTCCATTGGTGATGGGGTCGAATGATCCGGGAAATACACAGCTTGTCATGAATAATAGCTTTTGAGCACGCGCTCCCAGAGTTTGCCCGGCAAGATTCGTCGAGCAATGGTCGAGGCGCGTTGAAGAGGAGGGCCCACTACATACCTGGGCTTTAAACTGTTCTTATTCAGAATTATTTGGAGTTGTTCAGCTACGTACTCAGCCGACATACCATGATCAACGTTTTCGGCCATACCGGAATCTGCGGCCTCATAAGCCGATCTGTACCTTTCTTTAACCTCTTTAACAGGCATTCTGAATTGTGTAGCTATGCTGTTGGTCGCAATGTCTCCGGGGCATACACAGCTGATTTGCAAACTACTTTTCGAGGTTTCCAACCTAAGTGAATCGGTCAAGGCAATGAGTCCCGCCTTACTTGCGCAATAGACTGATCGAAATGGAATGCCCATGAAGCCAGCAATACTTCCGACCAGCAACAGCCTTCCTGCAGGAGCCTCTAAAAGCGCTGGTAAACAGGCTTGGCAGATGTGGTAGCTGCCCCAAAAATTGGTGTCCATGATCGTATTTGCCCGATCCAGTGGCATCTGCTCTACCGGGCCAGCTCCACCAATACCCGCACAATGTACCACACAATCCAAATGACCACCTGTTTCAGACAAAAGTGTCGATATGGCCTCTTTGACCGTATCTGGTTTAGATACATCGGCGGGTAGGGGCTCAACTCCGGGTATATCTACTCGCCGCCTACTCATTCCAAATACGCGATAGCCCGATCGAGCAAGCATAGGAGACAGGGCCTCACCAACTCCCGATGAGGCTCCGGTTACTAGTGCAACTTTCATAACCGCAAGGTAATACAATGCCTGTAAGCAATGATAAACACACAAATAACACACATAGTTAGTGAATAGTCGGTAAAGACCGTATTTTTACAGCTTCATCAAATTTTAAAACAGATGGCATCCGATAAACACGGACTTAACACAACATTCAATGAAAAAGGAGAAACGATCAGCCCAATCTTGGAAGAGGGGGTGAAGAACTTTCTCATAGACATCGACGGGACCATCTGCGATGATATTCCCAATGAAGAACCCGAAAGAATGGGTACCTGCTTACCTTATCCAGATGCACTGCGCATTGTCAATAAGTGGTACGAGGAGGGGCACATCATCACCTTTTTTACTTCGCGTACCGAAGAACATCGCGAAATAACAGAAGAGTGGCTCAATAAGCACGGCTTCAATTATCACGGCATGCTTATGGGTAAACCCAGGGGAGGCAACTATCATTGGATCGATAACCACATCGTAAAAGCAACTCGATTCAAGGGCAAGTTTACTGATCTCGTAGTACAAAACCGCGAGATAGAGGTATTTGAAGATTGATGGTTTCCTTTGCGTTTGTCTGATGATGATTAAGCAGTCGAATCTGTTAGTGGAAAAATCATTCGCTCAGATTTGTAGACATTGACTAATTAACGTTAGCTTGCTGCCACCTATCTAATTGTCTGTGAGTTCAAGAGAAATTTTTGATACCTATTTTAAGTCAGCTTTTACAGTAGACAACGTTATTTTCGGTTTTGATGGCGCAGACCTCAAGGTGCTGCTCATTCACCGCCTAGAAGAACCTTTTCATGGATACTGGGGCTTGCCGGGCTACTTTGTAAAGCCAGATGAAGAGCTGGATGAAGCCGCCCAGCGTGTGCTTTATGAATTGACGGGTCTGCAGAATGTCTATCTGGAGCAGGTCCAGACCTTCGGCGGTGTAGAAAGACACGAATTCGGGCGCGTAATCACCGTTGCTTATTACAGCTTAGTGCGAGCCGATAGTTTCACACCACGGGCATCGGGTATGGCAGGAGATGTCAAATGGTTTTCTGCCAATCGGTTGCCAGAATTGGCCTTTGACCACGGCGA
This sequence comes from Bacteroidota bacterium, assembly GCA_039178745.1. GTDB lineage: Bacteria > Bacteroidota > Bacteroidia > Chitinophagales > Saprospiraceae > Neolewinella. The sequence goes on along the minus strand of JBCDFE010000024.1, from coordinate 21,355 downwards.
AATACTGAAAGGTGCTTTGCACAAGCTGCAAAAAAGCATAAGAACTCGACCCATCGGTTTCGAATTGTTGCCACCTGAGTTTACGCTCTCGGATCTCCAACACCTATACGAGGCCATCTGGAGGGTCGATCTGGAAAAGCGCAACTTCCGCAAGAAGATCCTATCTATGAACCTGCTGAAAGATCTGGATAAACTACAGGAAGGCGTAGCACATAGACCGGCGAGACTATACGCATTCGACGAAGATAAATACCGGGAACTATCTGAAGAGGGCTTCCTCTTCGAACTCAAGGAAGGCAAGCGCAAAGCCATGGTCTAGGCTCAGTCTTCCACACCCGACAGGAAGGGAACAAATGCGCAACTGCCCAGATCTTCTTCCTGATAGCTACTTACATCCGTTCGCTGAATGCGCAGCAACCGCTGGGACTTGTTCGCCGGGCCAGTAGGAATGACGAGCAGGCCACCGATGGCTAGTTGCTCCTTTAATGCATGGGGTACTTCGCCCGCTGCTGCGGTGACTAAGATGCGGTCAAAAGGAGCAAACTCAGGTAACCCTTCATGCCCATCTCTCAGGAAGCATCGAATGTTGTTGAGCTTTAAATGGCGGAACTTTAATCTGGACTTCCGCCAGAGCGGTTCATGCCGCTCGATCGTAAAAACCCGGCCACCCAGCAAGGAGAGTACAGCCGCCTGGTAGCCTGAGCCCGTACCTACTTCTAGTACCTTCTGTCTGGATAGTAAATTTAGTGCCGTGGTCTGCCTTGCCACGGTGCTCGGCTGACTAATGGTCTGATCCCTATCTATTGGCCAAGGCTTGTCTTCGTAGGCGTGCTCGGCAAAGGCACTATTCATAAATACATGTCTGGGCACATTGGCCATAACGTCCAATACGCGATCATCAAAAATTCCCTCTGCCCTGAGCTCTTTAATGAGTTGACGACGACGACCACGAAACTTAAAACTGTCCATCGCTTACTTTGCTTGAAGACATCCAGCCAAATCGGCCGGAGAGTAATGCACATTCTTAAGCACTTTGGTGTCAGACTTTCTGTAAACCAGGAACTTATCTTCACTTGCTTCAACGAATCCTTCCTGCCCGAGAGCGGCATAATGCCTGAGGGTTTCTTCAGCTTCGGCCAGGTTATCGCAGGTTTTGGACATATTGCTTCGGTGCACTTCCTCAAACAGGGCTGCAAACCTACTTTGCAGTCCAAACTCCAACACCGCTCCACTCAATACATATTGAAGGTCTGCCAGTGCGTCTGCTACTTCGACTAGATCGTTGTCGGTAATCGCCTCTTCGAGCTCCTTCAACTCTTCTCGCAATAAGTTTATTCTGAGTTTACATCTGTCAGTAGCCGGAATACTGGGTTGATCTAAAACGGGCAGTCGAAAAGTTCGATGAAATTCGGCTACGTCCCTAAGGGCTTGTGGTTCTTTCAGCATGAAGCAAAAGTACGATTTAAGGCAAAAAAAAGCAGCTTCTCAAGGAAGCTGCAGTGTATAAAGCTTAAAGTCGATCATGCCTGTTATGAATGACAGAAGATGGATAATTCACTCTCCTCAATCATATCATACTTCAAAAGTAAAGGAGGAATTCAGCCGCTGCAAGGACAAGAATTTTAAAGTCCGTCACGATCAACACTCCGTACCGAGGCTTTTAAAATTTCAGAGTTTGTAAACTTTCGTTTATTGGAGAGGTACAAATAATTATTTTTGGAGGTTGGGCGAGCAAACCGAATAAAAGTTTAAATGCCTAAAGGGCTACATTCTCAAAATTGTTATGACCAAGAACACACTAAGTGGATTTTTGGCAACAAATTTTTTATTTATACCGCTTATTCTCCTACTACTTCGAATGCATAGCTAAATCTGTGCCCATTTTCATCTACCAGAGTAAGCTGGTGTTTACCTGGAAGTGGTTTCAACTCGAAGCTATGAAATTGCTGAGTACTACCCATATAATGCTCGTCGAGATGCCAGTATATTGTTGTCTCTGGCACTTGGTGTGCTACTTCAAAAACGGTTGGGATCATTTGGCCTCTCCAGTCTCGACCAAGGGTTATTCTCCCCGTACTGTTGGGGTAAATCAACTGCATAGGTCGACTGGCTTGGGCATAAGTCAAGTTGTTGTTTTCCGAATTTTGACAGCTTATAGACCATGGAGGAATAGGTAAATAGGTAGCATGATTTCTCTGAAAAAAATGGGCTTGGTTAGGTGGGAGTACCAGCCAGGATTTAGGGATCACTTGATCTGGTGATGCACAGCCCAATTGAGTTCGGAATTGCCCTGATGCATCGGTGAAAATTTGCTGATGATATGGGCAACTTGGAGCCCTCAGGCCATTTGCGGGAATCAGACAGCTATCTAGCTCATGACAAAAAGGCCCTGGTAAATATCCGGTTGCAGCACAAACCGTAGCTGACTCCATTTCATCAAATGGGGTTTCAAAATAGGTTCGTGAATGCTCTAGTGCGCGAAAAACCTGAAAGAGAAGCGGGGCGGCCGCCTGCACGCCAACCAGGCTAGGCCTGCCTTCTCCGTCGGCATTGCCTGCCCAAACTGCTACGACATATTCGTGCGAGGCGCCCACAGCCCATGCATCCCTATAGCCAAAACTCGTTCCCGTCTTCCAGGCAATGCGCAGGTCGGGATTGAGCTTTTCCCAATCGCCGCTTTCATTGGGCCTTTCCAAATTTTGTAACGCTTGTATGATCTGATGTCCAGCACCAGCACCTATAGGGCCGGGCCGAGGGTCTAAATCGAGCAGAGGATCTCGGAATTGGTCTACTAAAAGTGTCGGTATTTTCCAATCGTTTGGGGCGTATTGTCCTTGTCTCTCGTAGTAATATCTCTGTTGTCTGGCCAGCCCCAAAAACCAGCTGCTGATTTGTTCGAGAGAGACTTCGCATCCACCCAAAACCAGGGACAAGCCGTAATGATCAGCTGGTTTATTGATGAAGTTAAACCCGAAAGACTTGGCGTGGGCGTGCATTTTTGCAATGCCATATTCGCGGAGTAAAAGCACGAATGGCACGTTGAGCGATCTGGATAGGGCCAGGTCTGCTGGTACAGCACCGGAGAAGTTTTCGCTAAAATTGGCCGGACTGAATTGGCCAAAAGTAACAGGTACGTCTACTAAAAACTGACTAGGAGTGATTAGGCCTTCCTCAAGTGCCAGCCCGTAGAGCATGGGCTTCAGTAAACTGCCCGGCGAGCGAGCCGCCTGAATAAGGTCAACAGCGGGGCTATGGACTTCGTCGAGTTGAGGAACATTACCCAAATAGACCAAAGTCTGTCCGCTTGCCACATCAACGACTTGCAGAGCTAGGTTGTGGATTTGATTTTCGGCTAGTGTTTGGTGATGGTTTAATAATAGTTGGGCGAATTGTTGTTGCAATTTGCCATCCACTGAGCTTGTATACCGGTTGGGTCCATTGATCTGTTTTAGCCTATTCAGCAGGTGAGGAGCTAGTCTGGGAAGGGGTAAGGGTGCATCGGGGAGCGGTTCTTCTTTGGCGAGCTGAGTACTTAAACTATCTAGATGGCCAGTAGACCCCAGATAGTCCAATAATCTATTTCTCTTTTGCAGCAGCAAATCTCTGGATCGGCCTGGGTGTATCAAGCCAGGGCTATTGGGCAGTACTGCCAGGGTGCTTGCCTCTGCCCAACTTAAATCTGTCGGTGCGCGGCCATAGTAGCGCCAGGATGCAGCCTCAACACCAACAACATTGCCTCCGAATGGTGCGTGAGTGGCCCAAAGGTTCAAAATTTCAGCTTTAGTGTACGACCACTCTAGCCGCCAGGCCATGAGGGTTTCTACCAGCTTATTCCAAAAGGTGCGAGCTCGGTTACCTCTGGCCATTCGTATGACTTGCATGCTAATGGTCGAACCGCCAGAAACCACACGGCCGGCTTGCCAGTTTTGCTGGATGGCCCGCGTAAGTCCTCTAAAATCAACACCCCAATGGCTATAAAACCTTCGATCTTCATATCCTACTACAGCTTGTGCGATTTTAGCAGTCAAGCTATCTGAGGCGGGCATTCGCCATTGCTCATCTTCTGCTATGGAGGCAGAGAGGAGCTGGCCATTTCGATCAAAAACGACTGTCGACATCGGGTGGTCAAACAGTGGATCGGGTAAACAGAAAATCCACCAAATTGATGATATGGCAAGCAGTAGCATGGCTACTGGTCGAACCTTAAATTGCTTGGATCTGCCCTTTTTGAGCATCAGCCGACTATAGCTTCACGAGACTCGAAGGTGTATGCACTGCGCAGTTCTTCTGCTATGAGTAGCTTTTCTGATGCGATTTCAGCGTCGGTATAGTTGTATTCCTTAGCAAAAACAGCCAGCACCTCATCGAGAACCGGTGCTATGCTGGGCAAGTCGAAGTACAACCTGCCAGAGCGGCGATTTAAAAAGTCGAGTGGGAATAAGGCTTGCTCTTGTGCGATGCACCAAGCCGCTTCGGCAGCGGCCAAACGGGCAACATCGGTACCTTCAGACCTATTTTCCGCAGCCTGAACGATTTGCTCTGCCTGCCGACCGTAGTTGGCGACCAGATAATCTGCCCTTCCAGGACACAAGCTGGCTTTCTCTAGCAATTTTTCCACCACTTTCTCATAAGCTAGTACTTCTTCAAAATCCTGGAATGGACCACCGTGGAGGGGGATTTCCTTGGTACTGCTCTTAGGGAGGGGCTCCATGTCTAGAGCCTCCCGTTGCCTGCTCAGGCGGTCCAAAATGCGCTCGGCCATTTTCCGGTAGCCAGTCAGCTTGCCACCAGCTATGCTAAGCAGACCGCTTTTGGATTCGAAAATTTCATCTTTTCGACTCATTTCTGAGGCAGATTTGCCCTCTTCGTAAATCAATGGTCTGATGCCTGCCCAATTACTTTCGACATCGTCTACCGTGAGATTAATGCCTGGAAAGAGATCGTTTGTGCCGTCGAGTAAATACTGTACGTCTTCCAGATGCGTCGGAATGTTGTTAGGGTCGCCCTGGTACTCTGTGTCGGTCGTACCGATGTATGTAGATCGAAGTCTAGGAATGGCGAAGAGCATTCTACCGTCGGCGACATCGAAATAAACGGCTTGTTTGATTGGAAATCGCTCACGAGCTAGGACGATATGCACGCCTTTAGACCAAAAGAGCCTTTTTTCATTCATGCTGTTATCGTCCTTGCGCAGTTCGTCTACCCATGGCCCGGCGGCATTGATGACGTGTCTGGAGTGTATGGTGAATTCTTGATCTGTAAATTTATCTCGGCAATTGGTGCCTGCTATCCGCCCATCATCGTTGTAGTTAAAATCGAGGGCTTCGATGTAGTTGAGTGGCAAAGCACCATGTACCCTGGCTGTGTTTATGTTTTCCATGGTGAGCCGGGCATCATCCGTTCTATATTCTGCGTAAAAACCTCCGCCTTTAAGGATGTCATCTCTCAATAGGGGCTCTTTTTCGAGGGTGTCGTTCTTGGAGAGCATGACTCGCTTATCCTCACCATGTACTTGAGCTAGAAAGTCGTATACCCACAAAGCCATGGAAGTTGTAAACTTGCCTAGCGAGCCGCCCTCTATCAATGGCAGCAACATCTTCTCTGGTCTGACCAAATGCGGTGCCAGCTTGTGTACTGTAGCGCGCTCTTTCCCTACTTCGCGAACCAGACCGATTTCCATATTCTTCAAATACCTCAGCCCTCCGTGGATGAGTTTGGTGGATTTAGAACTAGTTCCGGAGGCGTAATCTCTTTTTTCGATCAGGGCAACTTTCAGCCCGCGTGCTGTTGCATCGAGGGCGACTCCTGCGCCAGTTATACCACCACCTACGACGAGTAAATCAAAAGTTTCTGATTTTAGGCGGTCTATAGCGCTTTGGCGATGTGTGTTTGGTGACATGAATAAAAATTTATGGTACAAGATCTAAATTTACGAATTTAGACTTCAGGGAATGCTCAAGGTAAAGGGTAAATTTGGCCTGGTCATATTAAATTTTTGTCTAAATATGGATCATGCCTTACGAACCATTGATTGTGTGGCTATAGGAGAAATACTGGTTGACATGATCAGTAAGGAGTATGTTGATTCCCTGGATGGAGCCACTGAATTCAGTTTGAAAGTGGGCGGAAGCCCAGCGAATATGGCTGGTAATCTTGCGCGCCTGGGCCGAAGGGTTGAATTTATAGGAACGGTAGGTGATGATGGGGCAGGAAAGCTTATCCGATCAGAGCTGTCTAAAGTCGGTGTCGATTTACAATATCTAAGTACTGATGTGCGTCCGAGTTCACTAATTCTAGTGACTAAATCTCATAATCTTCCCGCTTTTTCGGCCTACAGGTCTGCAGATGTACAGATCGTTACGGATCAATTTGCCAAGCTTAATTTTGCACAAGTAAGATTGCTGCATACCACGGCTTTTGGCCTGAGTAAAGAGCCAGCGCGATCGAGCATATTGAATGCGGCTAAAGAAGCCCGTGCGCTTGGGGTGCAATTGAGTATAGATGCCAATTATGCCAAAAAAATATGGCCAGATCGACAAGAGGCTCAGTCTATCATTGAACACTACTTGAGCCTGGGCGCGTTGGCTAAGTTTAGCGAAGTTGATTTCGAGCGTCTATATGATCGAAAGGTTGTGGATCCTGAAGAGGTCGGTAGAGAGCTATTGACAAAAGGTGCCAGTTTGGTCTGCCTGACTTTGGGTGAGGCCGGTGCATACATCTTTACCGCTGATACCAGCCATCATATTCCCAGCCGAAAATTGAATGTAGTAGATACTACTGGGGCAGGCGATGCCTTTTGGGCAGGCTTTCTGCACGGCTGGCTAAGCGATGAGAAAGATCTGGAAAAATGCGGCTTGACTGGCCGGAGATTGGCAGAGATGAAACTGACCACCCATGGGCCACTGCCAAACCGCATTAATCTAGTTTCTGATTAACGCCTTGTGATATAAGGCATACGGCGACTGGCATTTCTCATGAGGCCATTGACCAGTTCTTCGTGAGTGCTGAAGGCCGTGCTGCCAGCTTCCCAGTTGTAATTCCACAATAACTCTCCAGAACGACCGTCGTGTATGTCGAGAGTGGCTTCGGTTTGATTGGCATTTCCCCATACACCCAGTAGCAAACCTACGGCTATATTAGCTCCATCAGACATGGGTTTCGTGAGCCTGAAATTGCTTAGCACGATCCCGTCTACATCTAGTATAGAAGCCAGTTCTGCCGGTGTATTGGTATTGCCACCTTCATCGAAATAGCCAGCCTCCGTGAGCCTGGCATTGATTGTAGCTTGATCCATAATATTAACGCGAACCCTACCTTGTTGCTTGCGCCTAAGCATCCAACCGATAATCTGGGTTTGGAAATTTACACGATCGTTTTCGGCATACTGTCTCAGAGCTTCAGGATCATCGTTTGGACGGCCTTTTATACTGACAGTGGCAGGTAACACGGCTATTACGCGATGTCGAGAAATTTGGGCGTCCATATTCGGTGCTTCATAAATGCGCGGCGCACAAGAAAAGCCGATAAATACAAGGGCAATTAGAATTAGGTTATATTTCATGGATTTGGTTTTGCAATTAGGGAGATGAAAGCCTTTTAATTTTGCAAATATAATATCAAAAAGGTATCAAAATTTTCATCTTAAATCAGCCTTTATGATCTGGCCTCTGAAGAAAAATGAATGTTCGAGAAGAGTCGAATCCGTATCGATTTTGGAAGTAATCGAACTTATTCTCTGATTGACCCGATTGATGGTTTTCATGCTGAATATCACGGCGTAAGGCGGACTGATAAGCTCTATTGGGCATGGAGGGTCGCAATAGTTATAGACTACATCAGGGCCAATACTCGGTTCATTGATTTCTCGGTAGTATTTGACAGCGGGAATGGCCCAGTAATCGACAAAAACTGGCCGGTCACTTGGCAAACTGAGTAGCATATTCTTTACCTGACCTACTTGAAGCGGGTTTCTGAAGTGGCGAATCACATTAGTGCTAGGTATAAGTATTAGGACTACCGCAGGTACAAGCATCTTGCCATATGCGCTTATTCGCTTTTGCTGTAGCTGCCAACCCCAGCAGGCAAGTAGCCACAATCCGGGCAAGCTAAAAAGCATGAGTCGCGGGATCAGACTGTACTTGCCAAATACAGAAGCACCGACCGCCAGAAGGGTAGGCCCCAAAAGAAGTACAAGTATGGGCCATCGAATCTTTTTGATGGTAGATAGTGCCCAAACTATTGCTAGTCCACTGACCACCTGCGCAAGTACTGTAAATCCAAACCCGTGCTTGAGTGGTGACAAGCCTAGTCGTATGATACTTTTCCAGGCATCTATGGTCCAGAGTTTCCAGGGGAAGAAGTAGTTGCTGTGAAAATTTTGAAGGTTGGCCTCCCGGCTTTCCACAGACAGTAGAGATATGTAGAGGATTAAAAATCCGGAAAACCAAAATAGACCTACGACCAACCATGGTCTCTGGTCGGATTTTTGGGTAAGCAGCAAATAGATAAGCGTGCTAGCTAGCGAGAAAACCATGGGAAAGGAAAGCCAAACCAGACCGAACCCTATGGGTGCGAACCACCACCTGGGTTTTGGCTTTGATAGTGCCCAGGCCAGAAGCAATGACGATAAGCCCATATCGAGTGCGTAGGGTTTCAATTCACCTACATATCTGAGAACCAAAGGCGATATGAAACAGAAGGCAAGAGCAGCGAGTTTCCATTGAGCTAGTCCCATTTTGTTTCCGGCCATCCACAGACCGACTAGGGTAGCTAGCCCACCTATCAGCGATGGCAAGCGCAAAGGCCATTCACTATAACCGAGGCTTTCGCCCAACACTTTGAGTAGGATACCATATAAAGGTGGGGCATATTGATCGTATTTGAGGGGTTTGAAGAATTCTGTCCAGTTAAGCTCTGCTATGTTCCTGGCCAGGTTGGCTTCGTCGAGGAATAAACCCCTGGCGTTAAAGTTTATCCACCACAGAGATAAGCCTATCAAGATTAAGATACAGCCTAGAAAGGGGTGCAATATGTTGGACTCTACTTTTGCCACAGACTGTCAAAAGTACGTACTAGATAGATGGACTGACCAGGTTCATTTTTGCTGAGACAAAATTTGTTCTTCAAAAACTTGCGCCTATGAACTGTCTGATACTATCTTTGCCGCCGCTTTAGGAATAAAGCTAATGGCTGAGCAGCCAGCAGACGCGGATGTAGCTCAGTTGGTAGAGCGCAACCTTGCCAAGGTTGAGGTCGCGGGTTCGAGCCTCGTCATCCGCTCAAAAGAAAGTCCCGGTTCCGTTCTTCGGAGCTGGGGCTTTCTGTTTCTACTATTGACATAGAATACGTTTACCTTTGCTGCCCTAAACCTAAGCTATGTCATCTCTTTTTGCCATCGGTCCGGTAGATGGTCGCTATCAAAAGAAAACAGAGTCTCTTCAAGCTTACTATTCCGAATATGGACTGATCAAGTACAGGGTCCTTGTTGAGATCAGATATCTACAGGCATTACATCGATTGGGGCTGCCGCAGATGCAAACTGTTTCCAGTGATCAGATGGATAAGCTCGATGGCATCATCGATGGTTTTGAAAAAGCCGATGCCGAGGCAATTAAAGAAATAGAGCGCACGACCAATCACGATGTCAAGGCCGTCGAGTACTATCTAAAAGACAAGTTGAGTGGTCTGGGCCTGGATAGCATTTTAGAGTTCGTCCATTTTGGATTGACCAGCCAGGATATCAACAATACTGCTGTACCCCTGAGCTTGAAAGACGGTCTGGAGCAAGTAGTTGTGCCGTCTTTGAATAGCTTGAAAGACCATCTATCACAACTAAGCGAGGACTGGCGCTATATTCCTATGCTGGCACGAACCCATGGCCAGCCAGCGAGCCCAACTTTATTGGGCAAAGAGTTTGCTGTCTGGGTGAGTCGTTTCCATGAGCAACTGCGTCAATTGCAGGAGCTACCGATCCCGGCTAAATTCGGAGGGGCAACGGGCAACTTAAATGCCCATTATCTAGCTTTTCCAGATTACAACTGGGATGCGTTTGCTGGTGAGTTTACAGCGAGCCTGGGACTGAAGCGCTCTTACCCCACGACTCAGATCGAACATTACGATAACCTTGGGGCCATATTTCATGTCCTACAAAGAATCAATACCATATTAATTGATCTTTGTCGGGATGTTTGGACCTATATCAGCATGGAATACTTCAGGCAACGAACCATAGCTGGCGAAGTAGGAAGTAGTGCTATGCCACACAAGGTAAACCCCATCGATTTTGAGAATGCGGAAGGCAATTTAGGTATCGCCAATGCGCTGCTGGGGCATTTAGCTGAGAAGTTGCCCGTCAGCCGATTGCAGCGAGACCTAACGGATTCTACGGTGCTCCGCAACATAGGCGTGCCATTAGCGCATCAATTTATTGCCATAAAGGCTATAGAAAAAGGCTTGGGCAAGCTGCTGCTTAATGAAGAAAAGCTGGCATCAGATCTCGATGCTAACTGGTTGGTGACTGCTGAGGCCATTCAAAATGTTCTGAGGCGGGAGGGGTATCCCAAACCCTACGAAGCCCTAAAGGCCCTGACCAGAGGCAAGACCGAGATAGATCAGGCCACTATGCACCATTTTATCGATGATCTGGAGGTGAGTGAAGTGGTCAAAGCAGAGTTGAAGCAGATTAGTCCGGCCAATTACGTAGGCCGATGGATATAAGAACCCCGGAACGGGAACCGGATTTCCTTCAAAGTCGTTATATTTAGTGTTATAAATTGTAGACCAAGAGCATGGAAAGCCTGATCGATCAAGTATTAGCTAGCCCCAAAGCACCATCTATAATAGATGAGCTACAAGTTCGAATGGCCGAAGAAAAAGCGAAGCGTGAGGCATTCTATGCCTGGCTAGACGAGGATAAAAAAGCCGAATTTGTAAATGGAGAGGTTGTTGTTCACTCTCCGGTTCGCAAGTGGCATACACTGGTAACTAAGAGATTACTTATTTTGCTAGACTTGTATGTCACCATTAATAATCTAGGATTTGTTGGGGTCGAAAAGACTTTAATCAAACTTAGGCGAAATGACTTTGAGCCTGATCTTTGCTTTTTTCCAAAGGAGATAGCTGATCAATTTAAAGAAGACCAGATGTACTTTCCCGCACCCAGTCTGGTTGTGGAAGTGCTAAGTAGTAATGAAGATCACGATCGCGTGGTCAAGTATCAAGACTACGAAGCAAACGGGGTAAAAGAGTATTGGATTATTAATCCCAAAGAGCAGTTTGTCGAGCAGTATAAGCTGAATGAAGAAGGCAAATACGAACTGCTGCTCAAATCCAGCAGCGGCGATATCGAAAGCTATGAAGTTAAAGGCTTTCGCATACCGATAAAAGCCATGTTCGATGAGGCGGAGAATCTCCGCGTATCTAAAGAGCTACTCGGTTAGTACAGTTCAAATTTCCAGAAATCCACATCCAGGGGGCCGTTTTTGAGGGCAATTTTCTTATTGGGTCTTAGACCCACTCGCTTCAGCGCGGGTTTGTTGCCCGATAGAATCCAGGCCGTATGACCTTTGAATTGATGCTTTAGGTGGTTGCCCAACCGCTCGTAAAGCGACTCTATGTCTCCTGATGCTATTCTCACATCATAGGGCGGGTTTGTAACTAACATACCCTTGTCGGAGGAATCTGTAGGTGGCACAACAGACTCAAAATCACCATGTTGCCAGGAAACATAATCGTAAAGACCTAATTTGGTGAGAGCTGATTTGGCTAGAGTCAGTTGATCATTGTCTTTATCGCCAGCGAAGATGGGGTAGGGCGGCTGGCGTTCTTTTTCAATTAAGGACTTCCGCAGGTCGGTATACATTCTGGCATCGAAGTTCTTCCAATGCTCAAATCCAAAACGTCTATTTAAGCCTGGTGCTTTGTGGGCGGCTATCAAAGCCGCTTCGGCAACGAGTGTGCCACTTCCGCAAAAGGGATCTATAAATGGTGTGTCGCCGGTAAACTCACCTAGCATGAGTAAACCAGCTGCAAGTACCTCATTTAGTGGCGCTTGTCCGCCTTTACTTCTATAGCCTCTTCGGTGCAAACCGTCGCCAGAGCTGTCTAGGCTCAATGTGGTTTGACCTCTTTGGCCTATATGTACATTCAGTCTTAGCTCAGGGTTAATCTTGCTGACCGATGGCCGTTTTCCCGTTGTAGACCTGAATTGATCGACTATAGCGTCCTTACACTTTTGGGCCAGGTAGTGGCTGTTGCGAAATCTTTTGGATTGATTGATAACGTCTATCCACAAACTCCCATCGACAGACAAGTGATGGACCCACTCAATATCTCGGACACCGTGGTATAGTGACTTATCACTCGTAGCTGTAAAGGTCTTGATGGAGACCAAGACTCTTAGGGCAGTCCGAGATTCCAGGTTGATTCGATATAGGGTTTTCAGATCGGCTTGGCAGCTTATCATACGACGGCCTGCCTTGATGTTCTTGGCGCCTAGCTTTTTGAGTTCTGAGGCGCAAACGGGCTCTAGTTGCGCGAGTGTTTTTATGGTGAGGTCCAAAGTTGTTTTGGGTATTTGGATTTTTCCAAATATCCGAATGTACAAGCAGATTCTCAGCTCGCAAGCACTTTTTAAATTTTGGTTCTGGACAGTAGCGTGCGTTTAAGAGCTCAATTTTCCTATATCGCACGAGTTTTGAGCACGTTCAAAGAAGTTTATTTAAAATAAGTTTGTAAAATTTAAATTTTAAACAAAATTGTTTATATTTGTGTAGAGTTGCAAAGCGTTAATCCATGCAACTTGTTTTCTATGTGCAGTTTTTGGGAGGTTGACACTTTTTCCCACCTGTAAGCTGCTAAGATTTGTGTTGATTTAAATTGTTTTTGAGTATTTGGAAATTTCCAAATGTACTTTAGATTAATTTGTAACTTTTATGTTGGCATTAATGCACCTATTTTGATTATTTTCTGTATTGCCAGTCAGCTGTAAAGGATTTTTTGAATAAAAGAGTGAAAAAAAGTGTGATTTAGTGGGAACTTGTGGGAAAATCTACTAGTTTTGATAAACGATTGGTGTTCAAGCACTAATCGTAGATCGATTATGGAACAGCAGGAACTGTTAGGCGAGCACAATGTCACCCTCGATGGAAAGGGGCGCTTTCGTCTGCCCAGTAGCCTGCTGAATAGCCTGGGCGAACGCGAAGACATTGAGCTGATCGTCAACCGGGGTTTCGAGAAGTGTTTGACCCTCTACCCGAAACCAATCTGGGAGCGAATCAGCAGCGAAGTCAATAAGCTCAACAAATACAATGAGCGAAATCGCCAGTTCGTCCGCTACTTCTACAGAGGCGCAACACCCATTAAATTGGACAGTGCCGACCGCATCAATTTACCTCAGCGGCTAATAGAGTATGCGGGTATTCAGAAGGAGGTTATTCTATCAGCCATGCACGATCGTATTGAAATCTGGGCGCGTACCGTATACGATAATATGCTCGATGCCGAACCGGAGAATTTCTCCGCATTGGCAGAGCAAGTACTCGGCGGTTCGCAGACCGAACTGGAGGTTGAAGGCTAATGGCTTATCACGTACCAGTTCTAGCGCACGAATGCGTGCACTATCTGCAATTGCGCCCTGGAGGAGTTTACGTCGATGCTACTATGGGAGGCGGTGGCCACACTCGCCTGATTCTAGACAGTATCGCTTCAATGTCCGGTGCCAAGCTCTTTGCATTCGATCAAGATGAAGATGCACTAGCCAACGCACCCCAAAATGATCAGCTCACAGTTGTCCACGCTAATTTTCGCCAACTGCGTAATTTTTTACGTTTATATGGCGTAACGCAAATAGATGGCATACTTGCTGATCTGGGCGTATCTAGTCATCAGTTTGATCGCGCAGAACGTGGTTTTAGCTTTCGATTCGATGCAAAGCTGGATATGCGCATGGGGCGAGCTGCTGATCGAACTGCTGCCGATGTAGTTAATCAATACTCTGCTACTGATTTGCAGGCAGTGTTCAGTGAATACGGTGAGCTTAGAAATGCCAAAACACTAGCAGAAGCTATCGTAAGGGCTAGAGAAACCGAACCATTCGAAACCATTCAGCAGTTTTTGCGAACGGTAGATCCTTGGGTTCGTGGCCAGAGAAATCGCTATCTGGCCCAGGTTTTTCAATCTCTGAGAATAGAGGTAAACGACGAAATAGGTGCCCTCCGTGAGCTGTTGACCCAGTGCACGGAACTACTGGCCCCTCAAGGTCGATTGGTCGTCCTGAGCTACCACTCTCTGGAAGACCGAATAGCCAAAAACTTCCTCCGCTACGGCAATGCATCCGGGCAGCAGGTCAAAGATGAATATGGAAATATAGAAAGACCATACCGCATCGTAACTAAAAAACCCATACTGCCCCAGCAAGCCGAAATAGATCAAAACCCCCGCGCGCGGTCCGCCAAATTGCGAGTAGGGGAAAGGATTTAGAAAAGTATAGACTTCCGCAGGTAGGAGCAAACTCAAGAGATAGATTGTAAGACGCAAAATTCAGTCAGCAGTCTTTGAAACATGAGCTCTATCACCCCGACAAACAGGAATCAACCTATCAGCGAAAGTCTAAAAAACAAAACGGGAACGCGAGTTCCTACTAAGGTGTGAAACAATGGCAAAAAGGAATTCGAGCTTCGGCATGAGGCTCCCCAACATACCGACCTTAATACTAAAGAACCTGGGCTTTATAGCCTATTGTGGGTTCCTGGCGGTCCTCTATATCGCCAATGCACACTACGCCGAGTACAATGTGCGCAAGCTTCATAGTCTGAAGGAAGAGGTCGAGGTACTACAATGGACAGAACGCTCACTGCGCAGTGAGAATAATCAGAACAGCCTTCGGTCGGAGGTAGTGCAGAGTGTAAGTAGTGAGGGTTTGCGTATGCACCGCGGCAGACCAAAGAAGATCGAAGTCCCGGCACAGCTCAAACCGGCTAATCCTTAGTAATCTTTTCAATCACTAATCTACACGACTAGAGCGCAAGAATGGCCAGCAACAATAAGAACGAAGTTTTAGTAAGGGTATACATCGTACTCTTCCTGTTCTTGATACCCATAGCAGGGCTGCTTATGTACCGCACCCTGGAAATGGCCATTTTTGATGCCAAGGATAACCGACGTGCCGCAGAAAATAATTTTAAGACCAGAATCATTGAGCCCGACCGTGGAGACATCTACAGCCACGATGGCAATCTTCTGGCTACCTCTATACCTTATTACTCGGTTGCTTTTGATCCCTACGTAGCAGATAAGGACATCTATTACCAGAATATTGATTCGTTGGCTTATTTACTCGCCGAATACGTAGATAGCGATTATACGGTAGGAGCCTGGAGGGACAGCTTGTTCAATATGCGCGATCTCGAAAACAGGCGGCGCTATTACCGGATTGCAGATCAGGTGAGCTACGGTCAATTGCAGCGACTGTACTCGTTCCCGATTTTTAGACTTGGCCAATATAGAGGAGGGATCATCGCGGAAAAGCGGTCAGAGCGCAAGCGTCCATTTGGCTTACTCGGTAGCCGGACCATCGGCAGCATCCGGAATGGCCGGATGGTCGGACTCGAAGGCGCTTTCAATGAAGAACTGGCTGGCGAACAGGGGCAGGAAGAAATGTTCCGGCTCGATCCGAGTAGCGACAACTGGCTGCCTATGAATAACCTGGGCTCCATACAGCCCACTCAGGGTGCAGATGTGCACACCACCATAGACGTCAATATTCAGGACATTGCCTCTACAGCATTGATGCGGGCCATGAGGCGCCACCAGCCAGATTGGGGCACAGCCATTGTCATGGATGTAGAAACAGGGGCCATCAGGGCATTAGCCAATTTGGGCAAAACAACTGACGGTCGAGACTACTACGAAATGTATAACTATGCCCTGGCTATGGATACAGAGCCAGGCTCCACTTTCAAGCTGGCTACCATCATGGCACTCCTGGAAGATGGTCTGGTCGAATTGGATGACGAAGTCGATATCGAAAAAGGAGAGAAAGTTTTCTACGACGACTGCCCGATGGAAGATTCCAACTTAGGGCTGCGTCGATTGAATAACATCAGTGTTCGCCAGGCGTTTGAGCAGTCCTCCAATGTAGGTATGGCTAAGCTGACAGATTCACTGTACACGACCGATGCCTTTCGCGAGCGCTTGGTTTCCTTTGGCCTTGGCCTGCCAACCGGCCTTGAAATTGAGGGAGAACAAGGCCCGATGATTCGCCAAAGAACAGACGCAGAGTGGTCTGCTTGCTCCCTGCCGTGGATGGCGATCGGTTACGAGTCTGAAATTACACCACTTCAAATGCTCACCTTCTACAATGCTGTGGCCAATGGAGGTAGGATGATGAAGCCATATCTGGTCGATCGCTTAGAAAGAGAAGGCACCCTGTTGAATCGCTTTCGCCCCACAGTTTTGATTGATCAAATTGCTTCCAGACCAACCGTGGAATATGCTCAAGCGCTACTGGAAGGTGTCGTAGAAAGAGGAACGGCTAAAAGACTGAAAACCAGCCAGTACAGATTTGCTGGCAAAACAGGTACTAGCCAGCAGAACTATGGACGAACCCGTAGCCGCCGTCGGTTGAAGCACCAGGCGAGTTTTGCCGGTTACTTCCCCGCAGATCGACCTCGCTACAGCTGCATTGTAGTCGTATTCAATCCGACAGCAGGAGAATATTATGGCGCAGATGTAGCAGGACCTGTATTCCGCGAAATCACCGACAATATTTACAACAGTATGATCGACATCCACGAGCCTATCAATCGTGGTCCTCGTCCGGTACTGTATGCTGATAATCTACCCAACGGAGCTGTGGGTTACCAGGATGATCTGACAACCATCTTTGAGTTTTTGAATGTGGATGTTGATTCATCGACCACAGATCCTTTTGCAAGAGTAAGAGCTACGGAAGATGCACTCTTGCTCGCACCTGAAAATCTAGAAGAATATGCCCATCCCGATGTACGTGGCATGCGTCTGCGCGATGCTGTCTACGTATTGGAGAACCTGGGATATACCGTCCATCCTCAAGGGGTTGGCCGGGTATATGACCAAGAATGGCATCGCGACGCCCGTGGACGCATGGGACGCGACGTGAGCTTGCGCTTGCGATGACTATTGAAAAACCGGAATACCATCAGTTACTATGCTAATCAGCGAACTGACAAAAAACATACCAGCTAAAATCATCCGAATGCCGGATGAGGGGCTGAACGTAACGTCAGTCGTATTTGATTCGCGAAAAGTAGTTCCTGGTAGCTTGTTTGTGGCTATTAAAGGAAGTCAGGTCGATGGACATGATTTTCTGCAAAAAGCCACCGGTGCAGGTGCTTCTGCTCTCGTAGCCGAGCACTTTCCAGATGGCCTTACCACTTCAAGTGATCTGTGCCTGATAAAAGTGTCAAACAGTGCAGAAGCGCTGGGCGTCCTGGCTGCCAACTGGTATCAGCACCCGAGTAAGCGCCTAAAGCTTGTCGGCGTAACAGGAACGAACGGAAAAACAACCGTAGCAACGCTTTTACACGACGCATTCACCCACTTAGGTGTCCAGGCTGGATTGCTATCTACCGTAGAAATTCGAGTAGGTCATAAAAAGCAAGCTGCTACCCACACCACACCCGATGCGCTGGCCATAAACCAAGCACTGGCCATGATGGTAGACCAAGGCGTTACACACGCTTTTATGGAAGTAAGCTCTCATGCAACTAATCAACGCCGCATAGCGGGGCTGGAGTTTGCAGGGGGAGTCTTCACGAATATGTCGCACGATCACCTGGACTATCACGGTACGTTCCGGGCGTATATCGAGGCGAAAAAAATGTTCTTTGACACATTGCCCACCAGCGCTTTTGCGCTGGTAAATATCGACGATAAACGCGGTGCGGTTATGGTGCAAAACACCGCTGCCCGCGTTTACCGATATTCTTTGCGTAGCATGGCAGACTTTCGTGCGCGATTACTAGACGATAGCCCTCTGGGTTTGCATCTGGATATAGACGCACAAGAAGTTTTTACGCGTCTACTAGGCCGATTCAATGCATATAATCTATTAGCTGTCTACGGTGTAATTCGATTGCTTGACTTAGATAAAATAAAAGCCTTAACGGCTATTAGTCAACTGCAAGCACCCTCTGGACGACTGGAATATATCACGGATGAAAAAAGCCAGCGAACAGCAGTAGTCGACTATGCTCATACGCCCGACGCGCTAAAAAAAGTGCTCGAAACACTTCGACAAAGTATCCCTCAAGGCAGTCGTTTGCTTTGCGTAGTCGGCGCTGGAGGAGATCGGGATCGAAGCAAGCGACCAAAAATGGCAAAAGTAGGTGCTCAACTCGCCGATTGGCTTTTTCTGACCAGCGACAATCCAAGAAGCGAAAATCCGGAATTTATTTTGGACGAAATGGCATCGGGTCTCGATTCTGAAGATTTGGTTGCCAGGTGTTCCCGAATCACCGATCGGAAAGAAGCCATCAAGGCAGCATTGTCTTTTGCCAATCCTGGTGATTTGGTACTAGTGGCTGGAAAAGGACATGAAACCTATCAGGAAATCAATGGCGAGCGATTGCCATTCGATGATCGAGATGTAATTCGCAATTTTTTTGACACCCACACTAAGCGAACTTAGATATGTTAATCTATTTCATAGAATGGCTAGAGATGGCCATGGGCGACCTGCCCGGTGCCCGGCTATTCCAGTCCTTGAGCTTCAGGGCAGGCCTGGCCATCATTATTTCTCTGCTCATTTCTATCGCATTTGGAGGAAAAATCATACAGCTACTTCGCCGCCAGCAGGTTGGGGAGTCTGTTCGCGATCTTGGGCTCGATGGTCAAAAAGAGAAAGAAGGAACCCCCACTATGGGCGGCATCATTATTGTCTTGGCTATCGTATTGCCATGCTTATTGGTGACCAGATTAGAAAATGCCTATTTGCTCATTATGCTAGTGGCTACGCTTTGGATGGCGGCTATTGGATTTATCGATGATTACATCAAAGTTTTTCGCAAGAATAAAAAAGGTCTCCGTGGCAGATTTAAGATCCTGGGGCAGGTTGGGCTAGGAATTCTAATCGCCATTTTTATGCTCAGCTCAGAGCAGGTAGTGGTCCGAATGCCAGTAGCTACTGCAGAAGCATCCGGAATTGGTACAGAAAATATGGTTGGTGAACCTGTGCGCGTTGAACTGGATAATCAAGTATTTGAGCTCAGAGCGGACTATCAGGTCGGACTAACCAACGTTCCCTTTTTGAAAGGAAACTTGCTCAACTACGATACTCTGTTTGGGATTGGCCGCCAGCTGGCCTGGTTGCTGTATATACCCTTCATCGTTTTCATTATCACGGCCGTCAGTAATGCGGCCAACCTAACCGATGGATTGGATGGCTTGGCGGCAGGGGTTTCTGGAATTGCAGCTGCGGTCCTTGTCGTTTTTGCTTATGTAGGATCCAATGCCATCACCGCCAACTATTTGAACATACTGCACTTGCCTGGAACCCAGGAGCTGATCGTATTTGCGGCTTGCCTAATGGGCGCTTGTCTGGGCTTTCTCTGGCACAACAGTTTTCCGGCCTCCATTTTTATGGGAGATACCGGTAGTCTGGCTCTTGGAGGGATCATCGCTAGTCTGGCCATTCTGCTGCGCAAAGAACTTTTACTGCCCATTTTCTGTGGCATTTTCTTACTCGAAAACCTATCTGTCGTACTGCAAGTCGGCTATTTCAAATACACCAAACGGAAATATGGAGAAGGACGGCGAATCTTTCTCATGTCCCCACTGCATCATCACTACCAAAAGAAAGGCATGAGCGAAATGAAAATCGTGACCCGTTTTTGGATAGTGGCCCTGCTGTTTGCGGTGGCTACGATACTTACGCTGAAGATTAGATAATGAGATTTTAGACTCGGCTCATTCTGAGCCTTTAGTTACAAGAACCAAGAGCAAATACGACGTTGACAGCACTTAGAACCAAGACTTTAGAGTCAAGAACCAATAACAAGCATGATGTTGACAGAACCTAGACTTTAGAGTTAAGAACCAAGAGCAAATGCGACGTTGACAAGATCACCTTGAACCTAGACTTAAGAATAGAAGAAGGCGTGATAATGACAGTATTAGTAAAAAAAGATGAAGATGTATAAGAGGCACAATTTTAAGAATCTGAAAATTTGGAACCAGAGTATGGAAATTGCTGCTGACGTTAATGGCGCAGTAAAAGATTGGCCAAGGGAAGAGCGATTTGAGCTTACTTCTCAAGCGATTCGGTCTGCATACTCGATTCCCTCAAATATTGCTGAAGGATCTGCAAAATCTTCGAGGAAAGACTTTAGACGCTTTCTTGAAATATCGCTTGGTAGCTGCTATGAATTAGAGACACAACTCATTCTAGCAGCTCGATTCAAATATGGAAACACCGAAAAAATCAATTCAATTCTTGAGTCTTTGTCAGAAGAACAAAGAATGATCCTAGGCATGATTGAAAGGCTAACTAAAGAAATAAACCAAAGCTCATGAGCAATACCCTCTTGGTTCTAAAGTCTTGCCTCTTGGTTCTAAGGCCCCAACTCTTGACTCTAAAGTTTGAAAGATGAAATCACCACAAATCATCTCCATCCTAGGCGCAGGCGAATCCGGTATCGGTGCAGCACTTCTGGCTCAAGCTCAAGGGGCTAATGTATTCGTATCTGACTTCGGTAAAATAGGGGAGGCTCAGATTAGGGAACTGGAAACAGCAGGCATACCCTACGAGCAAGAAGGTCACGACGAAGCTAGAATTCTAAATAGCGACATCGTCATCAAAAGCCCAGGTATACCAGACAATGCGCCTATCATAAAGCGCATTCGAGAGCTTCAGAATGAGGACTTCCGCAGGTGGAAACCTTCCTCAGAAGCAGATATACCCAGAAGAAAGCCAGAACTCATCGGTGAGATCGAGTACGCTTTCCGCCAAATGAAAAATGGCCATATCGTAGCCATAACCGGTAGTAACGGAAAAACGACAACCACTTTACTCATTCAGTATTTTCTGCAAAATAAAAAACTGGATAGCCGAGCAGGTGGAAACCTCGGAACCAGCTTTGCCAGATTACTCCTTGAGCCGGCGACAAACGAGACTATATACGTTTTGGAAATCAGCAGTTTTCAGCTGGATAGCATCGTAGACTTTAAACCAAACCATGCCATTCTACTGAACATAACTCCAGATCACCTGGATCGCTATGAGTATCAGCTGGACAAATACATCGACAGCAAGCTGAGGATTTTCGAAAACCAGCAGGCAGCAGATATAGCCTACTACTTTAGCGAAGATGAGAACATT
>JBCDFE010000023.1:0-27240 GCA_039178745.1 Bacteroidota bacterium | reverse complement strand
GCCATATCCAAAAAAGCTTCTGCTTAAAAAGAAAAAATCCTGTTCAGCTTGATGCCGAACAGGATTTTTTCATAGAACGAAATATATCTTACTCACCCCACTCTGCTAGTGAAGCTTCGTTCATACTAACGTATTCGTCGTTACCTGCTTCGCGAGCCAGCTCAAGGCTCTTACGAGCAGCTTCTATAGCGCTAGACTTTTGGTCCATATCGGCCATAATGAGTGCCTGACGGCGCCAAACCCAATAACGAGGATTATCGGCAGACATCATAGTCGCCTTTTGGATGTACTCACCAGCTTTTGCCATATCGCCGCCTGTAGCGTGCATGAAAGTCGCTGCCTGGTAGTAATCATACCAGGTAGGTCCGGCTATAGTCGCGTCGATACTTGCCATTGCTGCTTCCATAGCTTCAACCTCTATAGGCACAGCTACCAAGGTCTTGTCCCACACAAATGTAAGGTGAGCGCTTTCCATAGCTACTTCATTAATACTAATGGTGAAGGTCTCAAAAGAATGGTTAAGCATAGTTGGCGTAGCCATCACAGCTACTGTAGGTTCGGCTTCTGCATAGCTACCCCAGTTGGTCGACTCATAAGGATAGAAGTGCACGGCCCACTCATCGGCCTTTGGCATGGTTAGAATGGCGTAGGAGCCAGCAGCCAGCTCGTTACCGTCGATCTTTACCGCATCGCTAAAAGTAATTTTGGTAGCGGAATTGGCACCAGTCCGCCAGATGCTGCCGTATGGCACCAAGCCGTCAGCTGCGAATATGGTACGCTCCTTCATGCTGGGGCGGCTGTACTCGACACTGATGTCGGTCAGACCTACAGTTGTGCTAAAGGTGGCTGTTTGCGAGAACGCGGGTATATTGATCTGTGCTGTCGCAGTTGGTATAAAAGTAAGTGCTAAGGCGAGAGTCGCCAGAAAGCTCAAGGTATACTTGCGCATGGTTTTTTAAGTATTGGTTTTGAGTGTAAACATTGCTGGGGCAAAAAGTTGTTTGCACACGACCATACTTTTTTATCTAATCTGTCGCCTTGTCGGGAGCCGGCGCTGCGGCGTGAAAGTCTCTAGCCACCCGCTCTGCATAGTTATCGAGTAGCTCTCGAACCCGCTCTTTTGTGCCTGATTGAACGATCATACCCACGTGGAAAGGCTTGTGTATCTTCCAGACTACCTCCGCATCGCTGAAACTGCTCATGTCTGGCCATTCGTACCTACTCAAGCTGACCAGTATGCCCGCCTGATCATATCGCCTTTCGGGCACCTGATAGGTCTCGCCACTGGCCATGGCCGATTCCAGCTTTGCCCATTCTGCCCATAAGCCTACACCCGTTGCTGCTTCTACCATTTCTGCTACATGAGCACCACCTACCCGGCTAGCGGTCTCCAAAAACACGAATTGCCCGTCCTGAGTGCGGATAAATTCCGTATGACTGGCACTGAATTTCATACCAAAAGCGATCATCACCTGGGCAGTCATCTGTCGCAGTTGTTCTGCCTCTTCGCTGTCTACAGGAACACTTACTGAACGAAAAATACCACCGCCATGTGCAACCTCAAAGGGAGTGTCCAGGTATCGGCTTACTTGGCAAAACTCGACCTTTCCATCAACGCTGATGCTGTCGACGTGGTACACATCGCCAGGTCGAAACTGCTCTACTAAGTACTTATAGCGGTCTTCACCCAACTCGTGAACAACCTTCCATAATTCTTCGCCGGAGTATACTTTTTTGATTCCGATTGCTCCGGCCTCTGAACGTGGCTTAACCAGGCATGGGAACTCCGCCTGAGCGATAAAAGCATTGATTGCCTCATCGTTAAACAGCGGACTAAAAGCCGGCACAGGAATCAAAGCCTCATCGGCCCGTATGCGCATGGCCAGCTTATCTCTGAAGTACCGCGCTGTGGTCTGCCCCATACCGGGTAGTCGAAACTCCTCCCTCAAGGTGGCAGCCTTCTCTACGTCAAAATCATCGAGAGCTACAATACGATCAATCGTTCTCCCACGCATCAGGTGCGATAAACCAGTAACGAGATTAGCCAAATTTTCTGGCGAGTTCGCATCGGTTTCCAGATAGAAAAACTCATCGATGTGCTCCCGTGGCCAGTCGGCATCACGTAGCTTTTCTACTGTCAGTAGAATAACCGTATTACCCGCTTCTTTACAGGCTTTCAGAAATGGCCCGCCCTTAAAATAGCAGGATATGCATAGAAAAGTCATGGGGTGAAGATAAACTTACAAGATCAAACTTGTGTAATGGTACTGGGTATTTGATAACAAACACCAGTTTCCAGTACCTTGTATCAAATAACAACTACTTCTTACTAAAACTATCTCCCATGGCCCTCACCGAATCTACTATGTTGCCCTTGGGCACAACTGCCCCAGACTTCAATCTACCAGATACCATCTCTGGAAAGACAGTGACTTTCGACAATGCCGGCGGCGTACAAATACCGGGCATGGAAACACCAAGCATAGCGGGTTCCGAAGGTACATTAGTCTATTTTATTTGCAACCACTGCCCGTATGTGATTCACACCATAGAGGAGCTGGTTCGCATTGCTGCAGAATACCAGCAAAAAGGTGTTGGGGCTGTTGCCATCAGCAGCAATGACATAGAGAGATACCCAGATGATAGTCCAGAAAAGATGCGCGACTTTGCTCATCGATATCAGTTCACCTTTCCCTATCTCTACGACGAAAGCCAAGATATTGCCCGTGCTTACGCAGCTGCTTGCACCCCTGACATCTATCTCTTTAATGCCGATGGCGAACTCTACTACCGCGGAAGATTAGACGCCAGTCGCCCTGGAAATGATACCCCTATCACCGGCGAAGATCTTCGCATTGCCTTAGATAGCTTACTCGCAGGTAAACCCGCACCGGAAAAACAAATCCCTAGTGCAGGTTGTGGGATTAAATGGAAATAGCGTATGCTACATAGCGTGCCATTTTACCGCTGAATAAAGTGTACACAATCATGAAACAGCTTTTATTGCTTATAACTTTAACACTACTTGTAAGCCATCAAGTGCAAGCTCAGCAGAATGTGAACGGAAGCCTGGTATTCGATGGCATAAATCGATTGTATACAGTACATATTCCAACCGATTATGAACCGGGCGCTTCTCTCCCTCTAGTCATCAACATGCATGGCTTTGGTAGCAACAGACAGCAACAGCAGTTTTATGCCAATATGGACCCCATAGCTGATGAAAACAGCTTTTTCGTCGTCTATCCAGATGGTGTGTCTAGCGCCTGGAATGTTGGCTGGGATTTCGGCAGTACTGCTGACGATGTCGGATTTATAAATGCCCTAATCGACCAACTGATCGCCGATTACAACATTGATAACAGCCGGGTTTACTCCACGGGCATGTCTAATGGCGGATTTATGAGCTATGTCCTGGCTTGTGAGTTGCCAAACCGAATCGCTGCCATTGCCTCCGTAACGGGTGGCATGGTACCAAATCTACTAAATAGCTGTGATCCTGGCAGGTCTATTCCAATTATGCAAATTCATGGCACCGAAGACGATGTAGTGCCTTATGGCGGAAGTTTGATAACCGCTCCGGTCGAATCTACCGTCGGTTTTTGGGTTGCCAATAACATTTGTAACGACGACCCTGTCATTACGGATATCGAGGATATTGATCCCGACGATGGCTCTACAGCCCAGAATTTCCGATACGGCGAATGCGATGAATCTTCAGATGTAGAATTTTATCGAATCGAAGGAGGAGGCCACACTTGGCCAGGAGCTTTTATTCAAATCGGCTCAACCAACCAAGACTTTGATGCTTCTGAGGAAATATGGCGTTTTTTTGATCAGTTCAGCCTAAGCGGAAGTGTCAGCAATAACGAAGTGAATGTAGCTTCACCCACACTAAAAATAAACCCAAATCCATTTCACGATCGAATCCAGATCGAATTAGAAGGTCTTGAAAAGATCACCATTTTCGATACAAGTGGTCGCGAGCAACTGAGCACTGAACTCGCTTCCGGCTCATCTGTCTCGCTAGCTCATCTCCCGAACGGCGTTTACTTCATTTCTATACATGTCGGACGGCATCAATTTCTGGAACGTATAGTAAAACGATAAGCAACTCTAGTGTAACATTTTCTAGTTTCTGCATCTAAGATGAAAACTAGAAATCATGAAACGCACTTTCTTACTATTACTTTCTGCTTTCGTTACACTATCGCTTCAGGCCCAAGAGCAAAATGAAGCTATACATATTGATGTACACGGAACAGGAAATCCTATACTGCTGATTCCTGGCTTCACGGTACCCGGCGAAATCTGGGACCCACTAGTTGAAAAACTAAAGGCAGACTATGAATGCCACGTAATCACCTTGGCGGGCTTTGGAGGAAAGCCGCCTATAGCATTCCCTTGGTTACCAAAGGTGAATAATGCCTTAGAGCAGTATATAGTCGATCATGATCTGGAAGATGCCATAGTGATCGGGCATAGCATTGGTGGCACCATTGCTACCTGGTTGGCCAGCAGAGAAGAGGTGCACCTATCCAAATTAATATTGATCGATGCTCTTCCTGCGGCAGGCGAAATGATGTTTCCCAACTTCGATCCAGAAACCCTGGTTTATGACAGCCCTTTCAACAATCAACAGCTCGCCATGAGCGAAAGTAATTTTGATCAATTGGCTACCACAATGGCCATGGGGATGAGTCTTGAGCCGTCAGCGCAAAATCAAATCAAGAATTGGATGGTACAGGCAGACCGAAAAACCTATGTGTATGGCTATACCGACTATCTTAAATTGGATACAAGAGCGTGTTTAAAAGAGATTTCTGCGCCTGTTGTCATTTTGGCCGCCGGAAAACCCTACGGCGATACGATGGTAAGACAAACCTATACAAGCCAGTACGCAAATCTTGCAGATTACGAACTGATCATTGCAGAAAACTCCGCTCACTTCATTATGCTCGATCAACCCGAATGGTTTGCAGAACAAATTCAAGCTGCTGTAGCCTCAAGATAATGATTACTGAAGAAGATTTCGTTGAAGTCTATACACTCCATGCACCCAAGGTATATAAGCTATGCCTTGGGTATGCATCAGGAAATCAATCACTGGCAAAAGATTGGCAGCAAGAGACCTTCATGAAGGTTTGGAACCACAGAAAATCTTTTAAAAATCAATCTTCCATTGGAACGTGGATTTATCGAATCGCTGTAAATGTCTGCTTGTCAGACTTGAGAAAAACTAAAAAGTACGAACTGGCAAAAAGAAAAACTTCTATTGAAGAACAGGATTCGCAGGAAGATGAATACCAAACCAAAAAAATCACCAAAATGTACAGCTGCATTGAACGACTAAGCATGCAAAACAAAACCCTGATTTTACTGGAATTAGAAGACGTGCCCCAAGCGACTATTGCCAAAACGATGGGCTTAGCACATGGAGCAGTCAGGACTAGATTGACCAGAATCAGAAAGACGCTACTAAAATGTATGAATAATGGCCAATGACGAATTAAATCGAGTGTGGAAGAGCCAAGAAACTGATGAGAAACTAGAGCTTCCAGATAGAATTATAGCTAAAGCGAAAAAGCATAGGCAAAAGCAGATAATCGGCATAGTGGTTATGAGTGTCACGGTGCTCATCTTAGTGCTATTTACCCTGCATTACATTACCTCCTATAAGAATGACTTCGCACTTGGCTTAATGCTGATGATATCAAGCTTGATCTTCAGAGTCATTCTCGAATTTGCATATCTATTAAAAGTTGAAAATAAGATCGTATCTCTAGACAGTAAGTCTTACCGATCTTATTTGAAAAAGCACTACCAGTCCAGAATGAAGATCAATTATGTAGTTACGCCTCTTTGCTTTGGACTGTATATTTACGGATTCGCCAAGTTGCTGCCCTTCTTTAAGAAAGAGTTTTCTGCTGGATTCTATACGTACATTCTCGTTTCAGGGGGCATATCTTTCATTTTGCTTATCGGACTCATTGCATCGAGTATTCTAAAGGAAAACAGGTTTTTACAGATATTAAGGGATTGACGACCGCTAACAAATCTCGACTCAAACCCCTACCTTTGCACCACTTTTAGCCTAACCAACGACCAAGTTAAAAATGCCTCAAGTAGAACTCGTCATGCCCAAGATGGGCGAAAGCATCATGGAAGCTACCATTTTGAAATGGGTGAAGCAAGTCGGTGATGATATAGAGGTAGACGATACGGTATTGGAGATTGCCACCGACAAAGTGGATAGCGAAGTGCCCAGCCCGGTATCGGGTAAGCTGGCAGAAATAAAGTTTCAAGAAGACGAAGTTGTACCCATAGGCACTGTGATTGCACTAATCGAAACGGAAGCCGGCGCAGAAGTAGCCGCAAGCCCTTCTGTAGCTGAAGAAGTAAGCGGAGCCGCAGCTGGAAGCCAGCAAGTGGAAGTTGTCGCAGAACCTGCTCAGCCAGCGCCACAAAAAGAAACACAACCTACAGCAGCTCCTCAAGTCGTTCAGGCTTCCAATAGTGCGCCAATACTCACCGACAACAGGTTCTATAGCCCACTGGTGCGCAATATGGCTAAAGAAGAAGGCGTAACGGCTACCGAGCTAGCTACCATATCCGGCAGTGGAAAGAACGGACGTGTCACTAAAAAAGACATGCTCAACTACCTGCGTACGAGAGCAGCCCTGGCACTCAAAGGGCATCCTGCACCAGCAGCAGCCACAAACGGCACAGCAAAAGCACCGGCAACTACTCCCGCTCCTGCCAGCAATGGAGCAGCAAGCGCTCCGCGGCCACAATCGGTCAGTGGTGCGACTGAAATCATCGAAATGGACCGTATGCGCAAACTCATCGCCGATCACATGGTGATGTCTAAGCATACCTCGCCACACGTCACCAGCTTTATAGAAGTAGATGTAACCGAGATATTTAATTGGCGCAGTCGGGTCAAGAACGAGTTTCAGGCCAAATACGGCGAGAAGATCACCTTTACACCCATTTTCATGGAAGCCGTGGCCAAGGCCATAACCGATTTCCCCATGGTCAATGTCTCGGTAGACGGAGATAAGATCATCAGAAAACTGGATATCAATATTGGGATGGCCACAGCTCTACCGAGCGGCAATCTGATCGTGCCCGTCATCAAAAATGCAGATCAGCTCAACTTAGTTGGACTTACGAAGTCTGTCAATGACCTGGCAGGCCGTGCCCGTTCCAACAAGCTCAAGCCCGAAGAGATTCAGAGTGGTACTTTCACCCTCACCAACGTAGGCACCTTCGGAAACCTCATGGGTACGCCCATCATCAATCAGCCCCAGGTTGCTATACTGGCTGTAGGCGCCATCAAGAAAAAGCCAGCCGTCGTAGAGACCGAATACGGAGACCTCATCGCCATACGCCAGATGATGTTCATGAGCCTGAGCTACGATCACCGCGTAGTAGATGGTGCCTTGGGCGGAACCTTCCTAAGAAGGATAGGCGATTACCTGGAAGCATTCGATGGCAAACGAGGCGTGTAAAAGCTAATCAAATCGCGACCAACGGAAGTTTGGCCCGAACCAAGCCCTCTGCGGTAAGTTCGTCAAGCTCCATATCGACGACGTGGTTGATCCAGCTTTCTTCCAGTTCGAGTTCGACTTTCACATAGTTGTCCGTAAAACCCGTGAGGCAGCCTGGCTTTTTCCCTTTCTCCAGCAAAACGGGCCTGATCTGGCCTAAATGCTGATTGTAGAAGTGCCTGCGTTTCTTCTCACTCAAGATACTGAGCATATCATTGCGATTGCGACGTTCCTGCAACGGAACTACTCCTGGCATATCCGCCGCCTTGGTATTGGGTCGCTCGCTATAAGTAAACACATGAAAATACGAGACATCCAATTCCTGGACAAAGTCGTACGTCTCTAAAAAATCTGCTCTTGTCTCACCGGGAAAGCCAACAATGAGATCTACACCTATGCAGCAGTGAGGCATCAACTTTTTGATATGAGCCACTCGATTGGCATATAAGTCTCGCTTGTATCGACGTCGCATGGCCATCAGCTGCTTGTCGTTCCCACTCTGTAGAGGCATGTGGAAGTGAGGAGCAAATCGCTTTGATCCGGCGACGAATTCTATGACCTCGTCGGTACACAGATTGGGTTCTATACTACTGATGCGAAACCGCTCGATGCCTTCCAGCTGATCCAACTCCCGGATGAGGTCTATAAACAATGCCTCTTTCTTTGGTCGTTGGCCTTCGATAACTTCTGTGCCATTGCCAAAGTCACCAAGATTGACCCCGGTAAGTACGATTTCGCGTGCGCCTTTTTGTGCAATAGCCTCAGCATCTTTCAAGACTTGATCTATGGTACTACTTCGGCTGGCTCCTCTCGCTAGGGGAATGGTACAAAAACTGCATTTGTAGTTGCAACCATCCTGTACTTTGAGAAAAGAGCGGGTGCGATCGCCAAAGCTAAAGGCCGAAACAAATTCGTTGGCTTCTTTGACTTCCCCTGCACGAACCATTCCCTTTCCGCCGCCACCAATGCCATCGATATAATCGAGTATACGGAATTTTTCGGCTGCCCCCAACACCAGGTCCACACCCTCAATATCGGCTATCTCTTTTGGCTTCAGCTGGGCGTAGCAACCAACCACCACCACTTTTGCATCCGCATTTTTGCGCAGCGCCCGGCGAACGGTATTTCTGCATTTGCGATCTGCAAAATCGGTTACTGAGCAAGTATTGATGACGTAAATATCAGCTCCTTGTTTAAAAGGTACAGCTTGATAGCCCGCAGCTGAAAACTGACGACCAATAGCTGAAGTCTCGCTATAATTGAGCTTGCAACCCAAAGTGTGAAATGCGACTGTGCCTATAGTGGACATAAGGTGCTAAAGTAGCGTGATTTTTCTATTGAGTGATCATTTGCTACTTCTTCCCAAAAAGAAGTTTGGGATAAAGAACTAATAGACAAGAACCTACAATAGAAGCCAAACAAAGAGAAAAGAATTAAGGCTGACTTTTTGTTGACCAAGCGCCTAAATTCGTTCATGCTTTATCGATTGAGTTCAGAAAACTCCGCTAGACTCTATTCCGCATAAAAGAGCGCTTGAGTACCGGATACCCAAACACGCCAAGCAGAATCACCGCGGCTCCCCAGTAGAAACGACCGTCGAGTTCCTGGGCATCGTCTAGCAGAAAAAAGGCGAGCATAATGCCATAGACCGGCTCTAAGTTTATGGTCAGATTTGTGGCAAATGCGGAAAGTCTACGCAGCGCCCGAAGACTCAGTATAAAAGTCAGAGTCGTGCAGAGTAGAGCCAGGATGATGAGCAGTGGCCAATCTTCGGAAGAGGGCCAAAAGCTAGTTTCCGCAGGCAAAAAAGGAAAGAATAGCGGGATAAACAGACTAGCGGCTCCCAGCTCTACGAAAGTGACTCGCTGGGGGTTTAGCTCGGTGCTATGCGCTTTATTTAAGCAAGAAAATAAGGCTGCCAGAAAAGCGCCCGCCAAACCTACAAGCACGCCCAGCAGCATGTTGCCTTCCAAATCTCCGGCAATGAGGTAGATACCCGGCAAGATGAAAACACCCACCACCAACTCCAACCAGACGAAAGGTCGCTTGACGATCCACGGCTCCAGGAGGCTACTAAACAGGGAAGTCGTGGCCATACATACCAGTGCTATACTGGCATTGGCCAGTTTAATACTGCCGTAGAAGCAAATCCAGTGCAGGCCTATCAATAAGCCAATACCAGATAGCACCAGCAGTTTTTGACGACCCCAGTCGCGGTATAGGCGACCGACCTGCGCAAGTACCACTAAACTCAAACTCGTGAGCAATACGCGCCACCAAACGAGACTTACCGCATTGAGGCTGATCCAATCTCCCAGGATGGCCGTGAAGCCCCAGAGGAAGACGGCAAGGTGTAGTTCGAGATAAGCTTGCTTTTCTGTGTAGGCCATCAGCTCATTATTCGTATTTTTGAGGCCGCAAACTAAAAGAATTATACTGTCATGGCCATTCAAACAGGTGATAAAGCCCCTTCTTTCACACTTTATTCCGACAATCAAAAGCCCGTCAGCCTCGCTGACTACCAGGGGCAAAATGTCGTTGTATTATTTTTTCCGCTGGCTTTTACCGGCGTGTGTACCGACGAGCTTTGCACCATGCGCGATGCCATGAACGAGTACAATGAGCTAAATGCGCAAGTCCTGGCAATTAGCGTAGATTCGCCCTTCACCTTGCAAAAATTCAAGGCGTCGGAAAATTTCAACTTCCCCTTACTGAGTGATTTCAATAAAGAAGTGAGCCGGCAGTACGGCGCGCTCTACGAAGAGTTTGTTTTCGATATGCGGGGCGTCAGCAAACGCTCGGCTTTCGTTGTAGACAGCTCAGGGGTAGTCAGGTATGCAGAAGTCTTGGAAAGCGCAGGCGACTTGCCAAATTTTGACGCAATAAAAGCAACTTTAGCCGACTTGTCTTAGTTACACCCTTATGATCGTTTCTACTGATATAGCAAAGCTGGCATCTACGGAATGGGAAGAAGACGTACTCCTGGACGAGGACGTTTCCATAGGAGAGGACGAGCCTGCCAACCTCATCGTATACAACGACGACCACAACACCTTCGACTGGGTGATGCGCTGCTTCATAGAAATACTTGGTCATGGCAAAGAACAATCTGAGCAGCTGGCTTTCCTAATTCATTTTAAGGGAAAAGCGACTGTCAAATCGGCCAGCTTTAGAGAGTTGCGCCCCAAGCGGGAAGCATTGGTAGACAGAGGCCTATCGGCCGTTATAGAAAGCGGCGAATAGGGTATGCGGCCAAGACCGCAGCTGCACGATCAACTGACCTCTTTTCCCGATCCACTGAGGGTTCCGGGTAGAGGACCTGCCCTGATGGGTGGAGATCTCGGCCCTGCCAGACTCATCGCAGCCTATGCGCGGGGCTACTTCCCTTGGTATGGTGAAGACGATCCACTTTTGTGGTGGCATCCCGATCCGAGGTTTGTTCTATTTCCCGAAGATTTGCGCATCTCCAAAAGTATGCGCCCCTATCTGAACAAGCCCAAGTACGAATTCAAGTTCGACACCAATTTTTTGGGCGTCATCAATCAATGCAGGCGCACGTACAGACCGCGACAACAGTCTTCGAAAAGCTGGATAGACGACGAGATGACCGCCGCTTATCTGGAGCTGCACCAACTGGGAATAGCACACTCGGCCGAGGCATGGTCTGGTGGCCAACTGGTTGGCGGACTCTATGGCGTGGCACTAGGCGACGTATTTTTTGGTGAATCCATGTTTTCGGCAGCGACCAATTCCAGCAAATTTGCCTTGATCCGTTTGGTAGAGCGGCTACGCCAAGCCGGGTATCGACTCATCGACTGCCAGCAGCGCACCAACCACTTGGCTAGCTTGGGCGGAAGTCTCATCTCTCGCGAGCATTTTATCGGATTTTTACCAGCCGACATAGACGAGATCTGGCGCGACGCTGGCCCCTGGACGAGCAAGTGAAGATGGAAACCGCAGAGCAACGAAAACAGTCGTTTGCCGATAGCGGCCAGCGGTTAGATCTGCCAGAGCTGGGTGGTCATTTGTACTTCCGCAGGTCGGGTACTGGGCCTCGGCTGCTGCTGGCCCTCCATGGCTTCGGACTCGATGGTTCCATTTTTGCAAGCCTGGCCAGCCAGATAGATGAAGACACCCATACCCTCATAGCACCAGATATGCCCGGACATGGACAAACAAAATGGTCAAAGCCCGCTTTTACCGCCAGCGATTTTGTCGATGTGCTAGAAAAACTGATTGGCCTTCAGCCAACGGAATATGTCCATCTGATCGGATTCAGTTATGGCGGGCGCATATCTACTAAGCTCATTGCCGGTGGGTTACTGCCCATGGTCGACAAGCTCTCCCTGATGGCTCCAGACGGCTACGGCGGAAAATATACCAAGTGGATAGACAGCTGGCTGGGCTTTTCGCTTCACTGGGTCGCTAAGCTGGTAGGCCGACCGAAGCCCTGGCTATGGCTGGCCCGGATACTGGCCAGAGTCAAGATCATCAATCCATTTGCACTGCAGTTTGTCAAGTGGCAGCTCGGCGATGCCAAAAGTCGCCAGCGCTTGCAATTAACCTTGCGATCGATGCACGAGTTTAGATTGAGGCAAACAGACTACAACGCCCTGGATAGCTGGGCAAGTCGGGGAAAGTCTGCGAGCGTAAGTGTGGGACTGCGCGATCAGGTCGTGAATCGGAAAGGTATGGAAGAAATCGTGCGCAGCATGCCGAACGTAAGTTGGTACACCCACAAGGGGGGGCACTGGCCAGACAAGGGCTTATTCGACCGTTCCTAGGCGAATGCGGGTACCAAAGTAAACCGCGTGATTGTGGATGCGATCGTAATTGGGGCCCAGCCCTCCTTTTTGGACAAAGTGCAGATAGCGGCTGATGGTCGGTGACGCAAACACACTAAACCGATCGCCCAGCTTGCGCTCGAATGAGGCGGTACCCGTCAGGTAGAAATTGGCGTTTGAGAAGATGGACCCGCCCTGGAACCAGCCCGGCTCGGGGTTGAAGTATTCTTTGGCATCTACGCGCTCCTGGATGCTGCCGCGCCCTTGCGGTACGAGTTGGGTGTTGAGCAGATCGTTGAGGACCTCGTCGGCTCCGTCTAACTTGACGAAAGACGACTTTAATACCATTGTCAGGCCCACACCTCCACCGAGAGTGATGCGCCATTTATCATTGTCGAGCAAGGTCCCATTAATAGTCAATGGTATGGAGGCCGTATGGAAAGTTAAACGGCTGTAGCCACTTCTATTGGGGGCTATGACGAGCGGAAACTCATCTCGGTCATCCAGCTTGAGTAGTGTCGGAATATAAGATCTGAGGCCATAAATGAGGCCTGTATGGAGAGAGAAGTGCTTAGAGGCTATGTCGACGAGGACACCTCCGCTTTGGCCGAAGGTGAATCGATCGTCTGCTTCTATGATTCTATCCAGGAACTCGTTTTGTGGGGTGATGACCTGATTGAGATCTACTGGCGAGTAGAAGAGCCTTAGATAAGTATGAATACCTTTATCCTCTTTGGGAATCTGTAGTCCTGCAACGCCTAAAGAGGCCAGACTCATGGCATTTGGTACAGGAAAAATCTGTCCGGGCAAAGCCTGGCTGGCACCTCGGTTATCGGCAAGGTCTATTTGGCCGATCTTCAGTTGATTGGCTAACTCTGGTATTTCCCTGCCAGACAGTGGATTATGAACTTGGGTTTGGTTGCTAGCCTCGATGTCTGGAGAGCTTGCAGGCTCGGTTAAAGGTAATGCTAAAGATGGCTGCGCATTCGCAACTTCAGCTAGTGCCTGAAGGCCCGCGGAAGTCCCATCTTCAGAGATCGCATGATGCTGAGGAAACGCCGTTTGTACTTCCTGATCTGATTGGGCGTATGTGGTTTGTTGAGGCTCTTCTAATGGATCTATACTCGCCCTGGTATCTTGATTGGGCTGGGGCAATACGCCAAAACGCCAGAAAAGTAGTAGCAAACTAAGTACGAGCGACAACTCGGTGATCTTGAAAGCTGCCAGGCTTTGGCGTCGATGTGCTATAAGTTCTAAGCGAGCGGCTAATGCAGCCCATCCGCTGGTCTCGCTATGGGCTGATGTCTTGACCAGCTGAGCCTTTACATGTTTATCGGCGGTTGCTGTGCGCTCCTTATCGATGCGTTGTGCAAGCTGATCCCAACCAGAAACGGGCAGATCCTTGCCGACCTCATCGAGTTTTTCCCTGACTTGATCATCAAAGCTTGCCGGTACATCACTCAATCTCGATGAGAGCTGCTCCCATCCGATTGGTGTGTGCTGATCGGCGGCCTTAGCCAAGCTTTCTCTCAAAAGCTCGTCGAATTTTTCTTCTTGAGAGTTATGCATATCAACGACCCTTGGCAGTCAGCGTTTTTTGCAGTTTGCCTCGGGCTTTAACGAGGTTTGAGCGCGAAGTACTTTCTGTGATACCGAGCATTTCACCGATTTCGCGGTGACTATACCCTTCAATCACGTACAGGTTGAAAATGGTACGATATGTAGGACTCAGCTTCTGTACGGCTCCCAATATTTCGTTAGCGCCGAATTGGCTGATCACGTCAGGATCCGGGCTACTAATTTGTAAGCTTGCGGAATCGAGCTCCTCGGTACGCCTTCTAGCGGCCTTGCGATAGTCATCTATGGCTGTGTTGACCGTTATTCGCCTCATCCAGGCGATGAGGGAAGTACCCTCCTGATAGCGACCAATTTTACCGAAGATTTTGATGAAGCTCTCATGGAGCAAGTCCATAGCTTCGTCTTCATTGCCAGCATACCTTAGGCAGATGGTCATAAGCGGATTGAAGTACTCTTGGTACAAATCGCGTTGGGCCCATCGTTCGCCCTTGGTCAGAGCGGCCAGGAAGGTGCGCTCATCGCAATTTTTGATGCTGATGCTAGTATCCATCTTCACGTCCTCTCAAGCTTATTTGACCATGAAATTAAACTTCGCGGCCATGTGTTCAAACTTAGCAAAAGATTAAACCAAAACCAAGCAAATACAGGCCTAAGCCATGTTTTGTCTGGTCCAGTAACTTGTTGAGGCCTTTTATTAACGGTCTAGCTAAAAAGTATGCTGCTTAATTTTTTGAAAAAAAGTCTCTACAGAATCGTGCATTTTTCGTGGTTTTTCAGTCATATATATACAATCTGTTTAAAAAATATATTTTCTGATGCGCGAAGACTTCTTACACTATCTATGGCGATTTGGGCGATTTGATTTTCATGATCTAAAAACAACAGAGGGCAAGCAGGTAGTCATACATGGGTTTGGTGAGCACAACAAGCTGAACGCTGGTCCTGATTTTGAGGGAGCCAGACTTAGAATAGGGAAAATGGATTGGGCGGGTCAAGTCGAAATTCATATTAAGTCCAGTGATTGGTTTGCTCACGGCCATCAAAGTGATTCAGCTTATGACAATGTGATACTGCACGTCGTTTTTGAAGAAGACGAGCCGGCCATTGATAGCCGTGGCAGAAGAGTACCTTGTATCGAGTTGGCCAATCGAATACCGGCTGGCATCATTCGCAATTATTGGCGCTTGATGAATAACGAGTATTGGGTGCCCTGCCAGAATCAGATTGGGCAAACCGGCGAGATCCATTTACGAGCCTGGCTAGACCGCTTGGTCATAGAGCGCCTGGAGAAACGCGCTTCAGATATTCAGGACAGACTCTTGGCGAACCGAAATGACTGGGAGGCTACTTTTTATGAGCGACTAGCCCGCAGTCTTGGTGGACGGATCAACGATGATGCCATGGAAATGCTGGCCAGGTCTTTACCGCTGAAAATCGTTTTAAAGCACAAGTGTAGTTTGCTCCAACTCGAAGCCCTTTATTTCGGTCAGTCCGGGCTCTTACAAATGGCTGACACAGAAGATGCTTACGTCGCTAAATTGAGGGCTGAGTACAATCTGCTTTCCCACAAATATCGACTCAAGCCCTTATCCTCTACTGTTTGGCGGTATTTGCGACTGCGCCCCAATAATTTCCCAAGCCTGCGTATCGCTCAGCTAGCCACATTGATCTACCAGTCGGGTCAGCTGTTCAGCAAGGTTTTAGTTGCCGCGAATGCAAAGGAGCTCGAGCATACCTTTGAGGTCAGCGTCAGCCATTATTGGCGCAATCACTACCGCTTCGGTAAAGTCAGCAAGAACTCCATCAAGCGATTGGGCACAGATACGCTAAGGTCTATTTTCATAAATGCCATAGCCCCAATCTACTTACTGTATGGCCAGCGTCAAGGTGAAGACAGGTATTTGGAAAAGGCCATACGATTGTTAGAAGAGCTGCCTCCCGAAAAAAACACTCAGATCAGGCAGTGGAAAAAACTGGGGCTAAAACCAGAAACAGCCGCCGATAGCCAGGCGCTGTTGCAACTCAAGCAAGCCTATTGTGACAAGAGTCGCTGTTTGGAATGTGCCGTCGGGTGTCGAATTCTGAGCCGACCGGAGCCTGCTTTTCATCCGCACCTGAGCTTGAACGAAGAAGCCTTTTTATACCAATTCGCTAAGACGGCTTGATGTTGCGTTCCCAGACCTGAAATTCGAAGTCTAGTGGATTCCGCTCATCTGCGGTATACTGCTCATGTGAGATCAGCGCCCATTCACTTTCGTTTAGCTGTGGGAAGAAGGCATCTCCTCCGCTTATTTCTGTATTTACCTTAGTCAGAAAAATCCGATCCGTTATTTGCAGGGTATGCTTGTAGATTTCTCCTCCTCCTATAATGAAGACTTCTTCTGCTTCGGCAAGAGCGGGGTGGGTAAATGCTTCATCTATGCTGTTTACCACGACGGT
Organism: Bacteroidota bacterium; assembly: GCA_039178745.1. Classification (GTDB taxonomy): domain Bacteria; phylum Bacteroidota; class Bacteroidia; order Chitinophagales; family Saprospiraceae; genus Neolewinella. The sequence continues at coordinate 10,886 of JBCDFE010000023.1, read as the reverse complement.
TCCCGAAGCGATGAAAAATGGATCGCGTGTCAGAACGATGTTAGTGCGCCTGGGTAGCGGCCTGCCTATAGATTGGAAAGTTTTCCTACCCATGATTACCGGATGCCCAATGGTTGTTCGCTTGAAGTACTTGAGGTCGGCGGGTAAGTACCAGGGTATTTCACCTGCTTTCCCTATGGTTCCGATTTTGTCTGTAGCCACAATGGCATTGATGCGCATATTGAGCGAGATTATTTATGGGCGCAAACTTAACAGATTGGTGTTTAGCAATCGATCTTCTCGCCACTGGCTGGCCGGGCTGATCTCTCCTTTTAGATACTTTTCGATCATCAGGCTTGCGATGGGTGCAGCATAAGTGGTACCGAATCCTCCATATTCGACATAAACGGCAATAGCGATTTTAGGATCATCTTTAGGAGCAAAAGCTACGAATATGGAATGGTCTACTGCTGTCCCGTTTTCCGCAGTCCCCGTTTTACCGCAAATATTCAGGCCCGGCACCTCAGCAGATCGAGCCGTACCCTTGGTCAGTACACCTCGCATACCAGCGATGACGGTTTCGAAGTGCTCGCGATCTATATCGATATTGTTGCGCCCGAGCTGATCGTCGAAGTAATTGGTAGAGTCGGCAGACCATTCCACCTTCCTGACGATATGAGGCTTTATCCAGTATCCTCTATTGGCAATGGCCGAAGCCATATTGGCCAATTGCAGGGTTGTCAGTTCGTACTCACCCTGCCCGATAGCCAGTGAGCGGATGTATATAGCCCTCCAGTAGCGCTCGCCGGCGAAAGCCCTGCTTATGAACGAGCTATCGGGTACAAAGCCCGCTTGCTCTCCCGGCAGGTCTATTCCCGTTCTGCTAGCCAGGCCAAACTGATACAGATAGTCATTAAAAGTACCTAGTGTGCGGTAAGGTGATAAGCTACCTTCCCGATTTAAATTCTGAAGGAATGCCATGACAAAGTAGTTGTTGCAAGAGTAGGCTATGGCATCTTCTAGATTATAACAGTAGGGGTGGCTATGGCAGCCTGTAAGCAATTGTCCATTACTAAAAAATCCGCCCTGGCAGGCCATCCCCTGATTGGACCGAATAGTACCGTCTTGCAGGCCAATCAAACCTACTAGGGTTTTGAATGGCGAACCAGGTGGATACTTCCCACTGACAGCTCTATTCAGCAATGGCTGCAGGCTATCTTGAGCTAGTCGACTGTAGGTGCGGCCCCTGGATTGGCCGATGGCCAGATCGTTTGGGTTGTAGTTGGGTGCGGAAATTAGAGCAAGTACCTCGCCCGTAGAAGGTTCGAGCGCGACAATGCTGCCAACTTTATTTGCCATAAGTCCTTCCCCATAGGCCTGTAGTGGCAAATCTATGGTAGTATGCAGGTTTGCTCCTGCAATGGCCAATAGGCTATCCTCATTCTGAGATAGTTGCTCTACTCTTCTGCCCCGATTGTCTACCAAATAGTGCTGTTTACCTTTTTCGCCCCGGAGTGCATGTTCATATCTGTACTCTAGCCCACTAGCGCCCCGATAATCTCCGGGGCTGTACTGACCGCTTTCGCGAGTAACTTGCTCTTGGCTCACCTCGCCCATAAACCCCAGCAAGTGAGCACCAGCCGATGCTGAATAATTTCGACTACTTCTCAGGGAAGCCGAAAATCCTGGGAACTCATGCATGCGTTCTTGAAAAGTGGCAAAAATCTCAGGAGAGATATTGCGCATAAATACAAACGGCTTGATCCGCGAGTACCGGTAATCACTCCAATCTTTCTGGCTGGCTTGTTCAAAGAAGGCCACTGTGGTATCGAGAAGCCTGCAAAACTCCAAGGTATCGAAGCGTTGAGCAGCGGCAAAAGGCTCGTACGTCAGTTCGATCTGGTAGGATGGCTTATTCGCTGCCAGCAAATCGCCATTTCTATCGATGATGAGCCCGCGCGATGGGTATTCCGTTTCCTGGCTCCGGCCAATTTGCTCGGCTTGAGTAGATAAGGCCGAATTGAACAATTGCAAGTGAGCCGCCTTGGCAAGGAAACCAAGAAGCATCAAGCCAAATAAGACACGAATGGCTGTTGATCTTCCAGCATGGGGATTTGGTAAACTCATGCACGAGGGTTTAAAATGACCACTCCCAATATAATGAATAGAAAGCTCGGAATGATACTCAATGTCGTTTTTAGCAAAATCCGGCCTATAAATTGTGGAGCAAAGGTTTGTACTAAAAAGAACGCAAACAGATTAAATACCAGTACGAGAAGCAAGCAGCTGGCAAACCAGGACCATCCTAAGTCTCTGGGCACTGGAGACGTTTTAGGGCCATAACCTTTGGGCGGTTGCATCCATCCGAGAATTCTAGGCCGCAAAAATGCAGTGGCTGTAGCTGCAGCAGCGTGAAGTCCGAGCGTATCGTAGGCAGCATCTACAGCAACGCCCATCAAAAAGCCCCCGATAATGACTAAGGGCTCAAAGGCACCCAGGGGCATCATCAGTATGAACACCGGGTATACGAAAACAAAGAGTATGTCTTCCTCTCCTGGGCCCCAACTGACTTGCTTGAACAAAAACGCCTGAAAAAGCCAGATAACAACAAAGCGAATCAGACTATTGCGCCATGCTTTGCTATTCATTCTATGCTTCTTAAAGAGTCTAGTTCGGGTTTGTGCAGGTTGTTGACTACAAACACCCGATCAGTGGATAGGTAGTTCTCGAATAGAGAGACCTCAATCTTCCAAAACCCAGAACCCGCTTCGCGTACAAATGAGCGCGTTCGCCCTATGGGCATCCGCGTCGGAAAAACGGCTGAGTACCCCGTGGTATAAATGGTATCATTACTTTCAGGTGGGTCCACATAGTCGGGAATATTGAGTAGCAGGGCTTGCCTTGGATTTTCGCCACCCCATCTCAAAGTTCCGTATTCGAGATTCGATAGTGCCGCACTAATCTGTATATCGGGGTGCAAGACGCTCATAACTCTGGAATATCGATTGCTGACATCCGTAACGATTCCCATTGGTCCTTCACTACCCACAACTCCCTGTCCTCGCGTCAGTCCATCTCTTTTGCCCTTATTGATAATGAAGCTGTTGCCAGAGCGGGAATAGGGTTGTTTGGTCACTATTCGTGCAGCACTCAGCTCGTATTGCTCGGCAACATCTAGGCTGGCCGAATCTATAAGAGGTCGCCTCAAGTCGGTCGTATCAACAAGTGAGCTGGCTATGAGTCTTTCCAAAAGCTCTGCCTCTCTATTTTGTATAGAATCAAGCTGGCTGCGCAGTCCGAAGATCGAATACCAGCTGCCTACCTTGCCTGTTACTGCGCTAGAATAGACTGTCCAGGTTTGAGAAGCAATACCTCTTTGTCGGCTATTTTGCGTAACGATAAGCAGGAAACAAATCAATTCCAGGAATCCGAACGTCAACCACGATGCCAGACCACCGAACCTATTTTTCGATTTGCGATTACTTTGCATATCTGCAATTGAGCATAATTACGACACGCTGCTACTCGATATGAGTATGGTTTTGAATCGCTCAGTATCGCTTAGGGCTTTGCTGGTGCCGCGTACCACCGCACGCAGTGGATCTTCGGCCACGTGAACGGGCAGCTTGGTTTTCCTGGAAATGCGCTCGTCCAAACCCCTGAGTAGAGCGCCTCCGCCAGTCAGGTATATGCCCGTGCGGTAAAGATCGCTGGAGATTTCCGGGCCGGTTTTCTCCAATGCCCTGAAAACTGCTTCCTCTATGGCCATTATGGACTCATCGAGTGCTTCGCTTACTTCTTTATAGGATACAAAAATCTGTCTGGGAATTCCCGTGACCAGATCTCTACCATTGATTGGAAGATCGTCTGGTTCATTTTCCAGTTCAGGCAGAGCCGAACCCACTTTGATTTTTATCTGCTCGGCGGTTCTCTCCCCAATCAGAATGTTGTGCTTGCGCTTCATGTAGGCGACGATGTTCTCGGTAAACTCGTCTCCGGCCACGCGAATACTTTCGTCGGTAACGATACCCGACAGGGCAATAATGGCTATTTCTGTAGTACCTCCGCCTATGTCGATAATCATGTTGCCTACGGGCTCCTCGATATCCAAACCTATACCCAAAGCCGCGGCCATAGGCTCAAAAATGAGGTAGGTCTCTCTGGAGTCTACTCGTGCAGCACTTTCGAATACGGCGCGCTTTTCCACCTCTGTGATGCCCGAAGGTATACAGATGACCATCTTGAGGTGGGTAAAGAACTTACGCTTGGTACCGATCATTTCGATCATGCCCTTGATCATTTGCTCGGCAGCTTTGAAATCGGCGATTACCCCATCCTTCAGTGGCCTGATGGTCTTGATGTGATCGTGGGTCTTTTCGTGCATCTGCATGGCCCTGCGGCCGACGGCCAGGAGGTCTTCAGATTTGCGATTGATGGCAACAATAGAAGGCTCATCTACAACGACTTCCTCGTCTTGTATGATGAGCGTGTTCGCAGTACCTAAGTCGATGGCCAGATTTTGGCGGAAAAAGCTGAATAGCTTCATGAAGGGCTATTTCACAAAAGATTAGTGAAGGTGGCAAAAATAGTTCTACAAAACTCTTTCGGCGGCCTATGTATAAGTTACAAAACTCGTAAAAACGCGCCGCCCTCACAAATATACCGACATCAAAATGGTATTGGGGAAGAAAACCCTTTGATATAGCCTCTTATATAGAGAATGAGTGCTAAGTTTTTCAACAGCTTTCAAATCGGACCGAAAATGAATTATCCATCCAATTACCGGATCATTTCTCGGACAAATGCGTCACTTGATCTTCGGTGAGTAGTGGCTTTCTTTGGTATCTCAGAAATAGCTGAGCGGTTGCGAGTGTATCCTTTTCGCAGTAATGAGCAATGCGATCCAGATCTTTGTCTTCCCAGTATACTCGTCCTACCATACTGCCATCGATATCGTCTTTTGGGCTGGGGAAACCGAGCGTTGCCGCTAGAAGTTTGAGGGAAGTATAAGCCTTCCTATCTCCAAATTTCCAGAGTTCCATAGTATCTAGTAGGTGCTTTGTCTCCCAGGGCTTCTTCCCGCTAATGTCCAGCAGAGTTGGAAAGGGAAGCTGGTGTACCACCATGCGCCTACACATATAGGGTACGTCAAACTCCTTGATGTTGTGGCCACACATAAAATGCGTACTGGGGTTCTTGTAGTACTGATCGAGCAGAGCACTAAAGTCTTTCAGCAACTGTGCCTCATCGTCATTGGCATAAGACTTTAGCCTGATCTTAATCTGCTGGTCGGCCCGGTCCCTATATAGCACCCCCACACTTATACATACGATCTTGCCAAATTCAGCATAAATCGCAGCTCTGTCCAGGTAGGTTGCGCTCAGTTCGTCTTCCTGAATGGGATCATCAGAATCATAGCGCTTCAATATGCTCCTGGCCTTTAGCGCCCATAGTGCCTTGAGGTCTTCGCTAAGGTCTTCGTACACGGGGCAGCCGCTGACCGTCTCAATATCCAGGAAGAGAACTTTGGTTGTATCGATGCGCGCTATGCTATCCAATTTGCGTGTGGTATTTTAAGAGAGCTTTATTTCAATTCGAATGACTCCAAAAGCCATTTACCGATTCTGGCCAGATATCTGCCGTCTCGTACGCCTATCAAAGAGCTCCCCCCTGGAGCTTTTGCTCGGTCTGCTCTTCTTGTTGGCGCGCTCTTCACCTGCCAAATTGTTGCAGCCATACCCCCTTGAACAAGAGCTGGCAGCAGTCACACTCATCAAAGCCATGAGCAACATGAGGGCGTAAACACTGATTTTCTTCATGGTTTTGGGTCTGATTTTTCTGTTTTGAACGTCAAAACTAATGGATTTGGGCTATTCTGGGCATTTTTATACCCTTTTAGACGGTAAAAGCATGCACTTTGGTTGGAAAACCCATTAGTTGGAGTAATCTTTGCAGCCTTTAATTCATCATCCAAAACCTGTTTGTACATGAACAAGGGAGATTTAGTAGGCAAGATCCAAGCCAACGCAGGCCTAACCAAGGCTCAGGCAGAAGACGCACTAAGCGCAGTACTGGATAGCATCACACACGCACTCAAGGATAAGGACAGCGTGTCTTTAGTTGGCTTCGGTACATTCTCAGTCAATGAGCGTCCTGCACGTCAGGGCCGTAACCCATCTACTGGCGAGACCATTCAGATTGCTGCCAAGAGCGTAGTCAAGTTCAAGCCTGGCAAGAATCTAGCCGAAACCGTTAATGGTTAATAATAGATCGTCCTCAATACTTATAAATTGAGCGACTAAATGAAAAGGGGCAACGTGGCAGAAGCTACGCTGCCCCTTCTATTTGTTCGTACATTAGCGACTCAATAGCTATGAGCTTTCAAAATCACCTCTATGGCCGACATTAAAGAACTCGAGTCCATTGCGACTCAGGTACGACGAGACATCATCCGCCAGGTTTATTTGGCCCAAAGCGGGCACCCGGGTGGTGCACTCGGATGTACTGACCTGATCATTGCCCTCTACTTCGACCAGATGAAGCATAGCCCTGCATTCAATATGGCGGCCAAAGGCGAAGATGTGTTCTATCTGAGCAATGGCCACATTTCGCCCGTTTGGTATAGCGTTTTGGCTAGATCCGGTTATTTCCCGGTAGAAGAGTTGGCTACCTTCCGCGAGATCAACTCTCGATTGCAAGGCCACCCCACCACCCACGAGCACCTGCCTGGTGTGCGCGTAGCTTCGGGCTCGTTGGGGCAAGGGGTTTCGGTAGCCGCAGGCACAGCGCTAGCTAAAAAACTGGACGGAGAAACCGAAAGCATGGTCTTTTGCCTCTCTGGAGATGGCGAACAACAAGAAGGTCAGGTCTGGGAAGCTGCCCTGTTTTGCCCACACCATAAGCTCGACAATCTGGTGCTCTTCATCGACCGCAACGGCCAGCAGATCGATGGCCCGACCAGTGAAGTCATGGAGATAGGCGACCTGGCCGAAAAGTATGCCACCTTTGGCTGGCACATAGAACAAGTAGACGGCAATGATATGGCAGCACTCGTTGAGCTGTTAGACAAGCTTCGCCAGCGCCAAAGAGATGGCCGCCCGGTATGCGTAGTCATGAAGACCGAAATGGGCAAGGGCGTAGACTTTATGGAAGGCACCCACCACTGGCATGGCAAGGCACCCAACGAAGAGCAAGCCATGTCTGCATTGAACCAACTAGAAGAAACGCTAGGCGACTTTCCCGCCGAAGGCATCTAAAATCAAAACTATGTCCACTTCAATTAAAGACTTCCCTCAGACTGGAAAAAGGGCAACCAGAGAAGGTTTTGGTGCAGGCATCTTCGCCTCAGGTCAAAAGCACGACAATGTCATCATGCTCACAGCAGATCTCAGGGGATCTATGAAAGCCGAAGAATTCATCACGACCTACCCAGATCGATTCGTGCAGTGCGGCATCTCCGAGGCCAATATGATGGGCGTAGCTGCCGGCATGGCCATCAGCGGCAAAATACCCATGGTCACCACTTTTGCCAACTTTGCTACCGGCCGAGTTTACGATCAGATCCGCCAGTCCATTGCCTATTCGCATAAAAACGTCAAAATTTGCGCCAGCCATGCCGGCCTTACCCTAGGCGAAGACGGTGCCACCCACCAAATACTCGAAGATATAGGCATGATGCGCATGCTGCCCGGCATGACGGTCATCAACCCTTGCGACTTCAATCAGACCAAAGCAGCGGTACTCGCCATCGCCGAGCATGACGGCCCCTGCTATCTGCGGTTCGGCAGGCCCGGCTGGCCCATCTTCACCCCCGAAGATCAGCCACTGGAAATCGGGAAGGCGATTCAGATGAACGAAGGAAGCGATGTCTCCATTTTCGCGACCGGCCACATGGTCTGGCGAGCGCTGGAAGCCGCTCAGCAACTGGAATCGGAAGGCATACGCGTAGATCTCATCAATATCCATACCATTAAACCACTGGACGAAGCCGCTGTGTTGGCATCTGCCCGAAAGACCGGCGCTGTTGTCAGCTGCGAAGAGCACAACCGGTTTGGAGGCCTGGGTAGCGCCATTGCCGAGTGCCTGGCGGCCCAGCAACCGACCCCACAAGAGTTTGTGGCCGTCAACGACTCCTTCGGCGAATCCGGTAAAGCCACGGAGCTGCTAGACAAGTATGGTCTTGGCGTAAGCGACATCGTATCGGCCGCAAAGCGAGCTATGGGCCGCAAGTAAGCCCATAACAGGGCTATTAAAAATTGCAAAAACCAATCAATAGCCGTTAATCTTACGTTAAAAGCACCAGACTAACTCGGCTTCAAACGAACTGCAACCCGTTTATTTGCTAGCCGTTGGCCGTATATCCGAGTTTTGTACTTCCGCGGGCCAAACTGTCACGAGGCTTCGAGCCGTTACCTACTAGCGGTTCGAAACGTCTAAAAGGCATACAACGGCCAGGGACTATAAACCCATCATTAAAAAACTTCAGCTAAAACTAAATGAATATGCAAGTGAAAAAGACCATTCTACTCGCTCTGCTTGCGCTCGGCCTTACCGCAACTGGCCTGGAAGCTCAAAAGATCGCCTCTATCGATATGGAGCGCATTCTCAATAGCATCACCGAATATCAGGATGCACAACGCGAACTAGACGAACTAGCGGCCCGCTGGCAACAGGAGATCAACCAAGCGTACGATGTCATTCGCGGCATGTACAATCGCTATCAGGCCGAGCAAGTCCTGCTCACGCCCGAGCAGCAAACTGCCCGCGAAGAGGAAATTATCCAGAAGGAAGAGGAAGTACGCGAGCGCCAGCGCCAGCGCTTCGGCCCCGAAGGCTTGCTGTTTCAGCGCCGCCAGGAACTGGTGCGCCCCATTCAAGATGCCATCTACGAAGCCGTTGAAGAATATGCCGATACCCGTGGGTACGATTTCATCTTTGATCGTGCAGGGGCAGCAGGCATCATATTCGCCAACCCAGATTACGACAAAACAGACGACATACTGCGCGAACTTCGGCAGTAGTTGTTTGTACGCTTACCTATTTGTAAGCTCTAAATTGAGCCGTACCTTTGCGGCCCATTCGCAAACAAGTTAAACCAACCATCATGAACAAGCTGATAAAAACTGCCATGTTCGCCTTTGTGCTACTGGTCGCTACATCAAGTACTATTGCACAAAACTTTGGCTACGTCAACTCTTCCGCTATTCTTGCTGAAATGCCTGAAGTCAGGGCCGCAGAGGCAGATCTAGAAGCACTCCAAAATCAACTTCGCGCACGCGGAGAAGGTATGGTCACCGACTTTCAGACTGAAGTTGCTGCCTTCCAGGCCGAAGTCGAAAGCGGTACACTAAGCCCACAACAACAAGCTGCCAAAACACAGCAACTCGAAGCTAAGCAGCTGGAAATTCAGCAGTTCGAGTCTCAAATGGTAGCCGACTTGCAGACCAAGCGCAATGAACTGCTGGAACCCATCTACGAGCGTGTCAACACCGCTATACAGGAAGTAGCAGAAGAAGGTGACTACACCTTCATCTTCGACCAGCAGATCCTCTTGTACGGCCAGGACTCGCAGGATGTGAGTGAACAGGTCAAGGCAAAATTGCAAAACTAGGTATAGACCTTATCTAAAACACGGTCGATTGAATTTCAACTTTCAGCACGACTGTATTGGAGTATTCGACTCCGGCATTGGCGGCCTCACGGTCGCCAATGCTGTTTCTGGCCTTTTGCCCAAAGAAAATCTTCTTTATATAGCAGATAATGCCAACGCGCCCTACGGGAGCAAACCACCTGCGGAAGTCCAAAAATATGCCCATAGACTTGCGCAAAAACTGATTCAGGCCGGTGCCAAACTGATCTTAGTGGCCTGCAATACGGCCACAGCCATGGCTATAGACCAGCTGAGGGCGACATGGCCCGATATGCCTTTTGTTGGGATAGAGCCGGCCATAAAGCCTGCCGCTGCGGCTACTCGAACGGGTGTAATTGGCGTGATGGCCACCCAAATAACCCTGGGCAGTGAACGATATAAGGACCTGACCGGCCGCTTTGCCCACGAGCTGCGCGTGATCGAAGACCCCTGCATAGGCCTGGTCCCACTGATTGAGGAAGGCATCCAGGATGAGCGAATCACCGACAAATTGCACCGCATTTTAGACCCAATGCTGGAAGGAGGCGCAGACACCCTGGTTTTGGGATGTACGCACTACCCGCTGGTGATCGCTCATATACGAGCTATTTGCGGAGCTGAGGTGCATATCATCAATCCGGTAGCGCCAACAGCACAGCAGGTCGCGCGTTTGCTGAACGAACCTGCCCGGAAGATTCCAACTTTGCAAACAGATGCCACAGTTGAAGTAGCGTCTGACCCTCGCTACGATTTCTTAGCCACTGGCTCGGCAGCTCCCCTTCAAAGAGCCCTTTTACACTTAGCGGATTTGAACAAACACAGAGCATTGGTCGGCCGCGTTGACCTCCAATAAGTAATCAAAAACACTGGGCTATTCAGTGATGTATCTCACCAATTCTTCTAAGTCATTGGTGGCATGGACCATTGTGCCGTTTTCAACTATAAAATAGGTCGGCAAAGCGCCCATAAATACCGAGCTCAACGGATCATTATCATGATCGTAATCATTGGAGAGCCGATAATTGGGCCACGGAAGTTCTTTTGCATCCATATATTCATACCAGGCTTGCGAAGAAAAGCCCACCGATATGCCCACAAACTCATAGCCCTGGGCAAGAAACTGATCGTAGATACTTTGCTCCAACATAGTAGCGTGATGCTCGATACAAGGCAAGCAACCCGAAAACCACCAGTCTATGACGTATTTCGATTGGTTGAGGCGATCAAAGGCTTCGGTTGTGCTTGTACCGTAGGCCGTCAGGCCTAGCTCCGGAAGCTC
>JBCDFE010000022.1:0-27337 GCA_039178745.1 Bacteroidota bacterium | reverse complement strand
CGCCTGGTTTGGTTCCTACTTTGGCGATTATGATTATCCCGATGCTTTTATGCGGAGCCATTTGGGTTCAGGTACTGTCCTATCATCAGTCTGGGCCGGAGCACCGCATTGGCATTTCCACGCTATGGGCATGGGCTTCCCCTTGGCCGAATCAACACTTGCAACACAAAACAACGATTCGATTTATCACGCTGGTGTTTCCTCCAGATCTATACACATCAATCTACTTGGAGACCCAACCCTTAAATCTTATGTTTTCAAAGGTCCGGCAGACCTGGAGATAGAACCTGGCCAAGGAGCAGCTGCACTTACATGGAGCCTGCCAGATGAATTACCATTAGGGTTTTACATATACAGAAGAATAAATGCTGGAAGTCCATTCGAATTAATCGACTCTGTCTCTGAGAATACGAACTCTTACACAGACAAATGCCTGGGTGCAAGCACCGAGTATCAGTATTTAATCCGGTCATTTAGACTCGAATCCACACCGTCTGGCTCATTTTACAATCTTTCCACTGGTCCCACGACAGCCATATTTATATCAGATGACAATCAAGTAGTTAGCGACTTTACTGCCCTGGCTCAGGATAGCAATTTCATAAGCTTACAGAGTACTGCACTAAATGCAGATTCCCTATTATGGATATTGCCAGATGGTAGCCAACCGAGTAGCAGTCAAATAAACTTCACCTTGGAAGAGGGCGATAATCTGATAAGATTGATAGCTATTAACTCTTGCGGGAGCGACACTTCGAGCCAGTCATTTACCCTCAGCGGGTTGAATTCACTAGAAGAGTCCTCATTTTCCATATATCCTAATCCCGCTTCAAGTCAGGTGTGGGTCGACCTACCAGAGAAAGCCCAACGATTAAGGCTCTATTCTTTAGAAGGACAATTAATTCGGGATATACCGGTAGAAAGCAGCTTAAAATTCAAGCTGGATATAAGCAACTTGACTGAGTCAAACTATATAATTGAAATTCTCCTGAGCGATGGACGAAGGTCTAGTCAGCAGCTCACAATCTCTAACTAGTCTTAAAAAAGGTTCACTCATTTTCTACAGGATAGGTAGACTAATACGAACTCTTTCGGATTTACGCCCAGTTCAGACCTGGTATCTTCTATGGTATCGCCTAGCAAATAAGTTCAGCAAAACTATAGATCGCAATCAATCTCCAAAAACTAAGCATACTAATTCTATTAATTGGTCTTCTGAAAAGAGAAAACCTTCCTTAATTCTAGACGAGCATCATACATTTCCTCAAATTGCCAACTATAGCTTTCTAGGCAAAGGCCGATTTGACTTCCTCAAAATATCCCACAATTTTAAGCACACAAATCATATAGACTGGAATTACTCTGGTCATGGCAAACTATGGACCTACAATCTGAATTACTTTGAATTTCTAAGACAAAAGGATATTACCCTTGAAGACGGCATAGAACTCATCGAAGATTGGATAAATAAATCCCATAAGCTCAAGGACGCATGGGAGCCCTACCCTACTAGTGTCCGGATAGTACACTGGCTTTGCTTCTATGCAGAGGCCAGACTTGAAGTTCCTGCCCATGTATATCATTCCTTATATCATCAATACAAGAACCTTTCCAAAAAAATAGAGTACCACTTACAGGCCAACCATTTACTAGAAAACGCGATTGCGCTTACTTTAGGATCTTACTTCTTCAACGAGACTAAGATGTGGAAAAAAGCGACACATCTACTCAAGACCGAGCTAAAAAAACAATACCGCCCAGAGGGTGCACACTATGAGTTGAGCACCATGTACCATATTATTTTACTTTGGCGACAACTAGATCTATACGCCTTCATTGTGGCTGAAAATACCAGAATGCCAGAGCAGAATAGTCTTGTAATAGAATTGAAAAGTGCGATATCCAATCAACTCAGATGGTTAGACTATATAACCGATAGCGCAGGGCAATATCCACATTTCAACGATAGCACCTACGGCATTGCCCCGATGACTCATGATATTTTTTCTTATGCCACAACACTAAAAATAAATTGGGAACGAGCAGACCTAAATAACAATGGAAGATTTAAGGTTCAGACTTCCGCAGGTAGCTACATAGCAACCTTAAACGAATGTTCATTCGCATATATCCACAGAATTTGGAATAACTCAAATTTGTACATAGATGTAGGTTCTATCGAGCCAAAACATCAACCCGGTCATGCCCATGCCGACAATCTAAATTTCTGCCTATTTAATAACGGAAAGCGAATCATAGTCGATCCTGGCATAAGTACTTATGAAGTAGGTACCCGTAGAACAAGGGAGCGATCTACATACATGCACAATACAGTGAGTGTAGATGGCCAGAACTCATCAGAAATCTGGAGTAGCTTCCGATGCGGCAAAAAAGCCAAAACAAAAGTGATAGAATGTTCCGAAGCTAAAATTATCGCTCAGCACAACGGGTATAAACACTTGCACAGGAGATCTTTTTCCATAAAAAATGAAAGTCTAACCATCACAGATAAGTATCCAGGCAGCGCAGATCTATGCATTCATTTCCACCCAAGAATCGAGCCACTTGTTGTCAATGAAAAAGTCTATTTAGATACCTTCGAATTGTCCTTTGATAAAGCGGAACCCCTTCGAATAGAAGAATACGATTACGCTTTGGGGTATAACAAATGCACGCCAGCCAAAAAAGTAGTGATTACATTCACTGATTCTATAACCACAAATATAAGGGGTGTTTAATGCGCCTATTGTTCCTTACAGACAATTTCCCTCCAGAAGTAAATGCCCCTGCGACGCGCACTTACGAACACTGCCGAGAATGGGCAAAGTCAGGTATCGATGTCACGGTTATTACTTGCGTACCAAATTTCCCCCAGGGCAAGGTATATCCAGGCTATCGCAATAAATTTTGGCAGCGCGAAGTCATGGATGGCATTAAAGTTATAAGGGTCTGGTCTTACATAGCGCCTAATGCTGGCTTTAGCAAACGCATTATAGATTACTTGAGCTATGCGTTCATGGCTTTCGGAGCTAGCTTGTTTGTAAAAACTGATATCATAGTCGCTACCTCTCCACAATTTTTCACCGCAGTTGCTGGGCGGTGGTCGGCTTTTTTTAAACGAAGACCGTGGGTTATGGAGGTCAGAGACCTATGGCCAGAGAGCATACGCGCAGTAGGCCTGGCAAAAGGCAGGGAAAGATGGCTTGATAGATTGGAAAAATTAGAGCTCTCGCTCTATAGAAATGCGAATCGCGTGATTGTCGTCACCAATTCGTTTAAAAACAATATATCCTCTAGGGGTATTTCGAATAAAAAAATAGAAGTTATCACGAACGGTGTGGTAATCGATCAATTTAACCCAAGACCAAAGAACAATGAGCTTCTAGTCAAGTTAAATTTGGCCGGTAAATTTATTATATCCTATATAGGCACACACGGCTTGGCGCACAAGCTCGATTTTATTCTCCATTGTACAAGAAAGGTGCCTGAGCAAGTCCATTTCTTACTCATTGGAGATGGTGCAGAGAAGAGAAATTTAGAAGCATTGCACAAAAAAATGGCCTTACCAAATGTTTCTATGCTACCAGCCGTTCCAAAAGCGGAAATTACCAGCTACCTATCAATAACTGATGTAGCACTGGTTAATTTAAAAAAGTCAGATACTTTTAAGAAGGTGATCCCATCAAAAATTTTCGAAGCCGCCGCTATGGGCAAACCAATACTGCTAGGTGTAGAAGGAGAAAGTAAGGAGATTATAGAGCAGTATGCTGCTGGATTATGCTATGAGCCCGAACATGAAGAATCTTTCCTGCAAGCCCTTCAAAAGCTTTATACAGACAATGACCTTTATCATAAATGTAGCCAAAATGCCATAAAAATGGCAGATCAGTATGATAGAACGAAAAAAGCAAAACACTTAATGGAGATTCTGAAATGTGTAAACCCTTTGGCCTAAGTCTACATCAACTGGGGTGCACCATTTCTTTAAAGGTAGCACTTTTAGCAAGCAACTCTTCATAAGTGCCAGACTCTTTTATTCTTCCGTTCTCAAGTATATAAATCTTATCGGCTCTTTTTACTGTTGATAATCTGTGAGCAATAAGAATTGTGGTCATTTTTCGGGGTAAGTTATCCAAAGCATCAACAATACTTTTTTCAGTTATAGTATCTAAAGAGCTCGTTGCCTCGTCAAGAATGAGTAGGCTTGGTTCGCGAAGGAGTGCCCTTGCCAAGCCAATGCGTTGTCTTTGACCACCGCTCAGTCGCACTCCTTTTTCTCCGATCTCAGTTTGATACCCATAGGGAAGTTTAGATATAAAATCATGTATTTCTGCAAGCGAAGCAGCTCTTTCCACCTTACCGTAATTTTGATCCTCATCCCCCGATATCTCAAACGTAATATTCTGCATTACAGTCCCGTCAAATAAGAATACCTCTTGTGGCACGTATGCTATATTATCTCTCCACAATTTAAAATCTTCTTTTTTTAGACTTATACCATCAAGAATAATTTTGCCAGATTGAGGAAACAAAAGACCAGAGACAACATCTACTAGTGTAGTTTTACCAGAGCCCGTACTGCCAACTAATGCAATCGTTTGTCCCTTGCTAATATCGAGGTTTATACCGTTAAGTACAAGAGTCGTTGATTGATCGTATGAGAACTCTATGTCAATCAACTGCAAATTTTGTTCAAGTAAAATTTCTTTCTTAACACCTCCTACTGGACTTATATTTTTATTTTTTATCTGCATAAGTGGCTCAAAAAGCTTCTCCAGAGTAGGCCAATTATGCCTTATATTTCCTAATGCAACGTATGCGTTTTGAAGTGCCGGAAGTAACTTATACCCAGCTACAGCATACAGACTAAGGGTTGGAACAATATCTTGAATAGACCCATAAATCAAGTACAAGTACAAAATCACACCAACTATAGATCCAAAAGCAACAACTTCTAAAACAAATCGAGGCATAGCCAAACTTATCTGATATTGTGGCTGGATATCCGTAAATACTTTAGATGCCTTATCATAAGAACCATAAAATACTGATTCTTTTCCGTATAACTTTATAGTTTTAATACCTTCAAACAGTTCGATTAAACTCCTGTAGCGCGCTGCATTTGTCTGTATCCTTTTCTCCCCCAAAACCGCAAGCTTTTTACGCTGGGCTTGATAAATAAAAAAATAGGCTAAAAACAAAACAATGAACATAACAAGCGCAATTTGGTAATTGACTACTAAGAGCATTACTAAAATTACGATAGCAACCAGTGCTTTGCCTATGAAACTCAGTAGAGAGGCAATAACTCCTTTGGAGACATAATTTACTTCACTAATTACTAAAGAAGATAAATCCTTTGTATTCTTATCAAGAAAAAAACTGTATTGGTTGCTAATATAAAAACCAAAAAGACCTACGCTCATTCTATTCGTGACATCCCAAATAAACTTCAGCTTATACCATTC
This sequence comes from Bacteroidota bacterium, assembly GCA_039178745.1. Taxonomy (GTDB): domain Bacteria; phylum Bacteroidota; class Bacteroidia; order Chitinophagales; family Saprospiraceae; genus Neolewinella. Next base: position 21,869 of record JBCDFE010000022.1, on the reverse strand, counting down.
ATTCAATATCTTCATTAAACTGGAAAAAACAATTAATCCGATTGATGCAAAGCCCAGAAAAACAACAAAACCCTTGTAAGATGAAAACTGAAAAAAACCATATGCTGCTGAGAAAAAATAAGAATTCTCTACTAGGTCAGGATTAGCGACTACTTGTATGAATGGCAATATAGACGCAATTCCTATGATTTCAAGCAAACCTGTAATCAACAACAAGAATATCAGAAATACAAACCTCCGATTTTCACGCTTCTGCAAAAGCTTGAGAATATCAAAAATTTTTACCTTCATTCTATATTTACCATTAAAAGTCTTTCGAGACACAAGGTAACTATAACTTCTTTGGCATGTCAATAAAAGATAGACAAGTACCTGATTTCATAGTAGTCGGAGCAGCAAAGAGCGGAACGACCTCATTACACAAGTATTTGTCCCAACACCCTAATCTTTATTTGCCCGAACTTAAAGAAAGCTGGTTCTTTTGTCTGCACAACAATCCAAACCAAAGTATAAGAAAACTATTTCCGCAGTTCAACTTCCCCAGTAGCTGGTCTGAATACCAACACTTATTCTCGGAAGCAGATAATGACCAGATCACCGGTGAAATCACACCAGCTTATCTACATTACCATAAACTCACCATAGAAAACATTCAAAAATATTGTAGAAACTGGAAAGACATACGCATAATAATCATCTTAAGAGAACCCATTGACAAAATTATTAGTCATTTCAAGTACACATGCCGATCTGGTCTGGAAAAAAAGGCAATATCTTTATCTGAGGCGCTTGAAAAAAGAGAGGAACGAATAGGTAAAGGAGATATTATTTATGACTTACTGTATATCGAAAACACCCTATACTACCACCAAGTAAAAGCATACAAACAAGCATTTCCAAAATGTGACATATATCTATATGACGAATTCAAAAAAGACCCTACATCAGTCTTAAATAAGATTGTAAACAGCTTGAACTTATCCAATATAAAATGGAATACAAATTTAAGCTTTAATAAAGGTACTGACTCTATACCTAAAAATAGAATAGCCAAATTAATTCTAAACAACAAAAACCAATACAGGCGATTTGCTCCAAAGTCATTTCGAAAATTTATGAAGCGATCCTTAAAACAAGAAATCGAAATAGACAACCAAGCTCTATCAAAGCTTAGAGTCATATTCAAGCCAGAGATAGAAAAATTACAGAAAATACTCGATCACGACCTGAGTGCCTGGCTTGACAAATACTAAAAAAGCACAACCAATGAAAGTATGCTTATTAGTTTCTGGCTTACAAGGAATGCTAAACGCAGCACTAGAGCTTGCATCTAGGCTGGAAAAAAACAAAATATCTGTAATTGTTGCATCAAGCAAAGACTGTGCAAAAAAAGTCCATCAAGAAGGCTTCGAATTCAAATTTCTTCCAGACATATCACTAGTCGCAAAAAGCACTAAACATACAAATAAAAACAAGTTGGGGAATTGGTTAAATCGGCATATAAATAAAAAAAACAATCAACGAGAAATAATCAGTTCTATAAATCATGAAAATAACTTTGAGTGGATAAAAAACAAGAAGATAGACTTGGTAGTCGCAGACTGCGAGATGCACGAATACATACTATCACTGCATGCTATGAATACCAAAATACTATTGCTAAGTCAATGGTTCTCTATGTGGGATCAAGATGGTCTTCCGGTAATAAGTAGCCAGATCATACCAGGAAGAGGCTTCTATGGTAGTCGCTTAGGTATGCAGTTATCTTGGTGGGCATTCAAATCTAAGCGAAGATTCATGTTTTTGAAACAACACTTAGTCTCTGCTGGAACAGATCGACGAAGTCTTTTGATCAGAGCTGCAAAAGACAGTGGTTTTCCTGAAGATTTTTCTAATAGCTACTTGTGGCCTGGTCCGGTAACATATAAAATGCTCCCTGTTATCTCTATGACCGCCAGAGAAATGGAATTCCCCCATCAATTAAGGCCTAACTTAGTGTATGTTGGCCCTATGGTGAAACTGGATCGCCAAGAGGAAAATGCCAAAGACCACGTCGGCAGAGACATCAATGAAATAAGACAATTGGCGAAAGAGAAAAAGCTGAAAGTAATAGTCTCTACTTCAACGACTATGAAAAAAGAAGAAAGTCCGTTTAATCAAAGGCTGTTAAATGCTTTTAAAAGAAAAAGCGATTGGTTCCTAATCCTAGGACCCGTAAAAAGAGATGAAATATCTCTTCCCGAAGGTACAAGTGATCAAATTGCATTATTCTCTTTCTTACCATTACTTTCTGCCCTATCTTTTGCCGACGCGGTTATACATCATGGCGGCATCCACACCATACACGAAAGCATCAAGCTGCAAGTTCCCGCCCTAGTACTCTCTGGAAACAAACATGATCAAAATGGATGTGCAGCAAGATTAGCTTATCATAAACTAGCAATACGAAAACAGAGAGACAAAATTTCCGAAAAAGACCTCGTAGAGAGCCTAGAAAAACTGTTGAACAGCAGCTGTATAAAAACGTCTATCAACGACATGTCTGAAATATTCAATCAATATCAAGAGGACATGATACTGGAAAACACTGTAAGGCAATTAATTGAAGGAAAGCACGACAAACTCTCACTAATTCCATGAAATTCACTCTCTTAGCCAGCTGTGCATATCGAGTAAATCTTCAAATGTATATACAAGCTCCTTTACCTGAATTTCCCGCTTAGCAGCCAAATAACCAACCCATCCCTCTTCGAGATCTAGCCTTTTCACATACCACTTGTCTTGTGCGATAGCAATAGGAGATCTCAATCCAGAAAAGCTAGACGGATCTAAGAAAAAGCCTCGACCATCAGCTTTCATCACGGACTCTTTCCTCGTCCATAAATCAAAAAAAAGATCGGTACTGTCATCACTAGATGAAAGAAAAATATTTTCTTCTTCTGTAAAAACCCTACTGAAATCAGTAAGATCGACCTGATTCAATTTTTCGACATCTACGCCCACTCTTTCCGTAGGGCTCACCGCACAAGCTACCAAGCCTTTAGTATGAGATATATTAAAATCGATTTCTCCTCCTGTCAAGTAAGGGCGTTTGTACTCATCTACAGTAAATGAAGATAATAAAGTGCCCGATTTATCCCTGGCTAGCAATTGAATGCTAAGCAGTAGTTTACCAGCTAGGCTAGCTTGACGATCTTCCCAACGCCTATAATTCAGGATTTTGGGATGAAACTTATCTGGCAAGAGAGACAGTAGAGATAAAAACATCTCTTGAGGTAGTTCACGATCGTTGTAGAGTAAGTATAAGTGAACCATCCTCAATCACCCATGATGATCTAATAACTCGTATTCTTTTTCAGACCTAGCTATATAATTGTCTATAGCTTCGGACAAATACTCTACTGTGCCTGACTCAAACAACTCTCTATGCTTGCCGTCGACAATATATTTCTCCACACCTTTCTTTGCCAGTAGTTCCCAATTTTCCAGCCTCTCCATGGCACTGTGATCGCTGGTCCTGGCCCGACTGATGAACAGCGCAATTTCAATATCCAATAAGGGCCAGATATAGCGATTATAGGCCGGTAGTATCTGATCTCTTATTTTCTGCCTGTCCATTTCAAAAATTTGCCGCTCGCTGAGCAAGAACCTCGGAGCAAGGTGCTTTAGTGCTTCATCAATGGCCCTGTTCACCTTACCCTTCCTAAGCGAGCTTAAATACCAACGTATCGGCTTGGGTCTGGTACTATAATTGATTGCTTTATCAAGCTCCGCCTTTGTTGGTCCAGAATCGACGATTAAGATCTTTGGGGCTTGATCACCTCTTTCTATTAATATCCGCGCGAGCTCCATGACAATAGCCGTGCTGTAGCAGTAAGCTAAGAATATATACGGGCCATTTTCTTGCACCTTCTGTATTTCAAAAAGGTAGGCCAAAGCCATGCTTTCAATAGTTTCTTCGGCCTCTGTAGTGCCATCTAGATGCTTGGGCTGAATGGCAAAGACGGGTCTATCTTTTAGGGCCGTAGCCAGTGGATGATAAAAGAACACATGCCCTCTGCCAGCGTGGAAACAAAACACAGGCGTCTTAGAGCCACTTGCCTTAAGTGGGACAACGGTTTCCCATTTGACTCCCTCTTCTTCATTGATAATCCTGGCAATACGCCTAATGTTTCGATGCTCTAAAAGCGTAATTGGTGGTAAGTTCTTATCGAATTTATTCCTTATTTTGGCAAATAACCGCACAGCCAATAGCGAAGTCCCACCCAGCTCAAAAAAGTCATCCAGCGGGCTAATCGGGCTATAATCAAGTAGCGCCTCCCACATTTTCACCAGTTCTAACTCTGTTGGACTATTTGGGATCGTATATTCTTCTTCCTTGATACCTTTTACTAATGATAATGCTTCTAAATAGGAAAACTTAGGCTCATCAATTAATTGTCTAAACTGCTGGTATGAAGCATCACCTAGATTCGGCAACTCAATCAGCAATAGGCAAATACTCTCCCCTATCCAGTCTATTGACTCTACGGCCATAGCACCGGCTTGATATCTTATGTGAATACTTAGCTCTTCGCCCGGTATAGCCGTAACCGTAAGTGGGAATGTTGTCGTCATGTCTCCTTGGTAATCGCTCACGCGCACCCCTCCTCCTTCCAATGTTTGCCAAGGATAATTCTGTACGATCAAAAGACTATTAAAGAGCTTCCCTGCCGAGGTCTTCGCTGCTTGTAGAATCTGCTCAGAACCTAAATATCCATGAACTTGATCTCGTTGCAACATCAGCTGTGCATGCTTTAAAAAATCAATCAGACCAAATCCTTTGTCTGGACATGGCACATAGACTGGAAGCAATTGACTAAACAACCCTGCAAGCTGATCTAAATTTGGAATTTCAGCGGGTCTGCCAGAGACTGTCGTACCGAAAACTACACCCTCACGGTCAGTTAGTCGACTAAGAATGGTCGCCCAACATATTTGGATGATCGTATTGAGTGTGACCTTTGTCGACTGAGCATATTTCTTTAATCGATCCAGGTCTTCGGCACCTATTTGAAATGTTCGATCTACATATTCGACAGCACTAGTCATCTTCTCTTCGGGAAGTAGTAAAGGCTCTACCTGCGAAAGTCTATCAGACCAATATGTTTCCGCGATGACATCATCCTGGTTTTTTCTCCAATTGAGATAGCTACGATAAGTAGGAATGGTATCCAGAACAAAAGTCTCCCCCTTGGTCAGTGCATCATAATAAGCAAACACATCTCCCAGAATGATCCCTGACGACCAACCATCCAACAGGATATGGTGGCTGTCCCAACAAAATTTATGGGTTTGCGCATCTAACTTTTCTAGACTCCATCGCCCCTGAGGGGCCTGATCTAGAGGAAGCTTTTCTTCTGAAGGAGTACTTAACCACTCGATTTGAGCCGCTGGGCGCACCACCTGAATAGGCTTTTCGATCTTCTCCCAATGTATAGAGCTGCGCAGAGATTGATGCCTTGCAACAGTCATAGCCCAAGCCTGTTTGAATAAATCCACCTTCAAATAGCCTTTTAAGATACATTGCGTACGAATGCGTCCTTGATCAACTTTTTGATAAAGATGGTGCATGAGCAACCCCTTTTGCAGATCACTCAATGGATAAATATCCTCGATTTTGGGCTTGGTCGTTTTATTCATACTAAAGATCTAGTTGGCCTAAGAGGTCGTCCAGCTCACTCTGACTCAAGTCAGCATCTGGAAAATCAGATGGACTGTACTGCTGATTTTCGACGGACAAACAAAAGTCGATTATTTCCATCAATTTTACAGGGAATGCATCTATAACATCTCTTAGTCCCGAATCTTCCTCTACCGCTGAATCGAAAGTCCAAGCAGCATGTAGCTCGCTACCATCGAGCCAGAGGTTTACCTCCAACCTACGGTTTCTTTCGCTATCGACATGACGCACACCCGAAGATAGCATCCGCTTATTGCCGTTTGTGCTCATTGCATTCGCACCTAGATAATTAAAAAACAAGTCTGGTTTTTGTTGAAGGGCAGTGTTTCTGTTTACATATCTAAGTACTCCATAAGACAGGCCCGCATTCGGAACACCCCTCAGCGTTTCTTTAACCGTTCTGATTTTTTTCCCAAGATCATTTTTTTCAGCAAGATCGAACAGCAAGGGATAGCTCGACGTAAACCATCCCACAGCTGAGCTAAAGTCAGTATCAGCATCTAGACTATTTCTTCCATTGTGCTCCATTTGAACACACAGCTGTGCTTGGTTCCAGAGGCGCTGAAAACTTAGTAATAAAGCCGCTAGCAGCAGATCTTCTGTATTCGTATTAAAGGCTTGGTGCACTTCAGATTTCAAAGCACCTATGCGAGCGTCTTTATAAACCGCCGTATGGGTTTCGCTTCGCCCTTCAGTGCTTGGTATTTCGGCTTTAGCGGGCTTTACAAAACCTACGGATTCCTGCGTCTGCCAGAATGCTAGATCACCATTAAAGCGATCTGTCTCCAGCCACTCCGTTAGCTGTTCAGCCCATTCGAAGTAGACATATTCTGCTTCCGATTTTACAAGCTCCTCTCCTAACCTAAGCCTATTGAAAGCCAATTCCATATCGCGAAGTAGTATAGACCAGGAAACGGCATCGACTACTAGATGATGGGCCATCAGGATCAGGGAATCTGACTGCTCTTCTGCTCGTTCGATCAAAATACCTTTGAAAACTTGACTTTGCTCAAGACTAGCTTGATCCTGTAGCTGTACAAACCGCTTTTGAAACTCTTTTTCTTGGTCTGTTGGTGAAATATTTCGAAAGTCCCAAATTTCAAGGAGTTCCCTTTGACCATCATCAAGAATGGACATTCGCTTCTTGCCATCTTGATTTATGAAGACTACGGACAGAATGGGGTGTTTTTGTACTTCCGCAGGTAGTATTTTTTTCCAGTATTGCTGCGTTTTCTTTTCTGCTATACTCCATTCAAAAGCCTGATTCCAGTAATGTGGTGCTTGGCGGTGCTCTTCAAAAAACCATTCCTGTATAGGTAATAGCGGGCCTACCTTTGCATCTGATTTCGATCTTTTTTTCTGATTGTCTACCCGCTTGGCAAAAAGTGCAAGCTGTCCAATGGTCTGATGCTCGAATATTGCTGTTGGGGCCAAATGTATATCGGCTTCTCGCGCTCGTGCCACTATTTGTATACTCGATATGCTATCCCCTCCAATCTCAAAGAAATTATCTTCAAGCCCGATCTGTTCTACTTTAAGTACCTCACGCCATATTTCGAGCAGCTTCAATTGGATTGGGCTAAAGGTATTGGTATCTACCACTTCAGTAGCCTGGGTATTTCGATACAAATCATGATCGGGCAAAGACTTCCGATCTATCTTTCCATTAGGCAGATGCGGAATCTCTTCTATACGTACATAATGAGCTGGCACCATATACCCAGGCAGGCGGCTGGCTAGATCTTTGCGCAATTTATTTTCTTCAAAATCTTGGGCGATAAAGGTGACAAGTTGGCCTGCATTAGATAGGCTTACGGCAACATGTCCTTCAACAGAGTCAGAAGCTGTTGGATCACGCGTACTAGCAGACGCCAAATAAGCACGGATTATCGATTCAATTTCGCCGAGCTCTATCCGATATCCTCGCACTTTCACTTGCTCATCAGCTCGCCCTAGAAAGTCTATTTGCCCATCATGCCTCCATCTGGTCAGGTCTCCTGTTCTATATAACTTTTCTCCTGAACTAAAAGGATGATCCACAAATCGATCATCCGTTAAATCTGGTCGCCGCCAATAACCTCCAGTCAATCCGGGACCACCAACGTAGAGTTCACCTGGTACGCCAATAGGCTGTTGCCTACCATTTTCATCGAGTATAAATAACTCGCTACCTGGTATTGGTCTTCCTATAGGTATTTCGCCTGTACTATTTTGGAGACTTAACTCAGCTACCGAGCACCATACGGTTGCCTCTGTCGGGCCATATTCATTGTATAGCCTAGCCTGAGGTAGATATTCAAAGTGGGTGCTGATCAGCTTTGAGGGACAAGCTTCGCCAGCTACAATTACCGCTTTTATACTATTTAATTGGCTAGCTGGCAAAAAACGAAGTATGGCGCTATACAGCGATGGCAACAATAGCGTATGGGTAACCTGCCGCTGTTCGATAATCTCGGCCAGCGCTGGGAGATTCTGCTCAATCCTCCTTGGCGCAATAACCAACTGACCTCCTGTGGTCGTAGTCCAGAAAATACCGGCTACCGAACTATCGAAAGAAAAGGAAGATAAAAGTAAAAAGGCATGAGGGTTTTCAGTGTAGTATCGAGTTCTTGCCTGTGTACTGAAGTAAAGTTCACGATGTCTGACCAAAACACCCTTGGGCTTTCCACTGCTGCCAGATGTGTATATAAGGTACGCTGGCTGGCTTGGAAATATATCGGGTAGTTCAATGGAATGGTCAGATTCCGGTGTAGCATCTACATGAACGTAGGTAATTCCCACTGACCGATTGGTTACTTCTAATTCACGACCTACTATCAAGGTCAAATCGGCATCATCAACCATAAACTGCAATCGATCAGCAGGATATTCCGGGTCCATAGGCACGTAGGCTCCACCAGCTCGGAGTATACCCCAAATACCGATAATCATCTCGACAGAACGGTCAATGTGCAGTCCGACTAGCTGGCCAGTTTGCAAACCCTTAGCCAACAATTCTCTAGCCAGGTTTGCTGAAGAGATAAGGAGCTGTTCATAAGTAATTTGCACTTCCCCAAAGCTCGCTGCCACAGCTCTTGGATTCGACTTGGCAGTGCGAAGTAAGTCTATAACAACTGTCTCATTTTCCAACTCAAATTTTTGCCCGGCCTGCCATTGATTTATCTGTGCCTCCTCAGGCTGACTCAACTTCGGGAGATCATCAATACGCTTCACTTCACTGAGGAGTATACTTTTAATCTGGTCTATAAGCAGACTGACTGTGCGTTCTTCATAGAGATCTGTAGCGTACTCCATGAGCATGTCTAGCTCGTCGCCATCATCGGAAACGTAAAAAGTCAGTTCGAATTTGGCCACACCAAGATCGAGTGGTGCGTAGTCTAGCTGTAGTCCTTGTCCAAAATTGGGCTTTGGCGGTACCTTATGGAGAATGAACATGTGTTGAAAAAGAGGATTCCTGTCGGGGTATCTCTTTGGCTGAACGGCCTTGACTACTTCTTCAAAGGATGCTTGCTTATGAGCGAAAGCTCTTAGACAGCTTTTCTTTACCGACTTGATCAGTCCATGTAAATTCTCATTTCCATCTATATAATTTCTGATAATAATCGTATCGTTAAAATACCCGATTAGGTGCTCGAGCTCTTCTCGATCTCGGTTGGTTATTGGAGTACCGACGAGTATGTCATTTTGACCAGATCGCTGGTATAAAGCAATCTTAAACGCAGCTAAAAATACTTGATAGAGTGTGGCGTCTATGTCCTTAGCAATCTGTCGAATCTGCCGACTCTCGGCTTGCGTTAATGTTTTGGCTAGGAATTGACCTCGGTAAGATGGCTTTTCAGCAGGTGGCCGATCTGTTGGAATATTGAGTAGAGACGGTGCACCGTGTAGCTCTTCCTTCCAGAAATTGATAGCAGCCTCAGGAAAGGGTTGCTTACTCTTCAAGAAAGCGTAGTCCCCGAATTGAAGTGGCAAAGGCTTCAACTCGACAAGTTCACCTCTTACCAATTTTTGATAGTAGTCTGCTAACTCATCCCTCAGTAGGCGCATAGACCACTTGTCGGTAATGATGTGATGCATCACAATCAATGCGATATGCTCGTGATCAGTGAGCTTAAGCAGATATATCCTGCTCAATGGGCCTTCTGATAGATCAAAAGGAACTTTAGCTAGCTCTACTATAAGATTTCCAGCCTTTCTTTTAGATGAGTTGGAATGGCTGAGATCAATATATTGACTTACGAAATTGGGCTTAGAATGTATGTGCTGCTGCCATTGACCTTCATGCTTTTGAAATACAGTCCTCAATATTTCATGACGCTCAACAATCTTACCGTAAGCCTGGATAAAAAGTTGAGCATCTATTTCCCCTCTTAGATGGTAGGTTTCCGCGTAGTGGTAGAAAGGATTGTCTGGATTTAGCTCTTGTAGCAACCACATTTGCCGCTGACCATTGGACAGCGGTGCCCATTGCTGATCGGGGCGCTTATCAGGTCCGGGATTTTTTCCTTGCCCTCCCTTACGGGCCAGCCATTTTTGAAGATTAGACGGTTTTGACATGGAGCTTTGTTACAGATGTTGCTATTGTAGCACTCTAAATGAAAATAAGTTAACAGAAATCTTGGATAATCTTAATTGGTCTAGGCATAAATCTTTTGTGCAGCCTGCTGTATAGTTTTCATATTATCAGCATAATCTTGATTTCCTTTGTAAATAGCCAACAGATCTTTATTGTACCACCTGAGTACTAACTTAGCATATTCTGCCAGAGGAAGGCCGAAAAATATTTCTGCATACTTGCTATCTTTAACATATATGCTATTGAAAGCATTTAATCCAATAGTCTGGTGAGCGTAATCTTTAAAGTTGGCAATTTGCGAATCGTAGCAGTTGATCATCTGCTCCTTTGTAGATATTTCTTCACTTATATCAAAAGCTATGTTTGGGAATAAATGATTGTGGACTTGATAGCCCCAAACGGAAATATCTCTATAGGTCAGATTGCTGGCCAAGAGTGCAAACATGTGATTAAGCACCCTATGCTTGATAGGCCTATCAAAAAGCCATGGAAGTAATATTAAATCGGGGCCAAACTCATTGATTTGCATCCTCATGTTTTCTAAATCATTTGGCCGAATAACAAATCTCTTATTATCTATACTTAGCTGTCGAAACTCTGCCCTTACTATGGACAAAGCACGCTTAGCTTCACGGTTTCGAAGTTGAATCGATTCTTCCTCTGACATGCCTAGATTAGCCTGCCTTCCATCAGTCGTATAAAGCACTCTCAGTCTTGTTCCCTGGCAGTATAACTTGGCCATTAAACCGCCACATCCAATACTTTCATCGTCTTGGTGAGGTGCTAAAATGAGAACTTTTTTGTAAGAACCAAGGCTTGGTTGGGCCGCGACCAGTTGGTGCTGAAAATAGCCAGTCGAAATTGCTTTTGAAAGTACTTCAATATCGTTTACAGAATCCCACTGCCTGACTACAAAATGAAAGTGGCTATATCTACCAAGTATCTTGGAGAGCATGCTTTTCACCTTGTGCCTAATACGACTTTTCACCAAGCTATTTTTTTCCCAAGCAGATCTTCTAGTTCCTCATTGTATTTCGCATACCTACTAGAGAGCCATGCACGAGTTTCAAGATGCATAGAAGCGTTGACTTTGTGCTCTCTAAATGGGGCAGAAAGCTTCACAATAATTTGCCTTTTTTGGTAATTGTCATAAGGTAGCAGACGGACCCCTTTGTTTAGCCCTCGATAGTATAACTTGTCCAGGCCAGTAAGAAGACGTGATTTTTGAACAAATGCCCTAGGTACGACTGTCCAGTTCTTATTCAGTCTCTTCCCAGACTCAACTAAGCCTTTATCAGGATCAACGCCCAGAAAAACGTATAGCTCCTTAAGATCTCTTACGGGGTTTTCTGTAAGAGAATTCAATAAAACTATATGGACCTGATTTCTATTGAATACTTCAAAAAGTTTTTTCAGGCTACTGGCATACATTCCTCTACTGAAGTAAGACAAATGATCTCTTGCGTAATCACTTTCCGCTATCCGTTTTTCCTCAGCTTTTAGTGCATCTTCAAAGGATAAATGTTCTCTGCCTTTACCCACTTCGTTCCAGTACATAGACCAGGCCCGATCAATTGGATTTCTCAAAATAACCACCAGCTTCATGCCCGGATAATAAGATTTTATCCTTTCATGGCATTGGTCTAAAAACAGATAATCGGCGCTCTTTTCCCCAATGGCATCAGCACTTATTCCTTCTTCAAAAAATGATTCGTACTCAGACTTACTGTGGCTGGAATACCACTTAGCCTGATCGACCTTACCCACTTTATACGTTCGGCTTCCCACGAGTTCATCATCAACAAAATACCCCATATCTATGGTTGGATGCAGATAAATATCGGGATGATTCCTTACCCAATGCGCCAGTGTCGTTGTCCCACTTCTACGCTCTCCGACTATCAAAAAATTAGGAGCCATTACCTTTCTTCTGCGTATCGTAAAATCAGATGCCAACAAGGCCCTTGAATCTTCTAAAAGCTTTGTCTAGGTAGTCATCAAAAAGGAGGTTAATATCAAAAGTCCGTTCTATGGTCCAATTGAGGGCCATAATGATCAAGAATATAGAACCGTATATCAGTAGAGGTCGGTAAATCGGAGTTTTTCTGATAAGAAACAGGATTGGGAATAACACTAGAATAATCAGTATTTGGCAAATCTCTACTCCAATATTAAATCCGAGGATGGTATAGATCAGATATTCTCCTTGTATCCCAACTTCACCGAGTACACTTGCAAAACCGAAACCATGAAATAGCCCAAAACCAAAGGCTATAACGAGCGCCTCTCGCTTCAGAAATGGTCTTATATTGTGAAAAGCTGCCAGTGCAATCGAAATGGCAATCACAGACTCTACAAGCCAGCTGGGAAGATTCACAATCTGTAGGGACGCTAAACTTAGCGTAATACTATGCGCTACAGTGAATAGAGTCACAATCTTGAGGACATAGAGAAAAGCCGGTTTAAAACTCTCAACAGGGAACCAGTTAGAAGCAGTAATTGTAGACTTCAAACTCCAGTCTTCTGGCTTGCGCCTGTACATGACTGAAGGCAGGAGCAAAGCCAACAAAAATAGAATATGATCTAGGCCGATCCAGATATGCCACATACCGCTCCTGACCATAGCTACAAAACCTCTCCATATCGAGCCCTCTTCTAGATCTAGGCGCTGTGGACCAAGATTGCCAGCATCGTATACAAGGCTGGGCATTGCCTCGTTATTGTGAATTCCTGCTTTCCAATTGTTACTGATCAATACGAAGCCTTGATGATCTTGTATCTCGCTTATGAAGCCCTGGTAATCTATGTACAGCTCGGATGGTATAGAGTCGAGTTGAGCAAGTTCGAAGTTGAGCAAAAGGTAGTATCCAAGTTGGAGGTCCAGAAAGTCTAACGAAGTGAATTGAACTGCTAGCTCCTGGCGGCCTTCATCCATTATTTTGATCTCCTCAACAAGGTATTCTTTTATCAGGTCCAGATATGGATCTAGTTCTTCAGCTGTTACTCCTCTTGGTATTTCCAGATCTAGGGACTTATTGATATCCTCTGTTGTGACTTGGAAAGTACCTTGGATACCTTTTCGAAGGACATCCAAGTACAAATAGCTCTGGTTAGCCTTGTGTGCTGAAAGGCTAATGCTGCTCAGCATTAAACAGACAATGAGTAGTTGCTTACATTTCATTACCTAGTCAGTATTTGTTTCAGAATAAGTTGACAGCTTGATAACAATTCTTAAGTATTTCATATTTGGCACAGATGGTTAGTGACTAATAGCTACAGTGATCTACACTGCGAAAAGTGTATGCGCTAAACTAGCTTTTTCTGAAACCTTAGACCCTTAGAGAGATAGATGATGATGTTCACTCTAAAAGACCAGCTCAATTTGTGGAGATCAGATTTTCATTACTCCCCGTATAGATTTGTACTGTTGTTTTCTAACTTTCTTAGCAGAACAAGTAAGTTTTAAACTAAGCTGTTTACAACCTTTACTGCATTGAAATTGCGCTTTACCATATATTCTGGCCTGGGGTTGCTAACCGGCATAGAGGCATTAGAAACTGCATTATAGGTCAACATGAGCAAATCTCGATTCTTAAAATACAAATTTTGGGTTGATGCATGCAGTACATTCGAATGAAAAAACAACACAGAGCCCTTAGGACCAGCAGTAGATACCATATCACCACATTGCTCAACAGCTTCCTGAATAGTCTCTCTACTGATAACGTACTTGAGATTTTCGCTGTGCACACCATCTGGGTTTTCCATGGTAGTATAAACAGTCCCCAACTTATGGGATCCGGGTATAATAACCATAGGGCCACTAAACTGAGTAACATCCTGTAAGTAGATAGCTACTGTTATCGCTTTGGGAGCGGGCATACCATCATCTTTCCAAAACGTAAAATCTTGATGCCAATCCCAGCAACCTCTTGCTAAGCTCACCTTGGTATTAAATTTAGATTGAAATAGATATACTTCATCCTCTAGCATTTGGCGTATAGGTTCTACGATTAAGTGCAGCTTAGATACACGATCGTAGATCGGACTGAACTGTTCAGGAGAGAAAACAGTACGTATGGCGTCAGACCCATCTTGGCGGTATACCGCCTCCGAGTCTTGTGAAAGGAGTATAGGCAGGTCGCTGACCAACTGTTCCGTCACATCATTAGGTAAGTATGATTCCAGCAGTAGATAGCCCTTTTCATGAAACCAGTTTAGTTGTTTTGTATCAATCATATCACAATATTAAAACAGGTCATTCCGAATCAAAGGTACTCCCACTTTCTAATCTTTAGCGTTTGGCCGACCAAACAATGATTACATCTTCGTGCTAAAACATAAATCACACTTCAAATTTATTGTGAGATAGTGTTACTTTGCGATCTCACAAAAGTGAATTACTTACAGAAATCAGGCCTTTTGACCAGACACTATTCAATAGATCAGCCTAATCACTTGTACACTTCTTGAATTCAGACAAAAAAGGACACTAAGCCCATGCCGTCACTCCTAATTTACTATCTATCTCACATCGGAATGCGGTAGATTGTCGTTCCTGTCATGTACGGCTAAAAAAGCTAATAGTTGATTCACTAAGAAGCCTATACTGAGGAACACAATTTGAACTTTCAATTACGGTTTGCCAAACAACTTTCTACAAATGTCACGCCCGACTAAAACACTTGTTCTATCCAGACACGATATTCAGGAGATCACACAGGATCAGGGTCTAGACTCCTTGATGGATTTACTGATTGAGCGCTTGGAGTATGCTATGAGAACTCATAGTGAAGAGCGGATTTCTACTCCTGCTCGTTCGGGCTTCAATTACGAGAAACCCAATACTGGATTAGTAGAGTGGATGCCTATATATGAGCACGGTGGTGACGTAACTATTAAAGTAGTAGGTTATCATCCAGACAACCCAAGACTCTACGATCTGCCAACCATTGTCTCGACTGTATCTGCCTATGATACGGCTACTGGTCATCTATTGGGCATTATGGATGGTGTACTACCCACAGCTTTGCGTACTGGTGCAGCCTCAGCCATTGCCACAAAATATCTGGCTCACCCAGAAAGTAGTGCTTTGGGCCTCATCGGTTGTGGTGCTCAGTCAGTGACGCAATTGCACGGTATTTCAAGGGTGCTTCCCATTGAAAAAGTATATCTATACGATACCGATGAAAATGCCATAAAATCCTTTGCTGCGAGGGTAAGTGTTTTGGGTCTTGATGTAGATATCGTACCCGCAAACCTTTACACTTTGGTATCTGAATCTGATGTACTTGTGACCGCTACTTCTATTGATGTTGGCGCAGGTCCTTTATTCCAAGGAATTCAAACCAAGGAACACCTGCACATTAATGCCATTGGCTCAGACTTTCCGGGAAAAACAGAGCTGCCACTCGATCTACTCAAGCAGAGTTTTATTTGCGCGGATTTTGTCGATCAAGCTGTGGTAGAGGGAGAATGCCAACAATTGGACAGAACAGATATAGATGCGGATATCATTGAGGTAGTGACCGACCCGCGGAAGTACGAATACGCAAAAACAAAGCGCTCGGTATATGACTCCACCGGCTGGGCCCTACAAGACAAAATAACCTTTTCGCTCTTCATGGACCTGGGCAAAAAGCTGGGAATGGGTCAGATGATTGAAATTGAGAATATGAGTGGAGATGCCTCCAACCCATACGACTTTATGTATCAGACTCAGGCCCTCGAACTTCGCGCTCTAGAATTACTCAAAACTCAGGAAGGATAGCATATGGATTTTACTCTTCCTGACAGTCATATCGAGTACCAAAAGCAAGTCATTGATTTTGCATCTACCCTGCTCGAAGATAATTTTATTGATAGAGAGCAAGAGAGTAAGTTCTCTATTGATCTTTGGCGGGCTTGCGCAAATTTTGGCCTTTTCAAGCTGCTTACCCCCAGAGAGTATGGAGGTTTCGATGAGGAAGTTGATCTCTTAAAAGCCGTTCTAGCTATGGAAGGTTTTGGTTACGCCTGTAGGGATAACGGACTAGCCTTGGGCATAAGCGCCCAGTTGTGGACCATTCAACTCACGCTCGTTCATCACGCTACAGAAGACCAAAAGGCTAGGTTTTTGACAAAACTGGTAAGCGGCGAGTATTTGGGCGCACATGCTCTAACGGAGGAAATTGCTGGTTCAGACATATATAATATGCAAACCACCGCCAAGCCCGTAGATGGTGGCTTTATACTGAACGGCAAAAAGCGATATGTAGGCATGGCCCCCTTAGCAGATGTAGTGATCACTTTTGCCAATGCAAGACCGGAAATGGGAGCTTTCGGAGTAACAGGCTTCCTACTAGAGCGAAATTTAGGTGGATTCAGAAGCAGTGACAACCAATCTAAGATGGGCCTCCGTACACATCCTTTTGGGGAAATTATTATGGAAGACTGTTTCGTGCCAGATCGAAATGTGTTAGGTGGGGTTGGTGCAGGTCTTGGTATCTGCAATCACTCTCTGGAATACGACCGATGTGGCATACTCGCCAGCAATGTTGGCACTATGGAGAAGCAGCTTGAAGAATGTGTGCAATTTGCCAAACAGCGAAAGCAGTTTGGTCAGTCCGTCGGAAAATTTCAATCTGTATCCAATAGAATTGCCAATATGAAAATCAGACTAGAGACAGCTCGTTTGCTTCTGTACAAATTGGTATGGTTGAAACAGCAAGACAAACCGGCCATGCTTGAAGCTAGCATGCTGAAGTTGGTACTCAGCGAAAATTTTCTGGACTCAAGCCTAGATGCCATAAGAATTCATGGCGGTACTGGATATCTCACTCGGGAAGGTATTGAAAGAAATTTGAGAGATGCTGTAGGTGGAGTGATCTACGCAGGGACTTCTGATATTCAGCGGAATATCATAGCAAAATTTTGTGGCCTCTAACCGGATTGATATGGCACAGTTACTACACCAACTCATTCAAAGCCCCCTCCGGCAAACTCCTGATAAGGCAGCATTTCGTTTCGGTCAAGGCACCCTCACGTATCAACAGCTTGATATACAAAGTAACCAGCTTGCCAATTGCCTGATAGAAGCAGGCGTGAAACCCGGAGATAGGGTGGGCATATACCTGAACCGTTGTCTCGAAACGGCTACTGCTGTCTATGGGATATTGAAATCAGGAGCCGCTTTTGTGCCCCTAGATCCCGGGCAGCCAATTAGTCGAACCAAAGACTTGATTGATCGATGCCAGATGAATGTATTAATTAGCCAAAAGGTTCAAAACAGAAGGCTACTTAAAATTACAACTCAGCAAAACCAAACTAAGCTTGTCATAGGAAGTCAACTAGACTGGCAGGGAGACTCCATTTCATGGGATCAATTGGATAAGTTTTCAACTAATGACCCAAACATATCTTGCACAGCAAAAGACCTGGCATATATCATCTTCAGCTCAGGAACCACAGGTATCCCCAAGGGTATAATGCACACACATGCATCTGGTATGGCCTATGCAGAATTGTCTGTCGGTCTTTATCAGGCTAATGCTGATGATATCATCGGCAATTTTTGTGCGCTTCATTTTGACCAATCGACATTTGGATATTTCTCTTCCATGCTAGCAGGTGCTACTACTGTCATCATCTCAGATGCACTTACGAAGTTCCCTGTTAGTCTTTTGCAAATGATAGAGCGAGAAAAAATCAGCATTTGGTACTCAGTACCTTTGGTCATGATTCAAATGCTAAAATCCGGAGCACTTGACCAATATGACCTTAGCTGCCTGCGCTGGGTCAAATTTGGTGGAGAAGCCTTCAGTGCCCAGCAACTTGCAGAACTCATGCCCCACATGCCTAATGCTATTTTCTGCAATGTTTACGGGCCGGCCGAGGTAAACCAGTGTACCTATTTCCATATTCGTGAACCCTTTCCTAATAATCAGATAATTCCATTGGGCTACGTCTGGGATGATACTGATATATTGATTGTGGATAACAACAATGCAGTTGTCGAAGCGGGTGAAGTAGGTGAGCTATTAGTTAGCTCGACTACCATGATGCGTGGGTATTGGGATGACGAAAAACTAAATTCCAGAGCATTCTTCACGGTAGTCGGTACAGATACTAAACCAAAGACCTACTATAGGACTGGTGATTTAGTTTGTACTTCCGCAGGTGGAGATTATCCGTATGGGCCGAATGGCGAATATCTACTGTACTTTATGGGTCGAAAAGATAGGCAGATAAAAACAAGAGGCTATCGAGTAGAGCTGGCAGAAGTAGAACTGGCGATCTTAAGTCAGGAGGATATTGCAGAGGCAACTGTGATGGCGCTCGACAATGGCGAAGAAGGAAAACTCATAAAAGCTTTTCTCGTAGTCAAACGAGAAATAGATATCAACGACCTAAAAAAGTCATTGTCAAGTATTCTTCCAAGTTATGCTATTCCATCAAGCTGGGAATTACTAGATAGTATTCCCAGAACAAGGAATGGAAAAGTAGATTACCAGGCACTAACTAAGGTTTACATATGACCCAAGAACAACGACATATCAGCAGTCAATTGGTGGAGTTTCTGAAAAGTGAAATTATTGGAGAGGGGCCAGAATTCGACCTTCAAATAGACGAAGATCTCCTGAGTAGTGGATTGATTACTTCTATGGACATATTCCGTCTGATAGAATTTTTAGAAAAGGAATACGAGATCAAAGTCGAGCCCACAGATATGACCATTGACAACTTCATCAGTGTCGAAGCCATGGAAGCCTTTGTCAGTCAAAAACGCGCTTAGTTCATGCAGCTTCACCAGCATACACTCACGCAGGCACAGCAAATGCTCTGGTTGGGGCAGCAGCTCCACCCCGAAAGTGCGCTGTATAGCAGCCCATTTAGCTTCCGCTTTAGGTGGACACTAGATGATGATCGCTTTGGCCGAGTGTTTGAGCAGGTCGTAGCAGAGAGCGATGCAATGCGCATAGTCTTCCATACAGAAGCGGGAGAGGCCCACCAGACAGCCAAGGCCAACATAGGAGTCGCTATGTCTAAACTGGACTGGTCGGCAGAGGAAAATGTTGAATCTAAGCTCTCGGATTGGCTTGCGGAGCGGGTCCAACTAGCCCTAAATATCGAGGAGCAATGCTACGATTCGGTATTGATCAAACTGGCAGAAGATGACTGGGTCTGGTACTTTAACACTCACCACTTGGTCATGGATGCATGGGGCGTCGGTGTGGTCTATAGGCGTGTAGCCGAGCTATATGCCCAGCGGGAAGGGCAAGAAGCAGCTATGCCTCGATTTGCCGACTTCGTGCTGGCGCATACCGCTGAACCCAAGCAAGAAAACCCTTTTTGGGCAGCATACCGAGAAGCTTTGCCCGAACCCGCCAGCCTTTACAATCGATCAGCGGTACTGGGGGCTGACCAATCCCGGCGGGTTCGACTAGATGTGAGTAAGGATATCAGGGCTGGATTAGAAGCCTGGTGCCAAACACCTCGCTTCCGACATTTTACGCCCGACCTGACTCGCTTCAACTGCATGGCCACATTGGTGCTGGCTTTTTTGCATAAAACAAGCGGCCAGCAGAAAGTCGCACTAGGCACACCGGCACACAATAGACCAAACGCCAAGCTACGCAACACCCCCGGCCAATTCATCGAGGTCTTGCCACTTATGGCCGAGCTAGAGCCCGGAGAAACTTTTGCCAGCCTGCACGACAAAGTGAGAGCCAACTACAATGGCTTTCTCAAAAATGCCAAGGCAAGTACAGCCAATCCAGAACTCTTGCGTCCGGTTAGGTTCGTGCTCAATTACATCAATGCCAAATTCCCTGCATTCGATGATAAACCTGTAGAGGTCAAGTGGATTCACCCAGGTTGCCACGACTCGGCCCACCAGCTTAGGTTGCAGGTATACGACTATTCGGTAGATGGGCAGTTGCAATTTGATCTGGACATTAATGAGGCGGCTTTCCCAGATGAATGGGGAGAGCAAATACCCGAGCAGTTCCTGCATTTGTTTGAGCAGATGCTGGCCAAGCCCGACATGCCTATTGCCGAGGCCGCCCTGTTGCCCAAAAATCAGCTTCAAAACCATCTGGAAAGTAGCGCTGGTGAAAAGATCGATTTTGAGGCCCACGAC
Organism: Bacteroidota bacterium; assembly: GCA_039178745.1. Taxonomy (GTDB): domain Bacteria; phylum Bacteroidota; class Bacteroidia; order Chitinophagales; family Saprospiraceae; genus Neolewinella. The sequence goes on along the minus strand of JBCDFE010000022.1, from coordinate 1,451 downwards.
TTTTTAGCCCTTTTCGGTCAGCAAGTCGAGCATCAGGCAGAACATCGGGCAATTAGTTTCGGCGAGCATAGCATGAGCTACCTCGAACTTGATGAAGCGGCTAACCAACTGTCACATTTTCTTATATCGAGAGGGCTCCGTGTTGGAGATACTGTAGCCATACACCACAAGCGCCACCCCAGGCTAGTCATCGCTATCCTTGCTGTCCTTAAAGCCGGGGGGACATACGTACCATTAGCTGCCGACCTGCCTGCAGAGCGGCTGCAGCTCATCTTGCAGAAAAGCCAGGCTAAAATCCTACTGACGGAAAAAAGCCTCTTTGAAAAGCTTAGCGAGCTTGAGCAGACTTGTGTTTTGCTAGACCAGGATGCCTCGATGATCGATCAACACGAGAATGGCTCGCCAGGTAGATCGGTTGATCCAAGCGCACCAGCCTATTTACTGTACACCTCTGGATCGACAGGAGAGCCCAAAGGGGTCATGATTAGCCGAGCATCGCTGGCCAACTACGTACAGTGGGCAGGAAAGACCTATATGCAAGGAAGATCGGCTGTCTTTCCACTTTTCACCGCAATAGGATTCGACCTGACCGTAACCTCCATATTCGTTCCACTGGCATTTGGTGGGCAAATACGCGTGTATGAAGAAAAAATGCGGGAAGGTCCAGACTTAGCTATCCTGGAAGTACTGGCAGAAGACCGGGTTGACATCATCAAACTCACGCCTTCCCACCTGAGCTTGATTCAGCACAAGCACCCCGCCGCCCTCAACTTGGCGAGCGATGGTGTTCACCCCATAAGTGCCTTGGAAGGTCAGATGGTTCAAACCAGAACCCTGGAAGACGATACAGACCGCTCTTCAAATCTAGAGGACCAAGCACAGGAAGACAAGCGTTTAAGAGATGCCCTCCACCCGCGGAAGTCTAAAAGAGCATACTGCCTCATAGTAGGCGGCGAGAATTTTGCAACAGATCTTGCAAAAAGAGCGCTGGATTATTTTGGACCGAATACACGGATCTATAATGAGTACGGACCTACGGAAGCAACTGTTGGCTGTATCGTTCATTTATTTGATACCATTCGAGACCAGCAAGCATCTGTGCCCATTGGGCGACCGATAGCCAATATGGAGGCGCTCATTTTGAATGAGTATGGTCAGATGCAGCCACAGGGCGTGGCTGGCGAATTGTATCTGTCGGGAAAAGGGCTGGCTAGCGGTTATTGGCAAAACGACCAGCAAACCAATGATCGATTCTTGCCGCACGCTTTCACAGATGGCCAATTGATGTACAAGACTGGCGACCTGGCCCTCTGGAATGCGGATGGCATGATGGAGTTCTTGGGCCGAGTCGACAGGCAGGTGAAATTTCGTGGTTTCAGATTGGAACTGAATGAAGTAGAAGCATCGGTAGCTCAGCACCCGGCCGTATCTGAGGTCGCCGTAGAGTTGCT
>JBCDFE010000021.1:0-28209 GCA_039178745.1 Bacteroidota bacterium | reverse complement strand
GAGCAGGTGGCTACCAGATCGCCCATGCCCGCCAGACCGGAGAAAGTGATGGGTTGGCCACCCATGGCAACACCCAGACGGGTGAGTTCGGCCAGACCCCGGGTTATGATAGCCGCCCGCGTGTTCTCTCCGGCTCCGCTACCGTCTCCCATACCCGCAGCTATAGCCACAATGTTTTTTAGTGCGCCACCCAACTCGCAACCGACAACATCCGTATTGGTGTATACCCGGAAAAGACCCGTTTTAAATATCTTCTGTAGCCGTTTGGCCAGGGTGTCGTCTACCATAGCAATGACACTGGCTGCTGCCTGGCCCACTATGATTTCCTTGGCGAGATTGGGTCCGGTAAGCACCCCCGTGGGGTGGCCTTCCATTTCCTCTTCTATCACTTCGGTCATACGCAGCATAGTACCCATTTCCAAGCCTTTAGACAAGCTGATGATGGGCACCCAGGGCCTGATAAACGGTCGTGCATCTTGCAGCACTTGCCTGAAATGCTGAGCTGGTATACCCATCACGATCACGTCTGCATCTCTGACCGTCTCTTCTACAGCATGGCAAGCCCGTAATGAAGGGGTGAGCTGTGCGCCCGGCAGGTACTTCTCATTGCGGTGGTGCGTATTGATCTCATCCACGGTATGCGCATCCCTGGCCCAAATTTTGGTGGGGCAATTTCTGGCAGTCAGCGAGGCTACCGTAGTCCCCCAGGAACCACCGCCAAGTAGTCCGACATTAAGCTTCATGTTTCTTCTTTTTAGACTTTCGCGGGTCGGAAACCTATGGCGCTAGACGTTGGCGTACAGTGACCATAACACCTTCTTATATAGCCATAGGCTTTTATCCGATCACCCTAATTTGCCCGATCTTATACTAGGACCTCAGCATTTTTAGGAATCTCTCTATCCCGTTACTCCTGCTAAAAGTAGTGAAATGACCTTTTACACGCGTATAACATGCTTTTTGACAATGTAAATTTTATGCGTCAGGACTCTTTTGGCGGAGATGTACCGGTCTTCGCGAAAGTGCGAATGGAGTAGCACTAATCTAGCATTCGAGGATCTAGCGCATTCGGGGAATGCGCTCGACCTGCGGAAGTACAAAAGAATGAATCCTAAATACCTGGAAAATGGCTCGAAGGCACAGGAAATCGATTATGTGCAATTTGTCGTAACCCGTTTGTAACTCAGTCGTAACTACCCACCCTTACTTTTGTGGTGTAATTAAAAAACAACCAAAATAAAACGAACTGAAAATGGCTAACAAAACTTCAAAAAAGAGCAGCTTTCAGAAAGGTGTGGACGCATTAAAGTCTGGCATCAGCAGCGTGCACGACGATGTGCTGCATACTGCCGACAAGATGGTGGATGTATCACTGGAGTCTGCCGGAAAGTGGCAGAAGCTGGGTTCAAAGGCCCTGAATAAGGGGACTGACCTGCTGGACAAGCAGCAAGATATTGCATTTAATACGCTTGAAGAGGTGAAGAGCCAGTATCTAAAAGGCAACAAGCGCTTTATCAAGTTGATCGGCCTGGACCGCACCAAGGCCAAGAAGGCAGCTAAGCTCAAGATAGACGCAGCCAGCAAAACAGCTAAAAAAGCTATCAAAACGGTAACTGGAAAGGCCGAAAAGGCACAAGATGATCTGAAGAAGATCCAAGGTATCGGCCCTAAGGTCGAGTCCCTACTCAATGAGGCTGGCATCAACTCTTTCGAGCAACTGGCTAACACGACTGTAAAGAAACTGGAAGCTATCCTGGAGAAGGCCGGATCGACTTTCCAATCTATGGACCCCTCTCCCTGGAAAGCATTGGCCAAGGAAGCCAGCAAGAACTAAAAGCGTCTGAAACAGGCTGTTTAACTTTTAAAAATAATCGAACCATGGCAAAGAAAACCGTGAAAACCGCAAACAAGAAAGTAGACTTCTCCGACAGCACCAAAGCGATCAAGAAGTCAGCCAAGACGATCAATACACAGATTCAGGAAGTAGTTGGCGAAGTCGCTGATGATCTGAAGGACAATGCTTCTTTGGTAACGAAAAGAGCAATGGCTCCTGTAGAGAAGGCGTACGAGAAGTTGAATGACAGAATCAACTGGGAATACCTGGATCTGGCTAAGGCGACCAAGTCAGTCAATGATTTCACACTCAAGACTGCCGAAGACCTAATCGACGGCGTAGCCGAAAATGGCGCTAAGTGGCAGGGCGTAGCTGAGAAAGCCATCAAAGGCGGACTGAAGCTTACAGCCAAGCAGCAAGACATCATGTTCGACACTTTGGAAACGGTAAAGGGCCAGATCAATAAAGGCTCCAAGCGTCTGAAGAGCCTGATCTACAACTAGCACGATGCTGAAAAATAATTTTCAGAAGGCATATAGAACCACCAGACTCACCGGAAGTATCCTGAGTGAGGCTGGTGGTTCTATGCTTAGGTCTTCTATCGATACGGCAAAAGAGATCACAAAGCTCTACAGAAATGCAGGTTCCAAAGCCTTCTCTGTGGGCAAGGATGTGGTCAGGCAGACGGTCAGGCTGACACTCGACAATCAAAAGGAACTGTTGAAGACCTCCGGTGATGCGTTGAAAGAAGTGGCCAAAAATATCAAAGCCGATCATGCAGTCGAGCAGCCAGAAGAGCTGACCATCGACGATGTCCTGAAGTCATAGTCCATGCGCATTATCCTATTTACTGGTAAAGGTGGAGTAGGAAAAACGACAGTAGCTGCTTCCACTGCTTTGAAGGCAGCTCAGGAGGGGAAAAAGACCCTCATCATATCTACTGATCCGGCTCATAGTTTGTCGGATGCCCTAGACATTAAGTTAAGTCCCGAGCCAACGGAAATTGCTCCTAATCTCTATGCTCAGGAGTTTGACGTCTATTATTCTATGCAGAAATATTGGAATAATATGCGCAACCTCATGAATACCATTTTCAGGTGGCGAGGCGTGAAGAGCGTGGTGGCTGAGGAACTTTCCGTTCTGCCGGGAATGGAAGAAGCCTCGGCCTTTTTGTGGTTGGAGAAGTACTATCAGGAAGATGAGTACGATCTCATTGTCATAGACAGTGCACCGACCGGAGAGACGCTGACGCTATTGTCGCTTCCGCAGGTGGCTAAGTCGTGGATGACCAAAGCTTTCTCGCGCAACAATTTTGCAGTCAAGACAGTCACCAAGGGCGTCAAGCTATTTACGGGCGTACCATTGGACAAGGGGCTCGAAGAGATGGACGAACTTTTTAACAAGCTGGAGCAAATACAACAGGTCTTTCTGAACCCGGAGATCGCTTCGATACGGATTGTTACCAATCCAGAGCGCATGGTGATCAAGGAAGCGCGCCGGGCCTATACCTATCTGCAATTGTACGGCTACAATGTAGATGGTGTGATCATAAACCGCATCTTGCCCGAGCAGTCGGTTGGAGAGGCTTTTAAGTATTACATCGAATCGCAGCGCGCTTACATCGAAGAGATAGAAGAGAGTTTCAATCCGCTGCCCATATTTAAAGTCAGGCATCAGGGCCGGGAAGTTTTTGGCATCGAGCAGTTGCAAAAAATCGGTAGTGACCTATATGCGGGTAAAAATGCTGCTGATGTTTTGTATCTCGACAAGCCCTTTGAGATCATCGAGAATAGTAAAGGATACTTCTTTAAGACTAAGTTGCCGTTCACCGTGGAAAAGGACGTCAAGCTGAAGAAATTCGGCGATGAGCTTGTCATAGATCTGGGTAATAGGCGAAAGTCTTTGATACTGCCTCGATTTGCGAGCTTTCTGAAGCTGGAAGAATACAAATTCCAGGATCCCTGGCTGGTCGTTTCTCTAGTAAAGTAGATTTCGTGGAAACTAAAGAAATCATCCAAACGGAAGATATACCCAGGCCTGCTTTGTCCAATTTGCTTACAGAGCCTTTGCGGGTCTGGAGAGACCTGTGGCGATTGAGGAGATTCAAACAGGCTTATTCCATCGAGCCTTCCGGAGATGGTCATCCGGTTTTGGTTGTTCCCGGTTTGCTGGGTAATGATACGTCTACCTGGGAGTTGAGGAAGTTCGTACGCAAACTCGGATACAACCCTTACGGTTGGGAATTGGGCGTAAATCTTGGAAACCTGAAAGAGGTGGAAAAGCTGCTGAATAAGATCGAGGCCCTAAAGGAGAAGCACGATAGCAAAGTCAGTTTGATCGGTTGGAGCCTCGGAGGCGTATACGCCCGCGAGATCGCTAAAAGGAGGCCGGAGTTGATCAGGCAGATCATCACACTAGCAGCTCCTTTTGCCGATCTGGAGCAGTCCAACTATGCCACTTGGTTTTACAAATTGATCAACTACGGAAGGCCGTTTACCGAGGAAGAGAAAGCCTGGATAGAAAACATTACCGATCCGGCACCGGTACCCACTACGGCCTTGTATAGTAAGCAAGATGGGATTGTACACTGGCGGGCCTGCATGGAACAAATGCCGGATGATTGGCATCAAAATATCGAGATTGTGGGTAGCCATTTGGGTATGCCTTACATACCGGCCAGCTGGGTAGTAATAGAGGATAGATTGAGGCTACAACAAAAGGATTGGAAGCCTTTCAAGGTGAAGAAAGAATTGAGCAGCTTAGTAGAATTTCCTTCTTTGTGATTGTGCCCAAAGCCAAGACTTTTTAGCCTATCCGAGTAGAAAAAGCATACCAATTCTACTACGCGGAATGTACAGATATAGCTGATCTACACGAAAGGTACGGAGCGCTGAAGCGCAACGGAAGATTACGGGAGGGAATCTGCTAACAGTTTATAGCATCGCGGATTTGATTACAGCGAAGGGTAAAACAATAGGTCTTTTATAGCATTTTGCTCTTCAAAATGCACCCAGTTTTCCTGCTTGTGCAGTAGTCTGTCGGCAATGATCTCCAGAACGCTTGGATTCACTCCCAGACCAGTATGGCTGCCTCGGACCTGAATGTTTTGGTGGATTTCATCTTCGTCTTCGAGGCAATGTTGCCAGGGTACTATACCGTCTTCTTTAGTGTAGATGGCAGTAGTGGGCACTGGTGGTGGCAGTGGGATGTCTTGTATGAGTATCGGATCGATTTCTCGTACTTTTTTGCCACCTGAAATTAAATTGTAAAGCCAGGCGATGTTGTTTGGCTTAGTAACACCTCTGAAGGGAGAACCCATGGTGATCACCTGGCGCACCAAATCAGGTCTGGCTTTAGCCAATTGACGAGCAAAGACGCCACCCAGACTCCACCCGATCAAGCTTACCTTTTGGCCTTCCATTCTATTGATATCTTCGAGCTTATCTAGTAGAGGGCTTAGAAACTCGACCTTGGCGGTATTGCGCCCTAAATCCCAACCATAGGGGGTATAGCCGGTCTGTGTCAGGAACTTGCGCAAAGGAGCAGTAGATCGATCCGAAGCCATGAAACCGGGCAGCACCAAAACCGGATGTTGATCGCCTATGTTTCTCGATGCCAGAAATCGCTGGTAGGGAATGAAAAAGCTCAATTCTGCGGCGGCTCGACCACATTCTGTTAGTAACCAAAATAAGGAGGGTCTGTCTGCCACATTTCTGTACTTGTTAACATTCCACATTTTCTATAGCTTTACCCCTCGTCCATAAAATTTATGTTCGATCCCAGCAAACATAGCAAATTAAAAACTATTTCTCTATCTAGGAGATTGTAAATGGACAAATGGAGGAGTTGATCAACGATCCGAAGTTTCTAAAGACTTTAATAGATCTTGCTGATGAATTGGGCAGGCCGTACAACGAGGTCCAGGAGGAAGCGGCTGACTGTCTGAAGGAGCTTTACACCAGGCACTGGCCGGTGGCAAATGTGATGGGTTTGCAGTTCGCTCAGTACGTTTTGTCTCGTGGTTATCAGAAGACGATCGATGTCAATCCCGAAGAAATTAAGGAGCTGACCAAGATAGCTAGGCAGCATTCTGTTGCTTTTGTGATGACCCACAAGACATATCTGGATATGTTCGTATTGGCGGTGGTCCTGGGGCGTCATGGCATTCCACTGCCCTACATTTTTGCCGGTATCAATATGGACTTTATGGGGCTGGGGCAGCTGGCCAGGCAGAATGGAACGATTTTTATCAGGCGTTCTTTTCGGAACGATAGTGTGTACAAAGCGTCTTTGAGACACTTCATTGCTTCATTGGTCAATAAGTCGGCTCATTTCATGTGGGCCATAGAGGGTACGCGTTCGCGCACGGGCAAACTCGTTTGGCCCAAAGTAGGCATACTGAAGTATATACGAGAAGCGGAGGAAGTCTCGGATCAGGAGGTGAAATATGTGCCCGTCTCCATTGTATATGATCTGATCCCAGATGTAGAGGAAATGACCCGTGAGGGCCGTGGAAAGAAGAAAAATCCGGAGAGTCTCAAATGGTTTGTGGACTACGTCAGAAAGCTGGACGACAACTTTGGTAAAATTTCTATTCGATTTGGTTCTCCGGTAGAGATCAATGAGGAAAACTCGGTCGCTATTGTCACAGAAAACAAAGTCGTTGCGCCAGAAGCCAGGCGGTTATCGCGTTTTGCCCTGGAGCTGGTTCATCAGATTAACCAGATCACACCGGTAACGACCACTTCTTTGATTTGCATTTCGCTACTCAGTAAGTTTGCCTTAAACAAGCAGACCATCGAAAGTGATGTCGTCCTGCTGATGAAACTGATCGAGAGCTCAAAGTCCGATGCGCTGGTTGCCAGGGGCCAACCAATAGGTATGAGTGTACAGGCGGGTCTGAATTTGCTACAAAGGTCTAATCTGATTTTGCAGCATGGAGAGGCATTAGAAGCCAAATATGTGCTCAACTCGGCCAACTATCTTCAGGCGACCTATTACGCAAATATGTCAGCCCACCATCTGTATCATCAGGCATTTATAGAGCTGGCATTATTGAAGTCAGCAGAAGCAAAGTCAGCTAACCGACAAGAGACCTTTTGGAAAGAGGTCATGGATCTTCGGTCTCTGTTCAAATTCGAGTTTTTCTTTTCCCGCAAGCTGCAGTTCTCAGATGAGATTGAAGCGAATCTGCAAGTACTATCCGATAATTGGGTGCAACTTCTCGCATGTAATACAAGTCAGGTCCAGGCCTTTTTTAAAAAACAAGAGCTGATCGTTGCTCCTGTAGTGCTGTTTACCTACATAGAGGCATATCGGGTAGTAGCTTACACTTTACAGAATTGGAAGCCAGAGATTGAGTTTGACGAAAAGATATTTATTCAGTCCTGTTTGTTTTTGAGTGAAGAGTTGCATTGGCAGGGGCGGATTCAAAGAATGGGGTCTGTGTCTAAGCCTTTCCTTTTGAATGGGATTCGTCTGGTACAAAATCTTAAGCTGATTCCCAGTAAGGAGGATGATAAGAAAGAAGCAATAGCTGATTTCCTGGAAGAACTCAATCAGATTTCTGCTCGAATCAAATGGTTGCAGGGTGTCATCATGGCTAAGCCGATAAAGAAAAGCCTCGATATTCCCTTGGCTCGTCGCATCATTCCTGGCTCAAAAACGGAAGCGCTTACACAAGCGATTATGGATGGGGCCTCTGGATCACATATCGGTGCGTTCTTCGACCTGGACCGTACATTAATCAAGAGTTTTTCCGCTAAGGGTTTTTTTCAGGCCAGACTATTGAGCGGTAAGATGACCACCAAGGAAGTAGTTGCTCAGTTTGCAGGTGTACTGGTTTATGCAACCGGTCAAAAAAACTTTGCAGGCTTAGCTGCGGTTGGTGCGCAAGGCGTAAAGGGTGTCGATGAGGGTGTCTTCATAGAAGTCGGCGAACAGGTTTACCAAAAGCAGCTGGCAGACGAAATTTACCCGGAATCCAGAGCACTCGTCAATGCGCATCTGGCCAAGGGCCATACGGTAGCTATCATCTCTGCAGCTACGCCCTATCAGGTAAATCCGATAGCCAGAGATTTGGGTATCAGGCAGGTGATGTGCACACGCATGGAAGTGCGGGACGGAAAGTTTACCGGTGCCATTATTGAGCCCGCCTGCTGGGGAGAAGGCAAAGCACATGCAGCTATGGAATTGACCAAAGAGATGAATCTTGATTTATCGCTGAGTTATTTCTATACCGATAGTGCTTCTGATGCACCCCTGTTGGAAATAGTCGGTAATCCCAGGCCCATCAACCCAGATACCAGACTGTCGGCCATGGCCTTCAAGAATGACTGGCCCGTCTTTAGGTTTGACGATAGCGAAAGGCCTAGAATGCTCAATTTGGCCAGAACGGGCATGGCACTTGGCAGTCTTGCTCCGGCGGCTATCTCGGCTGTAGCCAAAGGAGCCATGAATCTGTCGTTTCAAGAGGGCGTAAACTCTCTAATGGCAACGGTGGGCGATTTGGTCGTAGCTGCCGCAGGCATCGAACTGGTTGTCAAAGGCCAGGAAAACCTTTGGTCTAAACGACCTGCGGTGTTTATTTTCAATCATCAGAGCAGTGCAGATCTTTTTATCGTCTCTAAGCTGATTCGAAAAGATGCTACAGGTATTGCCAAGAAGGAACTGAAAAAGATGCCCATCCTCGGTCAGATGATGATGGCAGCAGGTGTCATTTTTATTGATCGCAAAGATCGGGAAAAGGCCATAGAAGCCATGAAGCCCGCTGTAGATGCGCTCAAAGAAGGAACTTCTATCATCATTTTTCCCGAAGGTACGCGCAGTAAGGATTATACTTTGGGGAGATTCAAAAAAGGGGCCTTCCACTTAGCCATGCAGGCTAAAGTACCCATAGTACCGGTAGTGATCAGGAACGCTCATGATGCTATGCCGAGAGGTTCCAGCATATTCCGATCTGTAGCTATAGAGGTGATTGCCCTTCCTCCCATTTCCACCAGCCGTTGGAAAAAGGAAAATCTGAATAAGCAGATCGATAAGATCCGCAAGCTTTATTTGAAAGAGCTAGGACAAGATAAAGACGACAAGGTGAAGAGCAACGGCCATCAATCAGCCCGTCATCTTAGGAAACTTTGATAGGATCGTTCCCAGCTTCATGGCTTTTGCAGAATCTCCGTCAATCTTTAATCGCCCTTGTATAAAGGCAGATTGCAAGCTCATTTCGCCTCTTCCGATACGAATCAGATGTTTGTCGGCAACGGTAAAGGTCACATCGGGATCTTTAGCTTTGCCTTTTCGCACGACACCCGGAGATTTGTTGAGGTCGATTTTCCATGCTCCGGGTACATCACCAGTCACGTTGAACTGGAAAAGACCATTATTCGGTTTGATGTATTCAGCATTCAGTTTGAGTTGTTTTCTCACATGGGTGAAAAGGGCATCGGAAGCCGCTTTTTTGGGTGCTTTCTTTTTCCTCTTCTTTTTATCCTGCAATGTCAAAATAGCAGCTTCCAGCTCGTTGGCAGATTCGCGGAGGTATTTGCTGAAGACATCAATATCGGGCATGGTATTGGCGTCTGAAGTCGGGCTCAGGGTGATGAGACCATTGTAGCTAAAAACCGTGATGATCAAGCCCATACCATCGATGATGGGCGCGCTACCCATGATGGCCAGAAGCTTATTGCCGTTGAGGTAAAGTGGGAACTGAGGGCCAGGTACATTCGTGATCGTCACATTAAAGACTGGATTGTGCAACTCCGAAATATGGAAGCGCGTATACAGGCGCGCCGCTTGATTGGCAATGCCAAAGGGAACGGCCTCCGACATATTGGCCAGTGCTTTTGCACCAATGGCTTTGTTGTAGGTCTTACCTCTTACAGTATTCTCGTGTATGGTTTGCAGACGCTCGATAGGGTCTTCGATATTGGTCGCTAATTGGACCAGCATGGAAGATATTTGATTACCTGCCGATTCATCCGAAGCTGCTCTAGTAGATATGGGGACCATACCTACTAATGGTTTTAGGGGCAGCTTATCTTTTTCGAGCAGATATTTCCGCAAAGCTCCTGCACAAATAGCTAGGACGACATCGTTGAGGGTCGTCTCCATAATATTCTTTAGCGCCTTGACCCTGTCCAAAGAAAGTATGGCCGTATTCCACTTTCTTTGAGCAGAGATTATACCATTTAAGGGACTATTAGGTGCTGTAAAGGGCGCTGTGGGGAGATCCTTTTTCTGGACTCTCGTCAGAAAGCCTGCCTTGAATGAAGCGGTAACTGCCTCAGTGACGAGTTTTGGGAGCTTGAGTGGTTTTTTGATGAAACTCAGGCTGCTCTTCAGCATAATGGCCAACTCATTGGGCAGCGGCTTTGGCTTATATGGTCTCGGCTCTGGAATGGGCTGAATTTCCGGAGTAAAGTCAAAAAGTAAACTCAGTAAACCGGCACTACCCACCCCATCGACAGCAACGTGATGAATTTTGGGAATAATGGCTACAGATCCTTTCGGTACTTGCGGAATATTATCGAGGCCCTCTACAAAAGTGATAGACCAAAGTGGTCGCGACTGGTCCAGAGGTTCGCTGAATATCTGATTGGCGATCTTTCTTAGGGTTTTCCAATTGCCGGGTTTGGGCAGTGCAATATGATGTAGGTGTAGATCTATATTAAAGTTGGGATCATCAACCCAGTAAGGGTAGTCAATGCTAAACGGAACATAAACCAACCGCTTGCGCAATCTGGGAATGGTGTGCAACCTGGATAATATCGTAGCCCGAACTTTTTCAAACTCGGTCGAGCCTTCGATGACAGCGACACTACCGATATGCATAGGGCTGGTCGGTGACTCGATGTATAAAAAAGTGGCGTCCATTCCACTGATCGCTTCGAGCTCTGAGCTGGCAAACTGCTTAAATAATATATCTGTCATTCAGAATAATTTTCCCTTTACATGGGAATATAGGAAACTTATGATAAGATCGTGCTTGGGTTCACGGTTAGGATTATAAAGTTGGATTATCTTAATTTTGTTTACTGTGTTTAGCCAGAGTAAAGCCAGACACACATTTACTACACAACTCAACTATAGTATGGCGGCAAAGAAGGATGAAACAGCCTCATTCATGTTAAGATTTACACAGAAAATCTTTAATGACGATGGTGGCGAACCACAGGTACAGTGGAGGGGAAACATACGTCATGTGCAGGGTGGAGAAGAGAAGCGATTTTCCAATTTCGAGCAGGCGGTCGAGTTTATACAAAGTAAACTGGCAGATCTTACTTTGCTGGCCATGGAAGATAAAACGGTCGAAGAACAAAAGGGCATACTGTCTAAGAGCTTCGATCTCTGGAAGAAAATGGCCAGCGACGGCTCCCGCCTGGTTGTTGAAACCATAAAGGATCCCAAAAAGCAGGTGGCACAACTGCAAGATCAGATCCAGGGACAATTTGAACAAGTAAAAGGCGGAATAGCCCAAAAACTGGAAGAGAGCTCATGGATTGCAGCTACAAAGGCAGACAACCAGGAAGTCATGCAGATGCTGGCACAATTGTCTAGTGAAATATCTGCTTTAAACGGGAAGGTAGATCGCTTGTCTAAAAACGACGACTAGTGCACAGCGCCGAAGATCAGCTGGAAAAATTATTGGCAAGAAAGGGTGACACAACCATTTGGGTCCAAACCCTTGGACGCTTTCAATTGTGGCGATCCGAAGAGCCGATAGATACTAAAGAGTGGGGTAGGGATGCCTCCATACAGTTGTTTCAGTTTTTCATCACGAACCGGCACCGAAGTGGTTTGCATAAAGAGCAGATCATTGATCGCATCTGGGCTGAACTCAGTCTGAAAGCCGGACAGCAAAATTTTAAAGTAGCCAACCATGGCGTCAGTAAGGTTTTAGAACCCAATCGAAAAAGTCGTGCAGAGTCCAAATACATCATACGCCAAGGGCCTACTTATCATCTCGATCTCGAAGATGTCTGGCTGGATGTAGAAGTGCTCGATCAATTAATCGCCCTCGGTAATCAAGTGGTCAATGATCAGCCCAAACTCGCTAAAAAAGCCTACAGGGCAGCCACCGATTTGTATCAGGGCGCCTATTTGCCTGCCAGGCTATACGAAGATTGGTCTAGTGAAGAGCGCGAGCGCATTCAGCTACTCACGCTGGGCGCATTCATTAGCCTCAGTGAATTGCTGATTTCTGAAAATCCACTAGAGAGCGTTCGGCTGGCGCAGCAAGCACTCCAAATAGACTCCACTTGGGAAGACGCCTACCGCATTCAGATGGAGGCCTATCTGGAAAAAGGCAATCGTCCGATGGCTATCAAGACTTACCAGAAGTGCAAAGAAGTTTTGGAGGAAGAATTCGGTATCGAGCCCTTGCCCGAAACCAAGCGGCTATTGCAAAGTATTGTGGAAGAATAATCGTTTGTCCGGTAAAACTATGATGGCCTACAAACGGGCCATTAAATCTTGCAGATTAAGCGCTGTTGTCTCCAGCTCTTTGGCTTCAAGCCAATTCAGGAATACCTGCATTTTGCGCTCTTCCATTGTGCCCCAATTGTCTTCTGTGCCAAAATGCGGGGCAGTGATCTCCAGAGCGCGACTCAAGTCAATATGGCGATCGTATTCGGGGATGAATTTACTGAGAATAGCTACTGACTCTTCTGGATTGGCCTGAGCATATAAAAACCCCTGCTTACTAGCGTGTAAAAACTGCTTGTAGCGGGTTCTGTTCGCCTCGATTTTGGAAGCGTCTGCGGCGATAACCGGAGAATACGAGTAGGGAATATTATAGTCACTCAGCCTGAAATAAGACAAAGAAACATCGACTTGCTCGGCGGCTACGCCTTCCCAATTGATGAATATCCAGGTCGCATCGGCGCGGCCATCCAGCAGGGTATTCCAAATCCCCAGTTTTTCTGGGTACACGAGTTGTAAGTTTCCTTGGCCACCGTCGTTTTTGATCATTTCTTTGACAATGGCATCCTCGTATCTAGCCTTGTATGAGCTGTACGTTTTTCCGTCGAGATCCTTGGGTGAATGTATACCTGAGTCCTTTTTTACAACTATAGCACTCAGATCTTCTTGCAAAAGTGCAGCTAGGGCCAATAATGGGAATGGATCTTGTTTAGTGCGATAGCTGATAATGCTTTCAGTGGGGCAAAGTGCAAAATCTGCTTGGTCCAGTTCGACTTTTTTGGCCGGAGTGATTTGGTAATTATCGGCAGATGGATCTGAGATGTCAATCTGCATATTCACGGTCTCGTAAAAGCCCTTCTCACGAGCTACAAAAAAACCTATGTGGTTGATATTCGGCGTCCAGTCGAGGGCGAGTTTGAAGTTAGCCATTAAATGTATTTTCTTCGTATTTGATTCGGCTGATGGTATAGTCGCAAAAGCTACGAATAAAATTTTAATGGTGTGTCGAAAGCAATATTGGTAACGGGCGTTAGCCGCCCAACGGGATTGGGTATAGAGATTGTCAGACAGATGGCAGATTTGGACTATATCGTCTACGCTTCAGCGCGCCAGATCAATCAGGTCTCTGGTTTGGTGGCCGACCTGGCTATGCCCAAAAAAAAGATCATCCCCATTTCCCTGGACATTACAGAACAATCCAGTTTGGAGGCCGCCGTAAATCGCATACAAGCCGAGGTTGGAGAATTGCACGCCCTGATCAACAACGCCGGTGCATTTTTCGACGAAGGGGCCAGCGCGCTAGAGACCGATATGGATTTCGTACGCAAAGCTTTTGAGACCAACACCCTGGGCGCGTGGCGATTGACGCAGTTGTGTGCACCGCTCTTGCAAGCTGCAGGCCACGCCACAGTAGTTAATGTGACGAGTGGAGCAGGATCGTTTACCGATCCTCAGTTTGGAATGGCCGTGCACCGGGCGCATGTCCCTACTTATGCGATGACCAAGGCCGCTGAAAATGCCATTACCATAAAATTGGCGATGGAGTTGAAGCCTCTCGGCGTATTGGTCAATGCCGTCTGTCCGGGTTGGGTCGCCACCTTTCCGGGCATGGCTGAAATGGGTGCCGGATCGGTGGAAGAAGGCGCGAGGGGAATTGTCTGGGCAGCTACGCTGGGGCCAGATGGTCCAAGCGGAGGTTTTTTTAGAGATGGAAAATCAATAGGGTGGTAGTTTGTTCTTTTTAGACTTGCGCAGGTCGGTGGGTTTTCCGGCTTTCTGTTTGTTTACTGCTCATTTAGAATATTGATATAAGTATTATTGGAAATATCATCTTCGCTAGTATGATCAGGATGCGTAAAAGCTTTCTTTTTTGGAAAGGTGTCAAAAAAATTATTTATAAAAATATTGTCATAATCATCTAGCCCCTGATTGCCGAAGCACGCTTCTCCACCAATAATTGCTGTATTGTTTAATACTTGAAAATACCTCACATTGGCGGAGTAAGTGAACCAACCTTCATTGTGCCCATTTTGATCTTCAGGGATCAAGCAAGTTCGAAAGGAATAATTATTCTGTACAAATGTAGAATCTACGTTATTAGCCTGGCATGACCCATGCACGAAAGAGCCGTTTAGATCATAGCTTCGGCAATTTCGAATCTCTCCACCACACAAGAATATATTTTCAGCTGGTGTATTTTTAAAAGTGCAATTATTTACACTGGTTTCACTGCCCATGCTGAACGTGTGGTTGTAGCGCCAGTCAAATAAATATGGATTCCCCTCCTTATTGCCGTCAAATAATAAGTCGGATAAGTACAAATGTTGATCGTCGGGAACGGCAATTTGCAATAGTGGAAATTGATGAATAACCGTAGCTCCACTATCCATTGGAAATACAAACTCATTGAAAGATTCTATCGTGTCTCCTCTTATTTCTCTGATGGCTAATAGTTGGCCGCCGCTATTGTCTTGAAAGGTTGGGCCATTAACGATGATTATCCGATCTCTTTCGCGGAACAGGTCCGGGTCATTGACAACTATCGTATTCGTATTGCTTTCGCTCGCGTATGCCAGGGAGCTTAGAGCTGTCGCTGCTCTTTTTATGGTGCCATTTCGCAGACAGATGCCTTTGCCGATATAGAGCGGGCGACCAGAAACTAAAATGGTGCGTCCTTCCAGATCGATGGTGTCCCCGGATTCTGCCTGACTGACCAGATCGAACCAGTCGTTTTCATTCAGGGGCGCTATGTCGTTGCTTGTGCCCGAGTTATTCAACACAACGGTAGCCCTTGCTCTGCTGCATGCCTCATCTGGGTCACAGGCTTCGTACCAAAACTGGATCAGGGTATCGATGGGATAGTCGGTAGATAGGCTAATCTGCCGATGGTTTGGTCCAATACGTATATTGACGAATGGGAAGTCTGGTATAGATATCATGGCATTGGGAAAGGCCTCCTGGCCGGCGATCTTACGCAATCGCAAGTTGCTGCTTTGGCTGCGATCATTATCAAATAGAGAATGATCGCTATTTTGACCAGCTGCAATTAGGAAATCATCTCTGCAGTCTACTTTGGGAACGAATTCTGCCATGCTGACTTTATTGGTTTGCCCATTTGTCAGTTGATGTATCAAAGTGTCCCCTTCGATATATAGATTGCCTTCATCGCGTACCCGATCTGCGTATCTGGCGAATGGAACAGAAACTAACTCGCTGGTGCCCATGTGTACGAATCCAGAACCGGCACTGATTTCGACCTCGTTTTTGAGATACTTGGGGCTTGACCAGTCAATGTCTTCGTAATTATTGATCAGACTTTCTCCGGCTCCTATTTTTAGGTTGATTAGTCCCAAGTCGCTGGTCAGTAGGATGTGCGCTTCGCTATAGACGACTTCATCACAATTCAGATCATTGCAAATGGATAGTCTAATACCTACCTGACCGCTACTTACAGCAAGACCTTCGCTGTCTCTGATTACAGCCTGATAGTTGATGGTGCTCTGGTTTTGGGAAAACAGGCAGGTGGATAAAAGGCTCCAGGTAAGCAGAGTGAAGCAGATTTTGGATAAGTATTCGAGGTGGTTACTTGTGTATGATACTAGATGGTTCATGTATGATCTCCTTCTGATTTTACTACCTCGGCTTATTTAGCTACCGTTTGGATTAAGTGATTATCTTCGTGTGCACAGTACGAGATGTAATCTTTGCTTACAAATTTACCCCTTTCCATTATGAAAAAGACCACTTTTCTACTCATCGCATTCGTTCTTTTCAGTAGCCACGATATGTTTCTCAAGCTGGATGGCTACTTTCTAAAGCCCAATAAGCAGGCAACCATCCGGCTGTACAATGGGACCTTTGATCGAAGCGAGAATGTGATAGACCGGGACCGCATGATCGATGTGAGTCTGGTGCAAAACGGAGAACGCACGGAATTAGATACCAGCCAATGGAGAGAAGAGGGCGTAACGACATTACTCGATCTCAGGACGGGAGAAACCGGTACTTATGTCGTTGGCGTGTCTACGAGAGCCCGCAATATCGAGATGGCAGCGGAAGATTTTAATAACTATCTCGACCACGATGGTGTACTCGATATGCTGGAATATCGGCGGGAAAATGATCTTTTGGGGCAGGACGCAGTGGAGAAGTACAGCAAGCACGTAAAAACGATCTTTCAGGTCGGCAATGAAAAAACGGACGATTGGCAGACAGTCTTGGATTATCCCATAGAGTTTGTGCCACTCAGCAACCCGTACAATTTGCATGTGGATGAAGAGCTGGAGGTACAGCTACTTTGGCAGGATGAGCCCCTGGCAAATCAGTTGGTTTATGTAGGTACAAAACCATCCGAGCATACGCACAGCCACGAAAGCGATCACGATTCTGGTCACGGTCATAGCCACGAGGGTGATCACGGCCACGATCACGATTCTGGCCATAGTCATAGCCACGAAGGAGACCACGGCCACGATCACGATTCTAGTCACGGTCATAGCCACGAGGGTGATCACAGCCATGATCACGATTCCGGCCATAGTCATAGCCATGAGGGTGATCACAGCCATGATCACAATTCTGGCCATAGTCATAGCCACGAAGGCGATCACGGCCACGATCACGATTCTGGTCACAGCCATAGCCATGAAGGAGATCACGGCCACGATCACGATTCTGGCCATAGTCATAGCCATGAAGGCGATCACGGCCACGATCACGATTCAGCGGATGAACATAGTCATGTCGATAATCAGAACAATACCCACACACACGATGAGGCTCAGTTTCGTACCGACGCAGCAGGTAAATTGACGATACCCATCACAAATGGCGGTGTCTGGTACATCAAGACCATTCATCTGGAAGAATCGGAGGAAGAGGGTCTAACCCATGAATCCAACTGGGCAACATTGACCTTCGCCATCGGGCATGATCATTCACATGCTGATGGTCATGGTCATGATCACGACCACGAGCATGCACACGAGCACGAGGAAGGCGGTATACCTGGCTATGCTTACTGGCTGGGTAGCCTGCTTTTGGTGGGTGTTCTGTTTTTTGTTTTTTCGAGGAACAAGAGCTAGTTTAAAGCAGTCTCATAATTTGTTTTATCTCTCAGATTTAGATCAAGTATTTCCCCAATTCCACCGATTAATCGATATGAAGCGATTTAATAAGTTCCTGGCTTTATTCCTTTTGTTTCTCCCTCCTGTCCTGCTGATGGCTCACGGCGTTAGCGATGCCGATCAAGAGACACTGAGCAATGGTGGTCTGCTGTCCTATATTTGGGTAGGTGCCAAGCACATGGTCACCGGCTACGATCACTTGCTATTTTTGGCGGGTGTGATATTTTATCTGAGCAATTTCCGCGATATCGTTCGGTTTATTACGGTATTTACACTCGGACATAGCATCACTTTGATCGGGGCCACCTATCTGGGCATCAAGGCCGATGAGCATTTGATAGATGCCGTCATTGCTTTGAGTGTGCTCTACAAAGGATTTGAAAACCTGGGTGGCTTCGAGAAAATATTCAATACCAAGTCGCCCAATTTGCTTCGCATGGTCTTCCTGTTCGGACTCATACACGGCTTCGGTCTATCTACCCGCCTACAGTCTTTTGACCTGGGGAGTGGGCAGTTTTTGGCCAAGATCGTAAGCTTCAACGTCGGTGTAGAACTCGGTCAGATACTGGCTTTAATTCCCATTGTATTCATCATCACCCGCTGGCAAAAACTCAAGAGCTATGATGCCTTTTACAAGGCGGTAAATACTTACTTGATTATTGCTGGGGTATTTCTGTTTATTTACCAGATGAATGGATATTTCAGCCACTGATTGTTGGCAATAGGATCGAATGCGCACAGAGCAATACGGTATACGGAGACCTCATAGTTGGGTGTAAAATTGTATTGTAGTCCGTTTAGATTAGTCTTGTTCATGGACATAAATTACCGATTTATTTGCTGGTAATACCATACGATCAACTCTATCTTTACCGCATGACCGACACCATTCTTTCAGCTTCCGACCTGCGGAAGTCCTTTTTAAAAAAGCTATCGGAACGGGAATATCCCTTAGAGCCAAAGGGCCTGTATGAGCCTGTAGGCTATATCCTGCAGCTAGGGGGCAAACGGGTGCGGCCGGTACTAGCGCTATTGGGTGCTCAGCTATTTGGTGTCGAACCCAAAGAAGCCATGCCTGCTGCCATGGCCGTGGAGATCTTCCACAATTTCACCCTGCTTCACGACGATATCATGGACGCTTCTCCACTAAGGCGGGGAAAAGCGACGGTACATGAAAAATGGGATGTAAATACCGGCATTCTGAGTGGCGACCTCATGCTCATTAAGGCATACGAAGTACTGGCGCAGACACCCCGGTCTTCTGCCCTGCCCGAGATGTTGCGGGTCTTTAACCAAGTAGCTACCGGGGTTTGCGAGGGGCAACAATACGATGTCGATTTTGAGACCCGAGAACAGGTGAGCATAGATGAGTATCTCAAAATGATCGAGCTCAAAACAGCCGTGCTATTGGGTGGGGCACTGCAACTGGGTGCACTCGCTGCTGGTGCCAGTGCGCAATCTGCCCAAGAGCTATACGAATTTGGCCGGCTGACTGGAGTCGCTTTCCAGTTGCAAGACGATCTGCTCGATATCTTCGGTACCGAGGCTCAAATAGGGAAAGCCGTAGGCAATGATATCGTGCGCAATAAGAAAACCTTCCTGTACCTGAAAGCGCTGGAATCCGGAAGTGCGGAAACCCAGGCTGAGCTTCGGCAGTTCTATGCCTCTACGCCCGTAGATTCGGCCAATAAAGTAGCTCGTGTGACCGAGCTCATGCGGCAGCTGGGCATACCCGAAGCGGTGGCCGAGCTGCGCGATAGCATACAGAAAGATGCCTATGCGCATCTCGATGCTACGGGTGCAAGCGCTGAGCGCCAGGCGCCACTGAGGGCGCTGACCGAGTCGCTTCTGAAACGCCAGCACTAGTGAAAGCGCAACTGCCCAACCCGGCTTTTATACTCTATGAGGACCGGCTGCGCAAGAATCTTGAGCTGATTCGTTCGGTCATGGAGGCCACGGGTGTCGATGTCATTCTGGCCCTCAAGGCATTCGCCTACTGGCCGGCTTTTCCCATCATCGGCGAGTATCTGAGTGGGGCTACGGCCAGTAGTCTGCACGAAGCCTTGCTGATCGAGGAGCATTTGGGGCGAAAGCCACATACCTACGCGCCTGCCTACCAGCCGCAGGAGATCGAACAGCTAGTTGGAATATCTGCTCACCTAACCTTCAACAGCTTGAACGAGCTGGAACGCTATCGCCCCGTCTGGGCCAGTGCTGGCTTGTCGGTTGGTCTGCGAGTCAACCCGGAGTACAGCCCTGTAGAGACTGATCTGTACAATCCGGCGGATCGATATGGTCGTCTCGGAGAGACTCTGCCCAATTTGCCCAGCCGCCCGCCCAAGGGCTTGCAGGGGCTTCACGTACACACGCTTTGTGAAAGCACTGCGGCCCAGACGGCTACCCTTATCGAACGTATCGAAGCTCAGTTTGGGCACTACCTCAATAAGCTAGAATGGCTCAATCTTGGAGGCGGCCATCTGATGACTAAGCCCGGATACGACCTGCCACTACTGATCGAGAGCCTGCGAGGCCTAGGTCGTCGTCGGCCTCATTTGAAGATTGTCATGGAGCCTGGCTCGGCCGTCGTCTGGAATGCCGGAGAGCTGCGTGCCCGGGTACTCGATGTAATCGAAAACTACGGACGCCGCACCGCTATACTCAATGCCAGTTTCACCTGCCACATGCCCGATACGCTGGAAATGCCCTATCGCCCCGAAGTGAGGGGGGCAAGTAGCGAAGCCAATGATACCGGTTACCCTTATCGCCTCGGTGGCGTCAGTTGCCTGGCTGGCGATTACCTCGATGACTACTACTTCACCCAGCCCTTGCTGCCCGGCGATGAGATCGTCTTTGCCGATATGGCTCACTACACCACTGTTAAAACCACGCAGTTCAATGGGGTAGGGCACCCGGATTTAGTTCTGGTTGATCGGAATGGTCAGATTACTCACCACCGCCAATTCGGTTTCAGAGATTATGAATCGCGAATGGGTTAAATGGGCGTGGATATTTGATTAAAGTGGGTATAGGCAAACTCCAAGCTTTCAATGATTTGTTCTCCATCAGTCGAACTCTGACCGACTTTCCATTTGGTGGGATATGCCTTCTCAAAAATCCAACGCATCAGGACTTTGTTATTTTCTGACTGCGCATCGATCAGATCGACTCGAAGGCCTTTGGGTTCAATCCGTTGGCTTGGGTTACCATTCAAACTTTGGTAACACCACTGATGAAAAGCCGAATGGATTTGGATCATACCGCGCTTGAGTACCAGATTCTCGTAACGCACACCACCTGGAACTTTATGGACGAATTGATTTTCGCCACCTTCGTTTATTTGAGCTGTTTCCATTTGCGCTGAAATACCAGTGACTTCCTGAAAAGTAGCTGGCTTTTCTTCGTCATCTATGGCCACTAGAAAATAAAAGCTAGCGGGGGGGCTGTGCTCAAACATTCGGACGTAAATTTGGTCAGGAAAGTTAATGATATTTTGATGAGCTTACTTTTTAGATTTTTGTTCAGCGACCTTCGCTTCGGCTGTATGGTTTTCTGTATTTGTACTTCCGCAGGTGGTTTTCTGTGCTTGCAAGCGCAGGTTACCGCTACTGATACGATCCTTGATTATATCAGTGTGCCTGTTGAGGTACGGACCACTTCGCTATCCAAAATCAACAGCACCCCTGTCAAACTGATCGATTTCGATCGCAAGCCTGCTGTGTTCAATGATCCTGCTCGTTTGATTGCGCTACAGCCGGGTGTAGCTCAATCCAGTGACCAGGCCAATCATTTGGTGGTGCGCGGCAACAACCCCAATAGAAACTTATGGCTCATTAATGGCCTGGCGATCGTCAATCCCAATCACACGTCTAATGGAGGTACAGCCAGAGATCGCCCTACCTTGAGTGGTGGTGGGGTCAATGCACTCAGCCCACAGCTACTATACAATTCTCGCTTTTATGCCAGTGGCCTACCCGCCAAATACGGTAATGCACCGGGTGGGGCTTTTGCGCTAGAGTTGCGCCCCGGTGCCGTAGACAATCGACGCTTGCGGGCGCTGGCCAGTTTCATCGGTATAGACCTGACGGCAGAAAATTATATCCAACCAGACAATCCGTATTCCTGGTCTTACCTGGCTACCTATCGCTATAGCTTTACGGGCTTACTGGCCGACTTTGGTGTGGACTTTGGTGGTGAAGAAATTCGCTTTCAAGATGCTGGTCTTCACCTCCACAAATGGACGCGCAGCGGTGGAGCCATTTCCCTCTTCGGGCTATATGGCAATAGCTCCAATGTCTTTAGAGGCCCTGAAGCAGCCAGTGAGGTCATGGAGGAAAAGGATACCAGAAACATCGACTTCACTTCCGATCTGGTTATCCTGACAGGACGCTGGCAGCAGCCCTTCGGCGATGGTCATTTGATGAGTCTTGCTGCGGGCTACAGCGAGGCCGATCCCAGAAGGCAGGAAGAGTTTGTCGGTGGCCCTTTTCTGGAAGAGGTGAATCCTTTGCATCAGCGATTGAACGCTCGCCTGGATGTCGATCTGAATGCCGGTCTGAGCTTTGGGGTGGCCTACCTAAGAGACAGGCTGCGATACAGCAGTAAAGCGTCTAGTACTGGTGACCCTACTGTCAGGCGCACTCAGTTTGACCGATACTCTGGCTATGTATCTTACGAGCGTAGCTGGGGAAAACTATCGACTTCAGTGGGTATTGATGGTGGCCTTTTTCGGGGGATAAATGGTTCGAGCAATGCATTTATCGATCCCCGTTTGCTGTTTGACTACTCCTTGAGCAACAGCTCCAGCTTGTGGTTAAGTGCCGAATCTATAACGACTTCCCCTATTGAAGCACAGCGCTTTACCGAGTTTGCAGGCCAGGCACCAACTTTTGAAAATTATCGCCTTAGCATCGGATACGGAGGTGAAGGAGGTGCTGGGACAAAATGGTCGGTAACCCTCTTCGGGCAATTAACTCCAGATGATTATGCCATAGTGTTGGAAGACTTCTTGTTAGGTGACAGGTTTCTGATTTCGCAGAATAATATACAAGAGATAGCGGCGCCATCTTTTTTTACATCATCTATCACCGATACCAGAAGATATGGTATAGAAGGGGCGTGGTCGGCACAATCGGCACCTGAATCCTGGCGCTTCAACCTCAATGGTAGCCTGTTTAGGGCAGAAACGCAACAACTGGATAATAGCTGGGCTCAAGACCGCTGGAGCTATGGCTGGACAGCCCAAGCAGGAACTGGCCGAGACTGGGCAGGTACTACAAAAAGGGGGAAAGACCGCACCTTGGGTATATCGCTGGTTATGATAGCCAGGGGAGGAGAGCGTAGATTTCCATTTGTGACAACTGAATTTGCAGGTACGTCATTTACAGGCGAGGATTTGTTTGCTGGTTTTTCTGATCAGTTGCGCGCATACTTCCGACCCGACCTACGGCTTTATCGTGAAGTGAAGGGTAAAAAAGTAACTACTACCCTCGCTTTGGACATCCAGAATGTGGCGGGTATAGAAAACGAAGCCTTTCGCGAATTCGATAGCGTGACCGATCGGGTAGAGACACGCACTCAGTTGGGATTGATACCCGTGTTGAGCTATCGTTTGGTTTGGAATTAGCATTGAACGTTCGTCTGAGCTATGGGTTGTTTATATGCTAATCTTAAAAAACCATTGAATGACTTACCAATCGATATTCGGACTTTCTATTTTTCTGCTGTTTGTAGCTTGCGGTAACCCTCAGTCAGAAGATGCCGAGAACGAGACTGAGAATACGGAACAGACGACTGATGCGAATGGAGCAGAAGTTGATCAGCCAACAGATGCTGAAGCGGAAAAAGAGAACAAGGCTTTTCAAAAAATGGTAGATGCTCACGATGTGGTCATGCCGCGTATGAGTGAAATTGCCGAGGCACAACTACAGCTGAGAGAAGTGATGGAGCAAACGAACCCCAGCGATCGCTACCACGCAAAAGCCAGTTCAATGATGGAAGGTCTAGAATCTATACACGATGGTATGATGGAGTGGATGTCTTCGGCTATGGTGAGTCCAGACGACCTGCGGAAGTCCAAAAATCATCGTGAAATCATGGCGCACTACGATGAGTACGACGGCCAGATGGCGGATATGGAGACGCAGCTCGATTCGTACCTGAATTCGACTCAGGAACTGGTTGGCTTGGTTGTCGGGCAGTAGTTTTTAGCCTATTTGCTCCAGTAGCCACGATTTTTCTGTGCAGGGTTGTGTGTTAGAAATGCGATCTACTAGCTTGTTTTTGGCTACTTTGGCCCCTGGATTCAGGCGAATTACCTGGGCAGCTAAGGTGAAGATATTGCGGTAGTTTTTGTAGTGATAGCTGCGGTCGCTGTGCCTGCGCAGTAGCTGTCTGGTACCTGATATGAGGTTCTCGGCCATGTGGTAGTAGTCCAAGGCCAAGTAGGCTTTGAGTTGCATAAGTCTGGCGGTCATGTGGTGAATAAAATCTCGATAGTCGGCTTGTTGCAGCTCGGTAAGTACCTGGTCATAATCGCCTGCTCTATAGGCTAGTCGTGCCTTGGCCAGAGCTACGACCTCTGCACCTCTTTCTTTCGGCAAACGACTTTGCTGGGTCAGCAGATAGTCTTTGGCCCAGGTCGTTTGCCCGACGTGTAGTGCAGCGCCGAATGCGTTGGTGAAGGTGAAGATGCTCAGCCTGCCGTGCTCGAGTAAGATCTCATCTTCTAGTCCTCTTTTGTATAGATCGAATAGCTCTTGTAGATATTCTCGCCGCCCGGCATTTGCCTGCCGCAGGGCGTGGTTGATGGCTATGAGTAAAAGATCGCGTTGCTCTTGAGCGTCAAATCTATGGAGGTTGGTTTCGAGTGAGGACTTGAAAGCATCGAAGTACTGATCACCGGCTTCGTGCTGCTTGGCGAGGTACAGCTCGGTAGCTTGAGCATAGAGCAATATGGCGGGTTCGTTTTGGTACTGCCTAGCTTGCTCGATCAATTGGCGCGCTTGTTCATTGATGCTTTTGCCTTGATCGGTCTGCAATCTGGCGACAGAGAGGCGCTCGCAGACCTGGCGCAGTCGCAGTGCCAATATGGCTTTGTCTAGGGTGTTGCTGTATTCAGACATGGCATTGCTGCCTGTGCGCTTGGTTTGCATCAAACCACTTCTATAAGCGGTGCGCTCTAGTTGATAGGCTTGAAATAGCTGTTCGGCGCCACACTTTTTGTTTGCGGTCGTATCTCTTTGTGCTTTGGCGAGCGCAAGGGTGTGATTTCTATCTAAACCCAACTGGCGGTACAAGTCTAGTCTATCCCAAATTTGCCGATCTGGGTGGCGTATGTTTCTTCGCTCGATTAAAAAAGTTTCTAGCTCGTTGTGTAGGTCATGACAAAAGCGGCGCCAGTGTGCATTGTTGTAAGTCCTGTCTGGAAAACACCGCTTGTATAGACCTTGAAGGTCGAGTTGCTCAAAAGGAGGCCCAGGATTAGCTAATTCGGACCACAGATAGCTGCATACAGCTCTATAGGCTTCTAGTTTTCTATGCTTTCTGTGGGCTAGCCAGTCGTAAAATGCCTGGTATTCGCGAGGGGTGAGGTGGGTGAATAGGGAGAGGAAGAGCATGGCGAATTTAGGGTAAATTTATAAATATGCATATTTACAAAAAACCCGAACTAAAAAACCAAAATTTCCTCAAAAAATCAACAAACACTATTTTTAAAGCTAAATACCAAAAATAAAAACCGAACAAATACACAAATTTGCTCTTGCGATTACCCCGCTATATCCAGATAATTGTACCATCGAACAAGTCTTTTGTCATGAGTACGCGCATCTTTCTTTCTATCTGGAGCTTTTCTGTTCTCATTAGCTTTGCTTCAGGGCAGTGCTTAGTGGCTTTTCCCACATCGGCTTCTGTGGGTACTTGCATAGGCGGCGGCCCTGATCAGCTGTGCGTAGATCAAATACCCGATAGCCTGGATTTTGTTTGGGTTCTCTATCCTGGCGGAGACTGTACGCCCGAAGACTACAGCGGACAAACGGTCATCGACTTCACCCCCACGGCCAATGACTGTGGTTATGGCGATGATCCAGTCATCGCCTTCAGCGGAGGTTCCGGTGTGAGCACCCAGGCTCAAAACCCAAGCGCTTGTGGTGCTGAAGACGGCTGGGTCCAGTTTGCACTTTCCATACCCGACTCGACTTATGTTATAGCCACTAGAAATGGTGAGCCCTTTCTACAGGATACTTTCACTCAAGCATACACCTTCGAAAATCTGCCAGAAGGCGAATACTACTTCGACATTCGCTCCTTCTCGATATGGTGCCGGTCTACATTCTCCTATAAGTTACAAGCACCCGAAGCTAATCAGCTCGATGTAGAGCTATGGAACCAGAATGTACTATGTCTGGGCGAACAAGTCAACATTGATGCCATAGTAACCGGTGGCACTCCTCCCATTCAGTTTGCATGGTCTAATGGCGATAGCTCCAATGCATCGATTATTGTCCAAAGCCCCGGTGAATACTCGGTAACAGTAACAGACCAGAATGGCTGCCAACACTCCGCAACCACCCAGATATACGAGGCCGATTACCTGTTTGTACAAGGCGAAATTACAGATGCCAGCTGCTCTGGCGAAGCAACAGGAGCCATAGACGTCACCGTCGAATGGGTCGATGAAGAGGATGTCACGTTTTTTTGGCAAGATATAGGTCAGGTTGACAATCCAGATCGGACAAATCTGCTTCCAGGAGAATATCGGCTGACGACCGTCTCCGACTTCGGTTGTTTCCAGGATTGGTTTTTTGAAGTAGGACAGTCAGGAGACCTGGATATTTCCATCACAGAGCCTGGCTCCTCATCCTCGGTGTCCTATCTATGTGACGGCGATTCCGTCCAACTGGTCGCCAACGCAGCTGGTGGTTCTGGAAACTATACCTACAGCTGGTCCAATGGCGACAGCGGCCAGTCCATCTATGTCAGTGAGCCAGGATGGATCTCCGTAACCGCAGACGATGGAGGTGGCTGCATGGCCTCAGATAGCCGATTCGTAGCAGCCAACCAGTGGCCGGTATTTAACTTCGAACTCATTCAGCCCGACTGCGGAGAGAACAATGGCAGCATAACCGTAAATCCTCAAAGCGGCGGCTCCCTACTGACCTACAGCTGGAATACCGGCGAGTCAGGACCAGTGATCGATTCCATTTCAGCCGATCTATATGAACTTACCGTGACCAGACTGGGCTGCGACACCCTCATCGTGCTGGATCTCAAAAATACCCTGATCGACCTGGATATTCTCACGCCAGTTGGTACGATCATCAATTGTAACCAGCCTACCGTCACACTCCAGGCTACCCTCATCGGTCCTCAGTATACCTATGCCTGGCTAAATGAAAACGGAGATACGCTGGCTACAACGGCCAGTTTCGAGGCTGATCAGGGCATGACCTACCAACTTTATGTGACAGATACCGATCTGATTTGCACAGGCTATGCCACACAAGAGATCGAAGACCAGTCCTATCCGGTTACGGTAGCACCGGCCTTTACACCTTTTACCTCCTGTGAGTCGCCGGCCATGGTTTATGCCGCCTTTAGCCCGCAAGAAGAACTGGAAACCACAGTAGAATGGCCTAACGGCGATATGTTTACTCTGTCTGCGTCAGATTCTTTAGTACTTCCGCTGGTGGGTACCTACCTCGTTACTGTCAGCTCTCCCGCCAGAGGATGCGATAGTTTGTATAGCTTTTTTGTAGATCAGTTAGGATTGCAATGCGGATACCTAGATGGACAGCTGTATCTCACAGATGATTGTAGCGATCCTGCTTCAGGCCAGTTAGTACCCGACTACATGGTCAGTGTGAGAAGGGCAGATGGTAGCGGTTCGCCTACATTGGTGCCTACCAATGAGAATGGATACTGGCGCGCATACCTACAGGCAGGAGACTACTTGGTTGAAGCTGTACCTTTTTCTACTGAGCTTTACCAGACTTGCCCTGCTATTTCAGCGATACTTCTACCCAGCCAGCTGGGCGGCATGATCGATCTTGGCATGATCGGCTTAGTAGACTGTGCAGCCCCTCGGGTAGACGTTAATATTCCACTACTAAGGCGCTGTTTCAATAACCCCATTTACGTCAGCTATTTCAATGACGGACCTGAGTTGTTAGTTGGTGCGCAGCTGGTCATCGAGCTCGATAGTTTCATGTTTTATCAGTCGTCCAGCCCGGCACCAGACCAGTTGATCGATGGGTATACTTTGGTCTATGAGCTTGGTGACCTGCCTGCGTTTGAAGGCGGTTCCATAAGCATTAATGCCATCATTTCCTGCTCGTCTGTACTCGGGCAAAATCACTGCGTTCAAGCTCAGATTCCCATCGAGCAGCCCTGCCCGGAACCCGAAAACTGGGCAGGTGCTAGCGTAGGCCTCTCTGCCAACTGTAATGAAGACACAGAAGAGCTGCGTTTCGACATCACCAATCTAAGCGATGAGTTCGAAATGACCGTGCCCCTGTCATACGTCATAGTTGAAGACGGACTCATGCTCAGCCCAGAACCCATAGAGACAGATCCACTACAGGCAGATCAGACTATAGGCATTACACTTCCTGCCAATGGCAGTACATATCACCTGATCAGTAACCAAGAACCCAATTCACCAGCCTCTCCCACGCCCACGATTGCCGTAGAAGGGTGCGGCTTCAATGACGATGGTACCTTCTCTTTGTTCTATATCAACCAGATTAGCCTGAGCGACGAAGATGTCAGCTGGATCGACCTGGAATGCCAGAACAACATCGGCGCTTATGATCCCAACGACAAGCAGGCTAT
>JBCDFE010000020.1:0-28439 GCA_039178745.1 Bacteroidota bacterium | reverse complement strand
ATAAAAATTCTGCGTTTTTCGCTCAAGAAACTATTTCCGCATAATGTCTAATCATTATGGCCGTATAGCTACCACACTAACCGCTCTCCACGAACCGGATTCCAATATACATTGATAGTATGCCGGGGGGAGATCATTTGGGATATTCCATGTTACCTGATGTGGGCCGACGGGCTGAAGGCTGTCTTGCAATACCTGAATTTGCTGTCCCTGCATATCGTATATAGACAACTTCAGTCGTCCGACTTCTTCGAGTTCGTAATCTATATTTAAATAATCTTTTGCCGGGTTAGGAGAGATACTTAGTTTGAAATCGTGTGATGTCATTGGATCCCTGCTAGAACTTAAGCCTCCGTTTATACCGCTGATTAATCGAATACGGGGCGTGGTATTTCCATCGGAGACAATTATAGAATCACCATCTGCCGATATGCCCATTCCGTTGGGACGATTAAAGCGAGCGTCATCTATCGGCCCATCTACATGACCAGGGGCTGTGGTACCAGTCCATACTGTGGCCACGCCTTCCTGATCGACCCGCCATATACTGTTGCTGAAAAAACCAGCTACGAAATACGCATTGCCTTTCCTGACGAGATATCCGCTATTTGGCGATCCAAAAAGAGTGGCAAACAGACTGATTTGTCCCGTAGTAGTAATTCTGTAGATTCTGTTGTTGTTGAAATTATTGACAATCAGGTCTCCATTCGGTGCGTATACGATGGCGTCTGGGCCATTTAGTCCCTGGCCGTCTATGAAAATATCTGTAGAGTCATCTTGCAGATATACGCGTCTGATTAGCGAATTGTCATAATCTGCCACGTACAAAATTTGCTGAGCGCTATCTACTAATAGACCAGCAGGACCTCCCATACCTGTCGCTATGATAGAAACCTCCCCTAAAGGCGTGACTTTCCAAATTTTTCCAACTCCCCTGTATTCCGAAACGTAGAAATTTCCCTCCTGGTCCCATGCGCCCCCCAAAGGATCTCCGATGGAGTCAATTAATACCTGTCTGGAGCCATCTAAGAATATTTCGTGTACTTGATTATTGGTGAAATCAGGGGCTACGATGCGTCCATTGTTGGTATTCCAATTGACAGCTTCGTATCCGATTCCCGGCTCAGCGGCCACTAGCGTATGAACTTCCTGGGCGGATATGAAAACTGTGGCATACAGGAACAGCACCCAGTGAATATGCTTTAACATAGATAAGTGATTTAGTGAAATCCAAATCTATCTGATCATTCAGCTCGGACGGTAAGTATTGATTGTTGGTTTGTTCGTCTAGCACCAGACGGAAAAACTTGTTGTATTTTTTCTTTTCGATCCACCCTTAGCCTTGATATTTGTCCTGTGCTATTCAATATCTGGTCCATTCTTCTACTTTTCTGTGGTTTGCAAGCTTGCTTGTTTTTATCGGCATTTAGTGGGAATGGTAAGTCGCGGCAATTTTCAGATCGCATGTTAATGCTCGTTCTGGTGTGTATTGCCATCATTCTTATTCATCACGGCTTGATTGTTGCATGGCCAGTAAACGATCCTCGGAGATACGTATTCATAGGCTTATCGGCAGCGGCATGGCTCACTGTTCCACCAGCATTCTATTTATATGTATTGGGACTTACGCAGGTAGCATTTAGACCAGCTTGGCGACATCTTTGGCTATTTCTAGTACCTATTTATCATGCTGTAAGCTGGCTGTGGGGGATACTGGGAATAAGACTGGGGTTTTATCAGCTATTCGGGAATCACTACGATCTTTATAACCTCCTGTGGATAAGCAGCTATTTAATCTGGACACTAGGATTTGCGTGGGCCAGCTACAGGAGGGCAAAACCACTATCGAGGACCAGTTTGGCCTGGATTCGGCAAGGGAGTTTTTTATTCTTGTTGTCTAGTATAGTAGCGGCCGCCATATTTGTTGCTCTCGTTTATTGGAGACAATACAGCGAAGTTTTTGAATACAGTTTCCTCATGCTGTATGCTTTTTTCGTTTTAGCGTTGGCTTACAAATCTATCGGGCATGTACATCGTGCGCCATGGTTGGGGCATCGTCCCTACCAGACAATAGGTATGCCCAAGGATCGACTGGAGCTGCTGGCTAATGAGCTACACAAGTATATGCTCAGCGATAAGCCATATCTGAATGCCGATCTCACTTTGGCTCATCTCAGCTCGGCCATATCTTGCAGTCAACAAGAACTGTCGCAGGTCTTCAGCCGCCAACTACAGACAAGTTTTTATGACTATCTGAGCGGCTTTCGCATCAAAGCATTCGAGCAAGCGATACGCGCGGGAGAGGCGGAAAAACTCACAGTCGTTGCTTTGGCCAAGCAGTGCGGCTTTAAATCCAAGACTGCCTTTTATCGAATTTTCCGAGAACAATTCGGTACTACGCCCGCTGCATACCTCAAGGAACGGGATTGAAATTGAGGCAGTTAAATAGAGCTTGACTTTAGTCCAAAGGGCTAAAGTCAAGCTCAGCTCTTTACCAACCGGGTATGATGTTTATACCAAACCGAAAATCTGCGTCCTGGAGTAGTGGCCTTGCGTAGTAAGGTTCTACGATCAGGGCGCCAAACAGATTTACCCGAAGGGATACTCCGGCTGTAAAGAGCGGTTTGGCTTCGGCCCGAGTCAGGAAGGGCTCTCCGGTAATGGGATTGATGAGTGGTTCGCCGTCTGCTCCCAGGGTAAATTCTGGCCCACCGAACTGACTGAAATCGTAGAACGCCCAGCCGCCGTCTATAAAGAAGTTTAGATCGGAGAAAAATGCACCAGACTTGATGAGCGCCAAACGTTCTGGCCCGGTAAAAGGAATGCGAAACTCAGCATTAGTTACGATGAGCTTGCTGCCAATCAGCTCTTCTATATCGCGGTCGTTTCTGGAGAGTGCATCTACCAATTCGTTGGAATTGCCGCCGCGCACAAACCAGGGATTGCCCAGATAGAGTGGAAAAAGATTGTCGCTATTGCCTCCATAACGCCCCTGGTGTAGCACGCGAAAGGCAAACGCGCCCTTGCCGAGAGGTATGTACCTGCGGAAGTCCAAATTAGCTGCTGTAAAATCGAAGGTACCCAAGTATCTATCGACGCCAAGCCTGAATCTATGTCCACGCAAAGGTGCCGTCAGGCCAAAGCTGGAATTGTCGCCAATCAGGGCCAGGCCACCGCGAACGAGACTAAAGCTTTCTTGCTCCAGATCGCGCCTGCGTTCGGGCCGCCCAATCTGACCTAGATATACGGAACCATCTTCAGAGAAGTATCGATTGACCTGATCTACTCGATTGTTGTAGAGCGAGAAATCTACTCGGCCTTCCAACCTCAGGTTGGTGGTGAATGGCAACTGAGCGAAGGCACCCACTTGATTTTGGAAGAGCCTGTTGATCAGAAAGGGCGAATTGATGACGGGCGCATTCTCGCCGGGCGCAATTTCCAGAGAATCCAGGAAGGGATTGAGTGTACCGAAGCTGCGAAAGGGAATGCGGCCTATGCTAAAACCATACTGGATCCGCTTTTTGCGATTGATATAAGCGATGGTGCCGCCAAAGTCTGTGATTTCGCCATTGAGTTGCAGACTCGTGAAAAATTGTGCATTGCCGAGGATGTCGCTGAAAAGCAAATCTACGCCGCCCGCTAGCCCGGCTGTGGTGCCAAAAATTTGATTGGTGCCTACACCCGCGCCTACCCCGCCGCCCACATAGTCTAGCTTGAACTGAGGCTCGTAGGGAAGCTCTGAAACCTCCGCTTCGCTCAAAATAGGCTCTTGGTCCATAGCCTGCAGAATGGGATCAACGGCCATGGTTGCTCTGGGGTTTAGTCTGAGCAAAGTTGCGGGACTGAGGTCGACATCGTCAGGACTGACAGGAATGGCTAGCAGATCTTCTGGCATAGCCTGGTAAATCTTGTAGCCCCGCTGATTGAAATAGGTATACAGCAACCTATCGTTGCGTCTGTCGATACTGATGGCTGGCGCATACTGCGTGATGCCCGAAACTCCGGTAATGAGATCGGTGAGTTGGGTCAATTCAGCTCTATAAGGATCATATCGATATATATTTCTAAAGCCATCCCTATTGCTTAGAAAGACGATGCTGCCATCAGATGCTTCGATGGGATTGAGGTTGTCTGCTCCCAAGAACACATTCCAGTTGGTGATTTCGCTAGATGCTATGTCGAGTTTGGCCAGATTGAATCGATTGGCACCATGGCTGCGGTTGCCACTCGTGATGGCCAACTGATCAGTGGAGAAATAAAGGCTGGACCCATCAGCGCTCCAGCTGGGATGCACTTCGCTATATATGTCGTCTGTCAGCTGAGTTACGGCTCCGTTTCGCACATTGATGCTGTATAGGTCGGTTTGACCCTCGACTAGACCTACGACGACAATACTGCGGCCATCTGGCGACCATGCAGGGTTGCTAAAGGCGGGCAGACCC
Organism: Bacteroidota bacterium; assembly: GCA_039178745.1. Lineage (GTDB taxonomy): Bacteria > Bacteroidota > Bacteroidia > Chitinophagales > Saprospiraceae > Neolewinella. The sequence goes on along the minus strand of JBCDFE010000020.1, from coordinate 23,997 downwards.
TCTGGTTTGATCTCCCGTTCTGAACGGCCACGCTGTACATCAGCTATGATGAGTTTGTTGTCGCCTTTGCTCACAACGGTGTAGGCGAATTCTCTCCCGTTTGGAGACCAGGTTCCGCTATTTTCAATATAGTTGATGGCATCAACGTGTCCACCACGCCGGGTAGTTTTGATCTTGCGAATGATCTCGCCGGTACGGGCGTCGGCTAGGAAAAGGTCGATATTGAAAAGATCGCGCTCTGACAAGAAAATGAGATAGCGGCCATTGGGGCTTATTTCTGGTGCGATATTGATTCGGCCACCTTCGCGGTCGGGTTCTACTAGCGGGCGACCGATATATCTTTCTTCTTTTTCTTCGTTGACGTACTTTCCAAAGTCACGACGGATGGCATCTTGCCAGAGGTTGCTTAGGGTGTCTAGCGGGTAACCGAAAATGGCTTGAGTGGCCTCTTCGACGCCAACTCTGGCTGAGAGTCGAAAGTAGGGATTGATGACATCATCCCCCTTTAGACCCGTTACGAACGACCAAAAGGCTTGCCCATATCTATAGGGGAAATAGTTGCCCCGACTCAGGTCTCTGATGCTGGGCACTTTATTGTTGAGTACGGCATCACGCATCCACATGGCGGTGAAGGGATCTACCCCTCCTATGCTGAGATATTCGGCCATACCTTCTACCATCCAAAGGGGCAGGTTGCCCAGGCTTCGGATGTCGGTGCTGTCACCCCTAATGACCATATCGTATTGGAAAGCGTGGACCAGCTCGTGCCCCAGTACGTGGTGAGTCTGTGGCCCGGTCATAGCGACGGGCATAATGACTCGGTTTTTGAATGCCTCTGTAACACCTCCTGTGCCGATACCAATGGCACCCGATATGGTATTGGTTTGCTGAAAATCCGGGTGGTTGCCATAGATGATCAGCGGGTTGCGAAATGCTATGCTGTCTTGCAATAAGAACTGGTGAACGGTGTACCATTCTTCAGCATCGTTTAGGAAATCAATTAGCCACTGTTGGTTATCGATGTACGTATATAGCTCGAAATTAGGGCTTTGGTAGCGCTGAAAATCGAAGCTTTCGTAGCTCGGCTTGTTTCGGCCAAACTGCTGGGCAGAAACGGGCAAAGCTGACAGCAAGACGAATACTGAAAAGGCTATTTGGCGAATATTCATAAGCTCAGGCTTGTATGTATTTTGTTTGAGTATGCCAAACCATGTTGGTATGTGCTACTCTGGTCCATTTTCAACAAGCTGAGAAGTGCCTAAGGTATGCAGGCGTTGGCGCGATGGCGTTAAGGTTTACTTAATGTTGTGGATGATGTATTCTGGCCGCTAGCATTTTGTATACTCAGCAAATTTGTTACGAAATCCAACGCATCTCCGTCCACCACTACATCTGGCTGAACCGGAGACGGGCTTTCGTCACCACTGGGCCGCACACAGTAGCTGGTTGAAATGTGTAGTCTAGTCTGGCTATACTCCATGCTGGAGCGCAAAAGGGCATCGGCGTAGAAGGAAGCTAAATTGCCACTCGGCTGGCCGTAGATGGTGCCCATATTAAAATCCTGAAACATGGCCGCAAAGCAGGTGCCTGCCGAGAACGTATGCGCATCGATGAGCAGATGTACACGTCCCTCAAATTGCTTGCGTGCACGAAATGGCTTCACCCATGAATACTCCACAAGAGCATTTTCATAGTCTGGTGTGTTGTAAATGGCCCTAGTGTGCGGATTGAACCCCTTGATCAAACCAGTAGCCCAGCGAATTGGCCCTGGAATATATACCTGCTTGAAGACCTCTTTAAATTGAGGCGTAGCTCGCCACAAGCTATAGCTAAACGACCTGAAGTTATCATCGGCAAAGTAGCGGGCCAGGTCTTCGCCATAGCGCGCATCGCCACCATCGTGGTTGCGGATGTCGATAATCAAGTTTTCGGTAATGCCATTTTCTCTGAAATAAGAGAAAGCCGCATCGTAAGCGCGCTTAAAGGCAGCTCGGCTCAAGCTGTAGAAGTCAGCAATGCGAAGATAACCGACCTGGCCTTCCAGGATTTCGTAGTGTACAATTGACTCACCACCTAGCGAATGCACTAACTGCTGGGGAATATCTTCGTACAACACAGCTGGTATCTGCACAGCACCCCGATCTGTCACTAAGTGGAAAGTGTCCGACCTGCCTTTGGCCAACCAAAGATAGTACGGGAAATTGCTAGTGATCAATGCTCTATCCAATGCCTGTGTTTCCCGACTGGCGTGGCTTTCCATTTCAAGAAGTAACTCTGATGTCGAAACCCCATTGATCATGTGGATACGCTGGCCAATTAGCGACTCGTCTTGAGCCTGAGCGATCCAGATATGTCCATCTTCAATGTCTACCTGAATGGGAATGAAGCGGCCACCCTGTTCGCGATAGCTGCTGAAGTGATTGCCATATAAGCGGGTATGACCATCATTGAAAAAGCAGACAAACTGATTTAGATAGCGGTAGGCATCTTCTGCACCCACCTCCTCCGGGATGCGATCAAGGATCCGTTGCCTATAGGCAACTACCTCGGCAGAATCGCGATAGGCATAGGCATTCACATGATATATTTCCAGCAAACGCTGGGTTTTTTCCATCTCTTCGGCCACTTGGTTGCGCGTGACCAGGCTGTCTTGGGCAAAGGCGAACTGGCCGACTATGAAAGTAAGGATAAGGATTGCGTTTCTCATTGCTATTCGTATTTGATTACAATGTTCGGGCCTCCAGAAAGCCTTGGCAAACCCAATACGCGAGTGCCTTCAAACGATTGATGAATACCCCAATTGGCATTTCGTGTATTCATCAATCATATTATCCATTTCATCCTTCATTATCATAGATTCATGTATCTGAGCTATGGGTATACTGGATTTCAGCTAGTTTTGAACCAATGAGTTCGAAGTCTAAAATCTCGCAGGTACTAGCTTATCATTTTATTTTTTGTGCATTCTACTACTGGCTGCGCGAGATGCTCTTAAAGCGCGATTGGGAGACGCTGACCAAACTGGTATCACCAGAAGAAATCCTGCTATCTCTCATTAGTTTTTGTATTCTTTTCGGATATGCCGTAGGGCCATATCTCGTGCTATCGCGCCTTCAAAATCGGCCATGGCCACAAGTAGGTATGGGCTTGCTGCTAGCCTCTGTATTGGCGATTGCTCTACGGTACTTGATAGAGGAAATCATAGCCCCGATTACCATTGGTTTCCGCAATTATCCATCCAGTATCAGTTATTTCGATTATTACCTCGATAATCTGTATTATTGGGTTTTACACGGGGCTATTGGCGTCATCGTATACCTGCTTCAAAGAACTCAACAAGTCGAACGGCAGCGGCAATCTTTAGTCGTTGAAAACCAGAAAACGGAGCTTGCATTTTTGCGATCTCAGATCAACCCCCATTTTCTATTCAACAGCCTGAATAATATTTACAGTCTGTTTTTTATCAAATCCGACCATGCGCTGGAGGCCATCGAGCGTTTGACGACTATGCTGAGGTATGGCTTGTACGAGCGAGCTGAGAAAGTGCCGCTGCACCAGGAGATAGATCATCTGCTGAACTTCATCGAGCTGGAAAAAATGCGCTACGACTTCGAACCAGATATCGAGCTCAGTTTGCCCGATCCCGCCTACCAGTCCATCATGGTTCCGCCTTTATTGCTGATTACTTTCGTCGAAAATGCGTTTAAGCATGGAGACTTGCGCAGGTCGGTCTCCATCCAATTGGAGGTTGGCCAAAAACTGCTATACCAGGTCGTCAATGAAATCAAGGAAAAAGAAAAAGATGCGGTAGGGGGAATTGGTCTTACCAATCTGAAGAAGCGCTTGGCTTTGATGTATGGATCTAAACAAGCGTTAAATATTCGCATTGAAGAGAACAGCCATATTGCTCAATTAGAAATTGCCTTATCGTGATTACGTGTATCATCATCGACGATGAGCCCTTAGCCGGAAAACTATTGGCCGAATACGCTAAGCGCAGTAGTGACTTAGAGGTCTTAGCCAAGTTTACCAACCCCATAGAAGCCCTGCATTTTCTAAGCGATCAAAGTGTCGATTTACTCTTTTTAGATATCCAGATGCCAGAGCTTACGGGTATTCAGCTGATGAAGATCGCTCAGGGTAAATACGACATTGTACTTACAACGGCTTATGAGCAATACGCTTTGGAAAGTTACGAGTTTGAGGTGGTCGATTACTTGCTGAAGCCCATTAGCCTAGATCGGTTTTTGCTAGCTGTAGAGAAGGTCAAAAAGAGGAGAGAAAAGCAAGCAGATTCTATTTCGATGCCTGTTTCAAAGCCTGATTACATCTTCGTGAAGAGTGGCCACCAGACGGTCCGTATAGACCTATCAGATATAACTCGGCTAGAGAGTTTGGGTAATTATGTATCGATATACACTTCGAAAGGCAAAACCCTTACCCTGCAAACTATGAGTCATTTTGAGGAGGTTTTGCCAGACAGCGATTTCGTGCGTGTGCATCGTTCCCATCTGGTTGCTTTGAGTAAAATCGATCATATAGAGCGGAATCGGATCGTCATGGAGGGCGATTTTATTCCTATCAGTGAAGGGTATAAGGATGGTTTCTGGGATCGAATAGGAAAGTGAGTGTAATTGCCAAATGGGACTCTAGCCTGATGTAGATACCCTGTGCAACGCTGCCTGAAAGTCATCGTCTATTCAAATGAAATTTGATGGCATCAATCACCACCTACTATGAGACTTTACACTCTACTCCTATCGCTTGCATTTGCATGCTGTTATGCTTATGCAGGAAATGGCGCATTGGCCTATGCGCTTCCTGTTTCATCTATCGAAATAGATGGAAATCTAGCAGATTGGCCTGAGTCGACAGTGACTTATCCCATTGACTTACCATTTGATGAAGGGCACAGTAGCCATCTGGACTTAGCCGCATCATTTATGGTATCTTATGATGAAACTAACCGAAGAATATACGTAGCTGTGGTTGTCAGTGATGATAGCTATTACTGTATAGAAGGGGCCGAAGAAGATTGGCTTCGCCAAGACGGACTATTGGTCTACTTCGATCGGGATCATCTTCCTTATGGTTCTGGGAGTGTGCTCTATATGCTGGGACATTCCTACAAAGAGATACACACTGGACCTGCTTACTTTGATCCGCTAAATACAGGTGCCGACTGGTCTTCGATAGAATATGAGATCGATCGATCAACTGACCAGACCGTATACGAATTAGCGTTTGAGCTCAGGCCAGGTCAAGATTGGGATCAAGTCTATGGTTTAGATTTTATGATTGTAGACCAAGACGAATCGGAAGAGGAGAGTTCGGGACTCCTCTGGGGCCGTGAATTTGGCAAAAGTAGGTTTGCCGGTCGCCTGGGAGACCTCGTACTTTTGGATTCTGGCCAAGAGGTCTATCCCATCAGTGGAAGCATAGCCTGGGTAGATACTGATCTAGATTATGACTTTCCCAGAACGGTTCGCATCATGTCTCAAAGCAATTCAGATTGGTTTATAGAAGCCGAGATCGATAGTATGGGTGATTTTCAAACCCACTTACCTGCCGGCGACTACAAAGTCTTTTCACCTTTCGGCTTAACTAATTATGGGGAATATGATCCAAGTTTAGACCGATTGAGATACGATGATAGACAATCGTTGTCCTTTTCTGTCAAAGATGCCGAAGTGCATATTCCTCCATTAGAGCTAGCTTTCATACATCCGCCTGTATATCTCTATCCTGACCAGGCTATGCTTCCTAGTTATGCGGAAACGCAGGCGGAAATTGTAGACAACTTTGTGGAAAGTTTTCGGCAGTACTACAACATTCCCGGTGCTTCTGTAGGTATTGTTAAATCAGGCGAGTTGGTCTATCACCGAAACTTTGGAATGGCAAGTCAGCTCTCTCGGCAACCAGTTAGGGATACTACCTTATTTCAGGCTGCGTCCATAACCAAACCCGTTTTTGCTTTTGCAGTTATGCGTTATGCCGAGCGTGGACTGATTGATCTAGACAAGCCACTTTACACCTATTTGCCGTTCAATAATATTGCCAATGATGATAGATCAAAACTACTAACTGCCCGAATGGTATTATGCCATCGTTCGGGCTTGCCCAATTGGGCTTTTGGTGGCCCCTTTGGGTATATGAATGGTCAGGAAATCGAACTCAACTTCGAACCAGGTACGGCTTGGGGCTATTCTGGGGAGGCATACAACTATCTGGGGCGGGTAATGGAAGCCATAGCAGACAAGCCACTAGCTGAGATTTTAGAAGAGGAAGTAACCCAAGTGATGCGGATGGAACAAACCTGGTTTGCGGGTAATCCCACGCTCAATCGAAGATCAGCTGTAGGGCATCAAGGTTTTTGGCCAACTTTTTGGGAAACTATCGGTGCACCTAGTCCAGCATCTAGCATGTATACCCAAGCTGGTGATTTCAGTAAGTTCATGATTGGTCTCTACGAAAAACGAGGTATGCAGGAAGAGACTTATACCCTATGGCTAGACCCTCAGCATACCATACCCACTGCAGATCAGTCATACCCTACTGAATGGCCTCAAGAGCTCAGTCTTGGATTGTTTACCCGTCAAACAGCATATGGCCGCATTTACGAGCACGGTGGTAATAATGGTGACTTCCACTGCAAGTTTGGCTTGCTAACAGAAAGTGGTGATGGCTACGTTATATTTACGAATAGTACAAATGGAGAGCGCCTCGTTCGGGCATTCGAATTACTCATGCTAGAGGGTTATCCTAATGATTAGCGATACCACATGAGCACGCCACCAAACAAGGTGATCAAAAGCAATAGTACTGTACCCATGCGTATGCTCTTATGCAGGTTGTCGCTGAACTGCCTGATGAGATCTGCGTGATTCGGATAATCGGGTATAATCTCTTCCTCGACCCGGCGCTTGCTCATGATCTGGCGAGGCGAAAAATCCACTCTGTTTTGGACTAATGCCTTATAAGCCTTCAGAACCTTGACCCGAAAATATATATTCAAGCCGAGCATAGACGCAAACAAGACGGCCAGTATGATGATGAGGGTGAGATACATAATCCAGCCTTATTCTGGCTCGAACCCGAGAATGATGTTGAAGGTACCCAAGCCGTCTGAGTTTGGATTCAAGGCAGGGTCCTTGTCGAAACCGATACCGTAATCGAAACCAAGCGTACCAAACATAGGCAAGAACACACGTGCACCAAAGCCGTACGACCTGCGCAAGTCGAAAGGATTATACTCGGCCAAAGAAGACCAAGCGTTACCTCCCTGCAAGAAGCCCAGGACGTAAATGGTCGAACTCGGATTGAGTGATAGTGGGTAGCGAAGCTCGACGGTAAACTTACTGAATACCGGAGTCGCAATCTCCTGCCCCGTTCGGTCAGATCGGTTGGCGGGCAGGTCTTCGATATCGTAACCGCGCAAGCTTATGATGTCTACGCCCGCAAAGGCAAACTGCTGGTTGTTGATGCCGTCTCCACCCAGCTGGAAACGCTCGAAAGGAGAGGTGCCGATGGCATCGGTGTAGCTGCCTAGGATACCAATTTTGGCCTGGGCCTTAAATACCAATTTGCCGGTTATGGTCGTGTACCAATCGGCATTGAAACGCCACTTGTGATACTCTAGCAATCGGAATCTCTCTTCCACTGTTTCGTTGGCGAAGTCGCGGTCGCTGAATAGCGAGTAGGGTGGGGTAGCCTGAAGGGTAAGCTCGATGTTTGAGCCATTGGTCGGGAATAGTGGGTCAGTCAGCGTATTTCTCGCGAGGGCCAGAGTCAGGCTGAAGTTGTTGTAATTTCCATTATTCACAGTTTGGCCTTCGTCGGTAATAAACAGGTTTTGCCAGTTGGTCAAATTCAAAGTTTGCAGGTTGACGCCCGCTCTGAAAACGAAGTTATCATCTGGCCAACGCAGCCTGGTGCCAATGGTGGCAGAGACCTGCTGAATAATGAGCTGATTAGGTAGATCCGAGCTTCCGAAGTTGTACTTGTTGTAAAAGCCAGAAACGGTAAGCGAAGTGGGTTTTTTGCCGCCCAGCCAGGGTTCGGTAAAGCTGGCGTTATAGGACTGGAAAAAACGCCCATTCGTCTGCGCCCGCAAGCTCAGTCTCTGACCATCGCCCTGAGGTAAGGGGTGCCAGGCTTCTTTGTTGAAGAGATTGCGCAGGCTGAAGTTGTTAAAGGTCACCCCAAGGGTACCGATAACCCCCTGGCGACCACCCCAACCCGCAGAAAGCTCTAACTGGTCACTGGGCTTTTCTTCGAGTACATAGACGATATCTACCGTTCCGCGTTCTGGGTTGACGGGGGTTTGTATGTCCATGGTCTCTGGGTTGAAGTACCCCAGGTTCATGATTTGCCTTTGCGAGCGAATAATGTCTGATCGGCTAAATTTCTCGCCGGGTAGGGTAAACAGCTCCCGCCTGACCACATGCTCATGCGTTCTGTCGTTACCCATGATCGCTACTTGATCTATGGTAGCCTGAGGACCTTCGCTAAGCCTCATTTCAAGATCAACGCTATCGCCTATTATAGCTATTTCTACAGGGTCTACATTGAAGAAGAGATAACCATTGTCTAGGTATAGCGAGCTGACGTCATCGTTATTTTGACTAAAACTCAGTCGGCTTTGCAGCAATTCGGGATTGTACACATCTCCTGATTCTATGCGTAAGACCTGGCTGAGGACATCGTCTTCATATACGGAATTGCCCTTCCATTTGATATCGCGGAAGTAGTATTGATTTCCTTCTTCCAGATAGATGTCTATGACGAGCTCTCCCTTTCGATTTCTGTACAGACTGTCACTGATTATTCTGGCATCTCTATAACCCAGTGTATTGTAGTAGGCTATAACGGCGTCTTTATCTTCTTCGTAGAGCTCTGGCCGGAATTTGGAGGCGGCCAGGAACTTTCGCCTCTCTCGAGTTTCCTTCATGCGCTTGCGCAATTTCTTAGCTTTTACGGCTTCGTTGCCAAAGAAATTGATGCGGTGTATTTTTACTTTGTCTTGTCTGTCGATATTAAAGATCAGGCGCACATTGTTGGCTCTGATTGTGTCTGGCTCTTCTTCGATTCTGACTATGGCATCCAGAAATCCTTTTTCTACCCAATAGTTTCTGATGGCCTCGGCGGCGCTGATCTTTACGTTTTCCGTAACGATGCCTCCGCGTAGCAGAAATGGATCTACTGCCTCGTTCAAGTCGGAGTGGGTACTTTGTTTTACCCCTCTGTAGCTCCACCGCGATAGCCTGGGTTGCTCTTGTACCCTCACGGCTAAGAATATGACGTTACCTATGGTTCTCTCCTTTTCGATAGCCACATCGGTGAAGAGTCTGAGTCTCCAGAGGTTTCTAATGGCTCTGGGAATATCAGGGCCGGGAACGCGTATGGTTTGGCCGACAGCTAGACCCGTAACACCGAGTATGGCATTTTCTTCGGCAGTGTAGGCACCGACTACACGCACGCCACCAATCTCAAACTCTTGCTGGCTGTCGTAGTCGTAAACGGGGTAAGAAGATCGCCCCAGGCTATCTGTTCCTTCGCCAGGCTGGGCAAATACAAATGTGGGCAGTGCGCAGGCAATAATCAGGCATCGTAATGCTAATCTCATCGGTAGATCTAGTTTCCAGAGCGGTAGTACGGTTTTAAGGAGTACGTTGCGCACTGGCAGGTTGGTCTTGAGGTTGTAGTTGTTCGCTTATTTTGCCAAAACGTCGTTCTCGTTGCTGAAAATCAAGTATGGCACGATAGAGGTCAGGCTTGCGAAAATCTGGCCAGAAGCCCGGTGCAAAGTAAAACTCGGCGTAGGCAGCTTGCCAAAGAAAGAAATTACTTAAGCGGTGTTCACCACTGGTGCGGATAATTAGTTCGGGGTCGGGTAGATGACCAGTACTCAGCCCTTCGGCCAAATGATGATCATCAATCTGGTTGGCAGCCACTTCTCCGGCAGCAACCCGCTCAGCTAGTGAGCGAACCGCCTGAGTCAGATCCCACTTGCCGCTGTAGTTGAGTGCCAGGATCAAGCGCATCCTATCGTTGTGCTTGGTCATGTCTATGCCAATTTCCAGGGCATCTTGGGTATGCCTGGGGAGTTGATCCAGCTGGCCAATAGCGTCCAGTTGAATCTTGTTCTCCATGAGCGTACTCATCTCCGAGCCAATGGTATCCACGAGCAACTGCATCAAAGCAGTGACTTCACCCTCTGGCCGATTCCAGTTTTCGGTACTGAAGGCATATAGACTCAGATACTCTACACCCAACTCAGCGCATGCTTCGACGGTATCGCGGACGGCTTCGATGGCCGAATGATGACCAAAAACACGAGGCTTTCCCTGGCCCTTGGCCCAGCGGCCATTGCCATCCATGATCACGCCAATATGGCGAGGCAAACGCTTGCGATCAATTTGAGGTAAAAGCTCCGACATGCGTGCTTTATCGGCTTCAGTCTCTGAAGATGATTGCAGGTTGAACGCTTTGAATCTTAACATTCAACGGCACCTGAAACTCAAAGTACAGCCTTTGGGAAGCAGTAGCCGATAAGCGGAATGCGATAAAAAGCTCCGACCAGCGGAAGTCCAAAATTGAACCAAAAGACAAAGTTACGCTTTTGCCAACGTATGCACGTACTCAATGACAGCAAGATTGAATTTTGTGTCGCCTTCGAACATAGCTTAACAGTATTTGCGCCGTATTCTTGGATACCCTACACCAAATTGATTTAACCATAAAAAACCCAGAAAGCATGAGTGCTATTAGCTATAGCTTGTCAAATCCAGTGATCGGATGGTTGGCTGGTATCATTCGGCATACCACCCGGCATAATCTTTTGCAAAGTAAGAAATGACTACATCCGCACCGGCACGCTTTATAGAGATGAGGGTTTCGGTAGCTGCCTGCCGATAATCCAGCCAGCCTCGTTCTGCGGCAGCCAATAGCATAGCGCACTCTCCACTGACGTGGTAAGCAGCTATAGGCAAGTGTTGAGTTTGCCTGAGTTGCCTGATGACATCCAAATAGTTTAGTGCGGGTTTGACCATTAAAAAGTCAGCGCCTTCGGCAGCGTCCAATTGTGCCTCGATCATAGCTTCCCGCACATTGGCTGGGTCCATTTGGTAGGTCTTTTTGTCCTTGGGGACATCTTCGAGTTCGCGCGGAGCGCTATCCAGGGCCGCCCGAAAAGGCCCATAAAATGCAGAAGCGTACTTGGCCGTATAGCTCATAACGCCCACAGCTGTATGGCCTGCCTGATCCAAAGCCTGTCTTATGGCAGCAACTCGACCATCCATCATGTCGCTAGGACCCAGAATGTCAAAACCAGCCTGGGCCTGGGCTACAGCCATGTGGGCCAGTAGTGGCAGACTGGCGTCATTGTCGACTTGACCATTGAGCACGATTCCGTCGTGACCATCGCTGCTGTAGGGGTCTAGCGCCACGTCACTGATTAAACACAACTTGGGAAAGCGTTCCTTGATGCGCCTGGCTGCTTGTAAATAGAAATTTTCCTCCCTAGCGGCATAGGTGCCTTTTTTGTCTTTATAATTTTCGGGGACAGCCGGAAACAACATCACAGCACGTACGCCCAGCGTCATCAACTTTTCGATTTCGTTTAGTAAAGGCGCTATGCCCCACCTAAACTGGCCTGGTAGGGAGTCGATGGCTTCTTTTGCCTGATTGTCTTCTGCCAAAAATAGCGGCTGAACCAAATGGCTCGGATTCAGCTCTGTTTCTCTAATCAATCCCCTGATAGCTGCCGAACGCCTGTTTCGCCTCGGGCGCTGCATCATTTTCTCTGTGTTCATATATGATTCAAATGCTTCTCAAACATCTTTGTTCTATAAGCTTGAGCAGTGAGTGCGCTTATATCTCTGAATGCACATCGCGAATGTTCTCTCTCGCATTCTCTTGCTTTCCTTCTCTCTTGGGCACGGGGTCGTACCCACAACCTCCCCAGGGGTGGCATCGACTTATTCGCTTAATGGCCAGCCACCCACCCTTGATGGCTCCCCACTCTTTAAGCGCTTCTATGGCGTAGTGCGAACAGGTGGGCTGGTATCTACATCTGGCACCTAGCCATGGGGAGATGGCCACTTGATAAAATCTTATCGGGAGTATTAAAATCCACCGGAGCATAAAAAGAAAACAGAAATAAATTTGAAAAAGATGTGACCTTCTCCAATTGATGCGTCACAAGACCGAAATCGAGCCACAGCATCTCACGCCTTTACTGTTTTTGCGGGCTTGAAAAGTACCATGAACAGTACAGATTTTTGGCCCAAAGGCCATCCCGATTAAGCTCACCTTGAGCTATCATAATCCCACCAACTAAAGGAAATTTTGAACGTGACTGGTCGGCCTATCGACCAGCTAAATTTCCGATGACTTGTTATTTCGTGGGCTTTCCCACAACCCAAACAGGTACTCGGGTGGCTCCACTTCGGTGGGGCCATTCTTTTTTTGTGCCTTACTCAAAAGTTGACGCGTCCGTATCTGACCCCGTCGTCATAGCGCACAGCAAAGGCCGATGGAAAACCGCTGCTTTGTATATTAGCCAAAGCCGTTTTGGCTTCATCTACGGTGAGGTAAGGGCCAACAGAGATACGCTTCAAGTCTCTACCCTCAATAGCTTCTGCTTTTAGTTGTCCAAAGGCAAGGATAGATTCATACTGCCCATCGCTGGGATTGAAATTGCGCTGCGCACTTATCTGCACCCGATAGTATCTGCCACTTGGTTCAGTCTCCGTATTAGTAGGTGGAGATGGCGTGACGGCCAATGGATCAGTTTGGGTTTCTTGCTGACTTGCCGGGCTTTCTGTAGAACCTGCCTGCGGGTAACTGGTAGAAGGCTGTGTGGGCGTTGGATATTGAGGTTGGCTGCTCGGCTGCTCAACTTCTGGGTCTGGCAAATTCAAGAATACGGGTTGCCCATAGGTGGTCTGTCCCTCTTGCATGGTTGAGAATGTATAGCCGCTAGGAACAAAACCTTCGGCAGCTATTTCTATTCTGAAATTCTGCTCGGCTATCAGCTCAAAGAGGTATTCGTTGCTTTCAAAAGTCATGGTTGCAATCAGCTCTTCGCGACCATTTTCCGCCACTTGAAAAAGCTTGACTGAGATGGGAGAAACTGCATTGCCGCTCTGATTGTCATAGACCGATCCGCGTACAGTCAATCTATTGGCATTCAGACTTACTTCAAAAATATCGTAATCGGCAGTGCTGTTCTTGATGCCCTCAAAGGCTCGGTTGCTGCTCAGATACCCATCTCCAACAGCAGGGTCAATGGCAAAATCCAGATCGTCTGCTACCGAGTTGATGGGTAAACCCAGATTCTCTGGTCTGGACCAGTTGGTTTCCCGACCCGTTGCCCTAAAGACATCATAGCCCCCTAGGTTGGGATGCCCATTGCTGCTGAAGTACAATACCAATTCCTGCTCGTCGTAAAATGGACTTCTTTCATCGCCTAGTGAGTTGACAGTAGGACCAATATTGGCTGGCGGACTAAAGACCGCTCCTGCCCGATCAATATCTCGTTGGCTGTACCAGATGTCGTATCCACCTCTTCCTCCCGGTCGGTTGCTGGCAAAAAACAGAACTTCTCTACCATTGACTACACTGACTTTAGGGTCTGAATTGTCCGTGCCAGGTACATTGATCAGATCAGATAGCCTGCTGGGTTCACTCCAGCGTTCGCTCAGCTTTTGAGAGACGAATATTTCGCACCGATTATTACTTTCAGTAGCATTCTCTCCGCTACAGATCGTAAAGTAAAATCGCTGTCCGTCGGCGCTTATGCTTCCTTTTCCAAACTCGCCTTCCATAATGACGGGAAAACCCGATGGCGTTCTGGCATTTGTCCAGTTTTGGCCCTGCTTTCGACTCTCAAAAAGTCGTCTCTGTCCTCCGCGATCGGCGCTGTAGTATAGCTTGTTCAGTCCCACGGGCATCGGCCCGTACTCGTCTGCACCAGAGTTTATTCCACCTTCGGGCCTGCGCAGCAACAGTTGATTTACCCGCCCTGCCTGACTTTCGGCAAAGGCGATGCCATCCAGCTCGGTTCTGGTCATATCCTCCACTATAGATCTGTCGGCCTCATTGTAGGTGTCTAAAAACCGGGTCAGTACGCGGCGGGCCTTGTCGTACTGCCCATCTTGCTTGAGCACTCGCCCGTGCCTTAGGCCGCGCAGTGGATCGTCTTCATCAATAGGTGGCAGGTACTGATAGGCTTCGGCAGCGGCTCGGTAGTTGCGTGTGCGCTCGTATAGCGTAGCAGCACTTGTTAGCAATTCTTCCCGCTTCGGTTTTTTTTGCCAGGCCGCGTAGTAGTAGTCAGCCGCCTCTGCCCAACTACCATCTGTCTCGGCCTCCTGTGCTTTTTCGCGCAGCTTCTTCCAGTTCAGATCGGCATCTAAGGCCGTAGCCACCGAAGTGCCCGCAGGTGGAGGGTTTGTTGGTTTTGTACTTCCGCAGGTCGATAGCATCAGCAAAATCGAGAGGTACAAGCAAAATCTTGAAAGCATAGATTTTTGGGTTGGTATGTAGAACGCAAATTAAGGGATTAAAAATAATCTAATATAAGATCATTAAACCTAAACTAACTCGCCCCCCGCTCAATTGAACGGAGGGCGAGCAATGAATCTGTCGTTGTTATGCCGCAGGCACAACAACTAATACTATAGCAGGGGCGCAATCACCAGCGCTACCACACTCATCAATTTGAGGAGGATGTTGAGGCTAGGGCCAGAGGTATCTTTAAACGGATCACCTACTGTGTCACCTACTACAGCAGCCTTGTGTGGCTCAGAGCCTTTGTGGAAGATCTCGCCTTTTACGTTGGCACCTTCTTCGAACATCTTCTTGGCATTGTCCCAGGCGCCACCGGCGTTGGATTGGAAGATGGCCATCATCACACCCGCGCTGGTTACACCGGCCAGTAGGCCACCGAGCATTTCTGCTCCGCCGCCAAATCCGACGATCACTGGCGTAAGTACGGCGATCAAGCCCGGAACGACCATCTCGCGAATAGAGGCAGCAGTAGAGATCTCTACGCACTTGCCGTATTCGGCCTTGCCGTCTGCTGCTGCAAAAGTGGCTTTATCAGCTTCACTCCAATCGGCTTCGTCTTTGCCTTCGTTGCGGCGCATGACCTCTAGTGCCGCCTTCAGCTCAGGGATGGTATTGAACTGACGGCGTACTTCGGTGATCATATCGTTGGCGGCACGGCCCACGGCCTCCATCGAGAAGGCAGAGAACAGGAAAGGCAGCATAGCACCCAGCAGAACACCGGCCATCACCATAGGCTGAGCGATGTTGATAGAGTCGATACCAGCTGTCTGCATAAATGCGGCAAAAAGGGCCAGGGCAGTCAGAGCTGCAGAACCAATTGCAAATCCTTTACCGATTGCGGCGGTAGTGTTACCAACAGCATCCAGCTTGTCTGTGCGCTCGCGTACTTCGGGCTCCAGGCCAGCCATCTCGGCTATGCCACCAGCGTTGTCAGAGATAGGACCGTAGGCGTCTACCGCCAGCTGAATGCCCGTATTGGAGAGCATACCCACGGCTGCGATAGCAATACCATAAAGCCCGGCAAACTCATAAGCACCGATAATGGCCGCAGCCAAAACGATAATAGGTAGAGCTGTAGAGCGCATACCTACTGCCAGACCGGCGATGATGTTGGTGGCGCTACCAGTACCTGATTGGTCTACGATGCCTTGTACGGGCTTGGTGCCGGTACCGGTGTAGTACTCGGTGATATAGCCGATGGCCAGACCAGCAACGAGGCCAAATACGATGGCCAGGAAAATACCGAGTGAACCGAAGGTGTCTCCGTTTTCGAGGGTGTAGCTACCAGGCATGATCGTGCTTACGGCCAGATATGTAAGACCCAACATGATCATAGCAGCGATGAGCTCGCCTGTATTTAATGCCTTTTGCGGATCGCCACCTTCCTTAACACGAACGAAGAAAGTACCGATAATAGATGCGATAATACCGATTCCAGCTACGACCAGCGGAAGTACAATACCACCCAATCCGTTAAAGCTGTCGCGAAACTCGGGTAGCGTGATGAAGGCAGCACCTAGTACCATAGTACCGATGATAGAGCCTACATAAGACTCAAAAAGGTCAGCGCCCATACCAGCTACGTCGCCAACATTATCACCTACGTTATCGGCAATGGTGGCCGGATTGAGGGGGTGATCTTCGGGGATGCCCGCTTCTACCTTGCCGACCAGGTCAGCACCTACATCGGCAGCCTTGGTGTAGATACCTCCACCTACACGTGCAAATAAGGCAATAGAGGAAGCACCGAAGCTAAATCCAGTCAGTACGGTAATTACTCTTTCAAAGGCAGTTTGTGCATCGGCACTGGCCGCTTCTACTGCTTCTGGTACGAACATACCCTGGAATAGGATGAAGAGCAGACCCAAGCCCAAAAGACCAAGCCCAACAACACCCATACCCATTACGCTACCACCTGCAAAAGCAACACCTAGTGCTTTGCTGAGGCCAGTCCTGGCGGCATTGGTGGTTCTTACGTTGGCTTTAGTGGCTACGCGCATGCCAATGAAACCAGCAAGGGCAGAGCAAATGGCACCAACCACAAAAGCGACGCCGATCATCCAGCTGGAATCCTGAGCATTGGCACTGAAAGCCAATAGAACAGCAACGGCAATCACGAAAATGGATAGTACGCGGTATTCGGCCTTGAGGAAGGCCATGGCACCGTCTGCAATATTATCGGCAATAGTGGCCATGCGTGGGGTGCCTACTTCTTGATTACTTACCCAGCTGCTGCGCCAAAACATAAACAAGAGCGCCAGCACACCCAGACCGGGTACGGCATAGAGAATAGATAGATCCATGAAAAATTGAAGTTTAACTTGTTTTTGAAGAAAGAAAGGTTCAGTCTTCGCGTACAAGCGAACTAAATGGCCGTGACGCAAGAATAGTGTTGTGTTATAAGTGCCTGATTGTCAGGCGTGCGCCACGCTTCAGAAGGTCGTTGACCCGAATTCGGGGGCAAAAATAGATAAAATGCCCAGAAATCTAAACTCCACGAGGCACGACTATCAAGTCGATTAGGTGTTTGTGCAAATAAATTCAACTTTAACAGTATGCTGTTTGCAATAGATATGCGTAAAATTTAGTTTTGAGTATGATATCACGCATGCAAACTTTTTTAAGCCACATCTATTGAATGAGCACGATTACTAACTGCGCCACGGCAAGCCTGGCTCCTTATGTACCCAGCGCCGAAAGTCCGTGGAATTTGGAAAGAGTACGTCACTTGTATCGCCGCCTCGGTTTTGGTGCTACACCCGATCAGCTGGATGTAGCACTTGAAGAGAATCCGATCGACCTGGTGAACTATATCCTAGATGGTGCCGTCAACCAAGCGCTACCAGAGCCCCCGGTCTGGGCTGACTGGTCGGTATCTGACTACAACAATTTTGAGGAAGAGTTCTTCGATCAGTACGTTGACTGGATGGTACAGTTCATGACTTCTGCAAGAGACAATGGACCGCTGGAAAGACTCACTATTTTCTGGCACAACCATTTTGTTACTCAGTTTGAGACCTACTCTTGCCCCAGTCTTATGTATACCTATCATAGGCTATTGCAGCAGTATGCCTTTGGTGACTTTAAAGAGTTTGTTTTTCAGATTGGCGAAACGCCGGCCATGCTGTTTTTTTTGAATGGTTTTGAGAATACGCGATTCAGTCCGAACGAAAATTATGCGCGCGAGCTTTTCGAGCTTTTTACGCTAGGGGAAAACAATGGCTACACCCAGGAAGATATCGTGGAGGCCAGCCGCGCCCTGACCGGTTGGAATGGATGGACGGAGTTCTGTGCGCCTATAGAATGGGCACCATGGGGATATGACGATGGGGAAAAAACCATTTTTGGCCGCACCGGAAACTGGGATCACCAAGGGCTCATCGATGTGTTGTTTGAAGAGCGATCGAATGAAATTGCACAGTTTGTATGCGGCAAGCTTTATGCCTACTACGTCAATCCCGCTGTCGATGAGGAAATTGTAGAAGGCATGGCTCAGACTTTTCTGGCCAATGATTTTCAGATTGAGCCCGTGCTAAGGCAGTTGTTCCGTTCTGAGCATTTCTTCGACGAGTCCAATTTTGCGACCATAGTCAAGAGCCCGATCGATAACATACTTATGTTTCATAGGGAGGGAGCCTTTCCCGAATTCGAAGAACAAATGCAATGGGCTTTTTGGGCATCGGCCCAACTGGGCATGCAGCTCATGGAGCCACCCGATGTGGCGGGCTGGCCCGGCGATCGCTCCTGGATCAACTCCGCTCGTCTGACGGGTCGCTGGCAGGTCAACGATGGTTTTATCTGGAACTACAATGATCAGGAAGAAAGGCTCTGGGCAGATCTTGCTGAGGAGTTGGCAGGAGATAGTAATAGCCCCGAAATCATAGCTCAGACACTGGTTGACCACTTCATAGCTAAAGGTTTACCGACCCAGGAAGATTACGACATAGCTACCGACGTACTAAAGTGGGATGTGCCTGAAAACTACTACACGACCGGTGCCTGGAATCTCAACTGGGATTCAGCCAACTGGCAAGTATTGCTATTAATGCGGCACATTATTCGTCGTCCAGAATTTCAATTGTATTAAGCGGCCGAGAGGCAAATAAGCAAAACGAACTATGTCTTTACATCACTCACATAGCAACGGCCGCAAAGGAGATCGACTAGCTCATGGCCATGAGCACGCCAAGGATCACGGCCTGCACTCCAGAAGGGGATTTCTACGCAATATGGGCCTGGTCGGAGGCGCTGGCCTTCTTCTGAATAAAGTTCCTGTTCAGGCCATGCAAGCCAATGCCTGGACCCAGGCGCTGACCAATGCCGATAGCGATCGCGTTTTGGTTATCATACGGCTAAAGGGCGGAAACGATGGGCTGAATACCTTTATTCCAGTACACGATTTTGGTACCTACCAAAGCATCAGGCCAGATATTTATATACCAGTAGAAGAAACGATAAACTTCAGCAGCAGTCTGGCCGTACACCCCCAGCTTTCTGCTTTGCAAGGGCTCTGGAACGAAGGTGCCATGAAGGTGGTCCAAAACGTCGGCTATCCAGAACAGAACTTGAGTCATTTCAGGGGCTCTGATATATGGGCATCTAGCTCCGATGCAGACGAGGTTATACAAAGCGGTTGGCTGGGCCGAATGCTGGATAATCAGTATCCCGATTTTCTCATCAACCCGCCAGATTTTCCACCAGCGATACAGATCGGTGGTGCCAGCAATTTGCTGTTCAATAATGACGATGGCTTCAATTATGCCATGTCTACTGAAAATCCGCAACAGCTTTATCAGATCGCGCAGTCCGGGCAGTTGTATGACGTGGAGAATCTGCCCGATTGTGCCTACGGTGAACAGGTGGAATACCTGCGGGCAGTTGCCAATACAACCTTTGCCTACTCGGCAGTGATCGCAGACGCTTATGACGATGGTCAGAACTCTGCAGACTATATGAATAATCGTCTGGGTGATCAGCTGGCCTTAGTAGCCAGACTCATCAGAGGTGGCCTGCCCACTCGCTTGTACATGGTTGAGCTGGATGGATTCGATACCCACGCCAATCAACCTGATTTGCATGCCTATCTGCTACAGACCATCGCTGAGAATGTGAACGCATTCTTTACGGACCTGGCAGCAGGTGGAGACGAACAGCGCGTCCTCACTATGACCATCTCGGAGTTCGGTCGCAGGCCTGAGCAGAATGGATCTACCGGAACAGACCATGGTGCCGCAGCACCACTGATGCTGTTCGGACCAGGCCTGAATGGCAACGGTCTCCTAGGCGGATTAGCTGATTTAGGCAATCTGGATAATGTGGGTAACCTCATTTATCAGGTAGACTACAGAGCCATATATGCGACTGTACTGGACTACTGGTTGTGTGTCGATGGTATGCTGGTCGATGACCTATTGGGCAGTTTCCACGAGCGGATCGAAGGTTTGGGTCTATTCTGTCAGTCTACCAGTACCACGGAAATCGGGCGAGTCGATCAAGTCAAGCTAGTCTCCTACCTGAGTGGTGGTGATTTGGCCATCGATTTTGAACTGGAGCGCGCTGGAGAAGTAACCATACGCTTGCATGATATTGTGGGCCGTGTAGTCAGTTCACCTTACCAAGGTCGCCACCTCACCGGCGAACAGACCGTTAGACTACCCTTATCCAGCATCAACTGGACCGATGGTGTGTATGTAGTGAGTCTGGAGACGGGCGGGCGTGTATACAGCAGGCAGGTCGGTTTGTTTAGGCGGTAGATTTTACCATATTTGAAAAGATAAGGCCCGCTAGTACCTTTTGTGCTAACTATGCATCACTAGATGGAACTGAATAAGTCAACAAAAAAGGCGCTAACGATCCAATCCAGGGCCAGTGGCACCGCTCTTCCTAAGAAGAGCACTCACATCTTATTAAAAGCCAACTATGGTTCTACCGGGCTAACAATCGCCTCTTCAAAATGCCAAGTTGATAAGATCCTGCTATCTATTTTAAGATCATTGGCCACACAACGAATAAAGTTCACCAGCCCAAAGTCAATAGCTACTTGAGCGTTTTCAGGGAATACTTGGTCACTTAAAAATCGCAACTCTATTTCAGTCCCCAGCGCATAAGGCTGCTCATCGGCACCCAAAAAGTTTTGACTAGAACGCACCCTTGCTGTAGACATGACTTTGAAGGTGCTACTGCTATCTTCTGTATGTCCTAGAATTTCAGAACTGTGGAACTTAGCAGAAATACCGTTTAGCTGTCGGCTATATCCAGAGGTCCAACCGAGCTCTGGATTCAGTGTAATGCGATGATAATTTTCGCCTGCCTGTACTTTGAGTATTAGTTGAAGTCTTCCCGCATGCGGCATCCTGTAAAAACAACTAAATCCTTGAAAATCCCATAGGTAGGCCGTGTCAAAGTTCCCAGCATTATGATTGTAGAGATATTCATAGTTTTTGACCCCACCATTAAAAAGGTATTGTCGAATATCATTGCGCTTAAACGGACGCCTAGGGCCTCCAAAACCTCGTCCGTGAAAGTGATCTGCCAAAAACAGATAATCCTCTGGCTTGTAGCTACTTGAATGAGCAGTTTGCGTATGGTCAATATCAAAGACTTGTGCACCTATACCTTGATAAACGGGTAATTGGGCTACAAATTCATTAAAACTGGCCTGTAAAAGTTGCAGATCAATCTTATTGTTTTTGAAAACCTTATCAGCCTCCTTTTGCGCAAAACGTTTCCATTCTAGTGTCTGTTCATTAAAAGCGCTAATGTGTGCTTGCCCTTTAGGCCGTTGAAGTCTGGCTAGTCTTTCAACATACTTCTGCTGTATCTGACCAATGGCCTTTTTAATTCGACCGCCTATAATGTCACCCGTTTTCTCGAGGTAATTTTCAGTCGCTTTTTCTAGAACTAGCCAGTCTTTTTCTAGCTCGTGTCGAATTTTTAGATGCTCTCGTGTCCGGCTATTTTCTATCTGCTCAATCTCCTTGCTCGTTAGTGTTGGAGGATAGGGCATAGGTGATTTTGCCATTTGGCAGAAGCTTGTCATGGGTTTAGATTTTATGATTTGGTAAAGATGAGTATAGTGAGTTTCTGGTCCGTTTGGAGTTCTATGCTATATTGTCCGACAGGAAGCATGCTAATGTTCAGCGCTTCGCCAATTGACCAATTTTCCTGCTCAAGTACTCGACGTCCACTAGCCTCATATATCGTGACTTTATGTGGATATTGTTCATGACTTGAATGGTTAAACCAAAGCTGATCAATTGCAGGATTTGGATAAACTTGTACAGTCGGAATCGCCGTTCTCGATAGCTGTATAATAGGGGAGTATTGGAAACTCCCGTCTAGATCATACATCTGTAAGCGGTAGTGCGTGATAGCAGCAGGCCGGTAGTCTGTGTAGTTGTACTTCCGCAGGTCGGTTGCATGTCCAGCAGCTGCTTGTTCACCAATAATCTGCCAACTTCTTCCTTGATCAATACTGGCTTCAATCAGAAATTTATCGGTATTGACTTCATTGACGGTTTCCCACTCTAACACATTATTTGGTCCTGCTATCCATGCTTGAAAACTGAGTAGTTCAAGGGGTAGCGCTCCACTGGTCGTTCCTATGGTCCACTGTCCGCTGGGATCTCGCTCTTCCAGCAGGAAAAAGTTATTGACCATATCATGCTCATCATAGGGGATCAGTTGCCAAGTATTGCCCGAGTTGGGACGATACCACACCCCTAGATCAGTTTCGTCTAGACCGCCAATTTCTGCATCGAAATAGTGCAAGATAACAGAAGCATCTGGGTCATCGGCGGAAGTTGAAAATCTAAAGTATCGTTCAATCGCTTCCTCATCTCCGGGCAGATTGGCAGGAAAATGCGCTCGATATAGCTGGAAGTTTTCTAATTCTTGATTAGAACTAATTTCAAAGCCCAAGTTTCCTGGGGCTAAACCACTACCTGGATCCAGGTAGCCTTCTGTGTAGACTTGGCCACCTGCCGGACCGATTAAGCGGCTTGTTTCAGTTTCATTTACAAAATTGCCTTCAATGAAAAACTCAAAACCGTTAAGATCTAATTTGCCACTGACGAATAGGAGTTCATGAATTAGATCTAAATCATCGTCTAGCCAGACTTGTTGATTGGGCTTGTCAATGCGCAGATCATACAGTTGACGATCATCGGATAGTTGCAAGATGTTGTCGCTGGAACTGCCTTCAAAACTGATGCTACTCTGCCCCGGAAAGATCTGGCCAAAGCTGACCAGGTCTAAGTTGTTTAGGACAATACGTGGATTACCCACGCAATAGAGAGAAGCTTCATCTTCAATGATCATCTGAGCAGTCAGGCTATTCAGTAAGAAAAAGCCGAATAGTAAAAGGTTAAATCGAGACATGCTTTACTGACTTTCCAATTGACTAAGGCGTGCTTCAAAACTGGCAAGTAGGGCAGCTTGCTGCTCGATCATACTTTGCTGACTTTGAACTCTATTTTGCAGATCTTCGATTTGGTCCTGCTGCTCTTGGACTGCTTGCACCAAAGGCACCACAAAAGTGGCGTATCGAAGGCCATAAAAATCGGCATCACTTCCCGGCCGATCCACACCGCTAAAGTCATAGCCTAGTTCTTGAGCCGTTTCTTCTACTTCTTGTGCAATAAAGCCGGTGTAGCGAATATGTTCCTTCTCTGGATTGAGATAGCTATCCTCAGTACCGAGTTCTTTTCTAATACCATGTACATCGAGGGTATAGGTGACAGGTCTTAGGCCCTGGATGAATGCAAGCCCAGGTACATTTTCTTGGAGGTTTGTTTTGAATCGGCCGTCGCTGAAGTTGGTCCAGTCTTCATAGCCGCCGATACTGGTCACGCTTGTATTGCCAATACCGACAGCATTGCTAATCCCAACTCGACTGAGAGATCCAAGAGCCATTGAGTTGGTAATATTTGGTGTGGTAAAATCGGAGAGGAATCCAACGGCGGTGCAGTTATTTGCGGTTGTGGCGCCTAGCATAGCTTCCTGGCCAATGGCTACATTATTATTGTTTGATAAGGTCGATCCGAGTGCGCTTGTTCCAATGGCTACATTTTCAGAGCCAGAGATATTATTGTTCATGACCCCTGCACCAATACCTACATTGTTGAAGCCAGTAATAGTAGCTGGCATAGCACTTGATCCCATGGCGACATTATTTCCGGCCTCACCTACAGCAAGTGCATTGTAACCTACGGCTGTGTTTCCCGCGCCAATTCCACCAGCAGAGAGCCCTACGGAAGTAGATAGAAGCCCGGCTTGAGCGAAATTACCAACAGCCACGCCCTGTTCTGCGCTAGAAGCTAAAGAGCCTATGGCTACAGCCGTAGAAGATGCACTAGCCCCAGCTCCAATAGCGGTAGCATTTTCTCCATCATTGGTCGTATTTGCAGAGGAACCAATTATGGT
>JBCDFE010000019.1:0-28721 GCA_039178745.1 Bacteroidota bacterium | reverse complement strand
TCATCGAAATGGCGAAAGACCTCGCCCAGCGTTTGATCGGGATGCGCTTTGAGGTATGGCTTTAGCACATCGATTCGGTCTTGATCTATCAGGTCTGTAACCTCGATCTCACCCAGTCCGATATAGTGTGATAAGTGACCGTATATCGTCCCTTCCGTAAATCCGCGCTCTTGGGCGATTTCGACTGGTGACTTCCCCGCACGATAGGCATCCAGGCTGATTTCTTTGGTGTCGCGTTTGGGCTCCTCGTTGCTGGCAAATTGTAGCTGATTTCCCTGGAGTTTGTTTTCGCGCACATACAGCTTAATGATAGCGAGTAAGGCCTCGCCTGTATCGTTGAATCGCTTGTAGCCGAATCCTTTTACCCGCAGCAGACTGTCTTTGGTGGTGGGTAGCACCTGGATGATCTCCTGCAACGACTTAGCAGACAGGATGCGCGTGGGCTTGACCTCTCGCAGCGAAGCCATCTTCTGCCGAAAGGCTTCGAGGCGGCCATAAAGCACGGGGTGGGCAGACTTGGCGGCTGCTTTCCGACTCGTGCTGCGCTTACTCTTTCGGTCCCGGTCAAAGTCCAATTCGGCATCTGCCTTAGCGGCTACATAACTAACAGGGTCAAAACCGGTTTTTGCAACTTGAAACAAGCGAATTTTCGAAAACACTTCCTGTTCGGCTTCCCGGCGGGCATCTTCCAGGCTCTCACCTACACCCTGGTTGTCGGTCACTACGGTAAAGTCGCGAATAACGGGAAGTAGCTTCAACTCCAGTTTAGGCAGAAAATAATCGGCAGAACTATCCAGTCTCTTGGTCAGATCGGTATTATCTACCGGCAGTCGCTCGTCTCTGAAATAAGCCTCCAGGCGCGGCAAGAACTTATTGCCCAGGTCTATGATTTCAGCACGAGCTATGGCCGTTAATTCTTCCCATTCCTGGGCTTCCTGGCCTTCGAGGGAATTTTCATTTTCTAGGATCAGGCGACCGACCCGCGCAAGTCTAAATTCCAACTGACTAAAATTGAAGAGCTCCCGCAAGCAATCGACCTGGTAAGCGTACTTATCCTGACGTAGCTGCGCCTCGTCGGGTTGGTTGGCTTCTGCCTCGGCACTGTAATCCTTCACGACCGAGTCTGTGCGTATGCTGCTCTCGCCGAGAGGGGTGCGCAGCACAATGCCCTCGAAGGTTCGGCAGCGACTCAGAGCTACATATACCTGCCCATGCGCAAAGGCGGCCTCCGCATCTATGATCACCTTATCGAAGGTCAAACCCTGGCTCTTGTGGATGGTAATGGCCCAGGCCAGTCGCAGCGGGTGCTGACTATACTCGCCCACGACTCGCTCTTCTATGGTCTTGGTCTTGGGGTCTAGCTCATACTTGCGGTTTTCCCAAGTCACGGGCAAAACCTCTATGGGGTCTTCACCTGGACAACTCACCTCTATGGCTGGGCCATCTATATTCGTTATGGTCCCTATTTTCCCATTATAGTAGAGGCGCTCTGGCCAGCCCGTGTCGTTTTTATTGAACATGACCTGCGCACCAATTTTGAAGGTCTGCTCTATATCATTGGGGTACAAGGAGGCGGGAAAATCGCCCTCAATGGTCGCGCGAAATTTATGAGGTTTGGCATCAAGCTTTTCCAGCCGCTCCTCGTTAATCCGTTTAGCTGTTGCCCGATGCGAACTCAGGGTCACATAGCCCTGTTCGGGTGCGGGTGTGAAGTCGGGTTCGTAGCGTGCATTGAGCTGCGCGATGACCTCTTGGTCCAGCTGATTATTGCGCACCCGATTAAGCAGTTGTATAAAATGCTGGTCTGCTTGCCTATAGACTTTTTTGAGTTGGACTACCGCAGGTCGGGCACTTTCCAGGCAAAGGGCACCAAAGAAGTAAGGCGTCTTATAATGGGTGCGCATCTCTTCCCATTCTACATCTCTGACCACCGGTGGCAACTGGTGTAAGTCACCGATCATGAGCAATTGCAAACCGCCAAAGGGTCGTTTATCTCTCCTGGCGCGCTGCAAAACCTGATCTATGGCATCGAGCACATCTGCCCTGACCATACTGATCTCGTCAATAATGAGCAGATCGAGACTGCGCAACAATTTTATCTTATTGCCGGAGACGCGACGCCGGGGCAGCTCCGTACGCAATCTTTCGGGCGTAAGCACCCCAAAAGGCAGCTGAAACAAGCTGTGTATGGTCACGCCTTTTGCGTTGATGGCTGCAACACCAGTTGGAGCTACAACTGCCGTACGCTTTTTGATTTCCCGGCGAACTTTGTGCAAAAAGGTAGTCTTGCCTGTGCCGGCCTTTCCCGTCAGGAAAAGATGACGGTTGGTATGTGCGACATAATCGTAGGCGAGCTCGAGTTCGGGGTTGGAGATCATAGTTTGTGGTTTTCCCGGCTCCAGCGGCGGCTTTCTCTAATGCTAAGGTAAGAATTTTACTACAAATTGTATTTTTCTTTTATTGTGGTTAGTAGTGCCGATGCCTCTGATGCTGAGGAAGTCATCACGCCCTCCACATTAGAAATGATGGTTGCCAAGAAAGCTAGTCGGTTTTGCATTTCGCTAGATTCTAATTGCGCCTTAACCCTATCCAGTGCTGCCCGATCACTGCGCAGGATATTCTTTTCCGTGGGCATGCTTTCATTTAAAAAAGGGACATAGTCTTCCAGAATATACCGACCATGTACCTCTATGATCATGTCAAGCAAATTGTAAGTGTCCTCGTGCAGATTGATAAAGCTACTGGCCACTCCTGGAGCCCTGATGTTTCTATGCTGGTCTTGGTAGGTCAACTCGTAAAAAGCCGTTTTTTGAGGCACTATCGGTAAGTATGTAGACAAGGACCATATCGTCATGCCTGCATCCAATAGACTATCAGAATCCAGAGCATCTGCACTAGATGCAAATCGAGACATAGTCTTCAATTCCTGTAGCATTAAAAGCGCCTCTCCAATCATAGAGGTATCGCTGGCTAAATCTTCCACCATCTGATTGACCACACGCATCTCATCTGTTCGGGCCGAGCGATTTTCGCGCCAATCGTTGAGCATGAGAGATAGTACGATACCCAAGACCAGAATGATGAGATCGCGGGCGAAGTGCTTGACGTTGCCATAGGTGTTTTTCATGGCTGGAAGGATTAGTTGAATTTGGACATGGAGATGTATATAAGGCGCAGATTTCACCAATTGTTTTCACCTGCTGAAATACTAGGTTCTCCCCCCTTTTTTTCGTACTTTTGCTGGTATGAACAGTACCCAAACTGCGCCAAAAAACGGCAACTACGATGCGTCCAATATTACGGCCCTGGAAGGGTTGGAAGCGGTACGTAAAAGGCCCGGCATGTACATCGGTTCAACCGATTCAAAAGGCCTACACCATTTGGTCTGGGAGGTTGTCGACAACTCTATCGACGAGCACCTCGCAGGCTATTGCAGCCGCATCGATCTCACGATTCACGAAGACAACTCCATCAGCGTCAAAGACGATGGCCGGGGCATACCCGTCGGCAAGCACGAAAAGCTTGGCAAGTCTGCCCTCGAAGTTGTTATGACCGTACTTCACGCCGGTGGCAAGTTTGATAAAGACACCTACAAAGTTTCCGGTGGTCTGCACGGCGTGGGCGTATCTTGTGTCAATGCCCTCTCCAGCTATCTCAAAGCCGAAGTCAAGCGAGACGGCCAAACCTACGTACAAGAATATAGCGAAGGCAAGCCCCAAAACGATGTACACCCCATAGGAAAAGCAGACGTTACCGGTACGACCATCACCTTCAAGCCAGATGCCGAAATATTCGACACCCTCGTTTACAAGTACGAGACCCTGGCCCACCGCATGCAAGAACTGGCCTACCTCAATTCAGGCCTACAACTCAGCATTACGGACCTGAGAACCAAAGGAGAAGACGGCAAGCCCAAATCGAAAGAATTTTATAGCGAAGGTGGCTTGCGCGAATTTGTGCAATACTTAGATGAGGGCAAGCAAGACCTGATCGAAGAACCGATCTACGTCAAAGCAAGAGAGGAAAATGTTGAGGTCGAGGTGGCTATGCAATACAACACGACCTTCCAAGAGCACATCTACAGCTTCGTCAATAATATCAACACCCGCGAGGGTGGAACGCACGTCAACGGCTTCCGCCGGGCCATCAACCGACTTTTCACCAAGTATGGAGAAGAGAACGGCTTTTTCAAAAAGCTAAAGTTCAAGATCTCTGGCGAAGACTTCCGGGAGGGTCTGACGGCTGTCGTTTCCGTCAAAGTACCAGAGCCGCAGTTCAAAGGCCAGACCAAGGGCGAGCTGGGCAATAGCGAAGTCACGGGTATCGTGAGTCGCGCCGTTGGCAGTAGCATCGGTCACTGGCTGGAAGAGCACCCGACCCTGGCACGCAAAATTATCGACAAAGTCATACTAGCCGCTACCGCCCGCCACGCCGCCCGCAAGGCCCGCGAGATGGTTCAGCGCAAAAACGTCCTGGCCGGCGGAGGCCTCCCTGGCAAGCTGGCCGACTGCTCCAGCAAAGACCCGGGCGGCTCAGAGCTCTACCTCGTCGAGGGTGACTCTGCCGGAGGTACCGCCAAGCAAGGCCGTGACCGTACTTTCCAGGCCATCCTGCCCTTGCGCGGTAAGATCCTCAACGTAGAAAAGGCCATGGAGCACAAGATCTACGATAATGAGGAGATCAAAAATATGTTCACCGCCCTGGGCGTACGCATTGAAGAGAACGATGAAGGGGTACGCGTGCTCAATATCGAAAAGCTGCGCTACCACAAGATCATCATCATGTGTGATGCCGACGTAGATGGCAGCCACATCGTAACCCTGATCCTGACATTCTTCTTCCGCTACATGTTCGAGCTTGTCCAGAGTGGCTATGTGTACATTGCGCAGCCACCGCTATACCGCGTCAGCAAGGGCAAACAATTCCAGTACTGCTGGAACGAGGAAGAGCGTCGCGAAGCCATAGCCCGCATCGGCAAAGACGAAAACGATACGGGTGTAAAAATCCAACGCTATAAGGGTCTCGGCGAGATGAATGCCGAGCAACTTTGGGAAACCACCATGGACCCGGATACCCGCATGTTGCAGCGCGTTACCATAGAGGAAGTCAGCGAAGCCGATCGCGTCTTCTCTATGCTCATGGGCGACGAGGTGCCTCCACGAAGAGCCTTTATCGAGGCGAATGCTAAGTACGCGAATGTGGATGTGTAAACCTTGCCCAAACTACATTCACTCGAACGCCTCAAATCAACCAAAGAAATTGCCCGACTCTTTGGTCCCGACGCGCGCCGCGTCAAAGCCTACCCCTTACAATTTATCTTTTGCGAAGCCGAAGAGCAACGGGGCAGCAGTCCCATTCAGGTAAGCTTCGGCGTACCCAAAAGACGCTTCCGCAAAGCTGTAGATCGCAACTACTGGAAGCGCAGACTTCGCGAGGCCTACCGCCTGAGTAGAGATGAATACCTACTTGCCGCATGGCCCCCAAAAAAACCACAAGTTGCCCTAATGATCATTCTCGCAGGTCCACCACCAGAATCATTCAAAGAGCTGGAGAAGGCGATGAGAAAAGGAATGAAGCGCTTAGCGCGGGGATAACCTTGACTATCGCCATCGGTGGGACAACTCGGGCTAAGGCCCTCGCGGGATTCAGGCGCCAATCGGCGGCCTTGCTACAACTCCCTTCGGTCGCGGAAAAAAGCACTGGAAATCCACCTAATACTAGGGACCTTATCCCAACAATGGCGCAGCCGAGTCAATCACAGCGTAGGGCGATAGCCCACACTAGTCCCAACGAGCGGAGCGAGTTAATCCCAGCCTAGGGCGGGCGATCGCCCGAGCTCATCCCGCAAGCGAAGCGAGTTATCCCAAAGAACAGCAGCAAATAAAAGTTGGCAGGCAACCAATCCTATCCGCCAGTCCTTCTAATAAACATGAGACGCTTCGCCATTTTCATCCTCTTCTTCTTTTGGACCCCGATCACTTATATGATTTTAGCGAACGTGGGTCTAGAGACTTCCGCAGGTGGATGCTTCGCTCAGCTGGCGCTGCAACTCGAACGCTATGGCCAGGCAGAAACCCTCAAGTACTTCAGAGGAGATGAAATTGGCTACCAACTTCTCGAAGACGACATTTGGCGCTCAGATGTCATACAGGAAATACGCCCTGATATCAACTCGGTCGTATTGGCAGATCGCTTTATAACACTCGACCAAATAGAGCGCATCGATTTGGGAAAAGATCCATTTGTCCAGGCCAGTGGCATTGCGCTCCAGACCTTCGGGGCCGGCTGGGCTTTCTTCGGCTTGATCGGCTACAACATAGACGGCGACCCAGAAACTCAATTTAGTAGCGGAGACATCTTTGTATCCCTTGGGTCAATGGCCACGGGCTTCTTACTGACCAAACTCGCCAAACGAAAATACAAACTGGGCAACCGCAGGCGTCTGAGAATCGTAGACCTCAATTTCTAATCTGGGAAAGATTGTACATTCGTGTCACAACCCAATTTCCCATATTATGACCGCCGCCGACTTTACTAAAGATGTCTTTCCTCTACTGGAAGAACTTCGTCATCTGCGCGAAGAAAACCCCAAAGACTTCGTTATATCCGACCTCGTCGATGAGGAGGGAAATCAATATGTAAACCTTGTTCAGGAAGGTGGTGGCGTACTTGGCATTGCGCTGGTCGGCTTCACTTATGTGCTCGAAGAAATGGGCATACGCTTCATTAGTATGGGAGGCACCTCGGCAGGATCTATCAATACCCTCATGCTGGCAGATTTGGGTCGACCAGACGAAGCCAAATCCCTCCGCATACTGAATCATATTGCCAACAAAGATTTCAAAGACTTTGTAGATGGAGGCAAAGACGCCAACTCACTGGTCAAAGCGATCTTGGGTGGCAACATATTCACTCGAATAATGGCCGTCGCCCGTAACGTCTCCGAATTCCGAAAGCTCAAAGGCTTCAACCCAGGCTCTCACTTTTTAGATTGGTTAAAAAGCGTGACCAACTTCGAGACCTGGGCAGATCTGGAAACCAACATGAATAATTTCGGCCTGCGCATGTACCGCCAAGACGATTATGGCAATCGGCTAGAACGCATAGAGACCAACACCATCAAACCCAAACTGGCTATCGTAGCCGCTGATATCAGCACACAATCCAAGGTAGATTTTCCAGGTAAAGGCCACCTCTATTATGCCGAGCCTGAAAAGGCCAGTCCAGCCGATGCCGTTCGCGCCTCCATGTCGATACCGCTCTTTTTCGAACCCTTCAAAATAGACCTCAGCTGGAGCGAAACTTGCGAAGAAGACTGCCGCAGAGCCTGGGCAAAAGATGCCAACTTTACCGGAAGGCTCCCCAAAGAAGCCGTGCTGGTAGATGGCGGCATGATGTCTAACTTTCCCATCGACCTCTTCCACGAAGAAGGAAGAATCCCAGACCGCCCGACCATAGGTATCAAACTGGGTGTGGACCGCACACATGCCAAAGATACCAGCTCCCTGATGAGCTATTTGTACAGCATGATAGATGGGGTGCGCAACCTGCGCGATCACGAATTTATCAGCAATAACCCACAGTACAGAGAGACCGTATCCTATGTCAATGTCGATGGTTTCGACTGGCTGGATTTCAATCTACCCGACGATCAAAAGAAGGCGCTGTTCATGCTGGGTGCTCGCACGGCTTGTGAGTTTTTGCGCAACTTCAAGTGGCCTAAATACCAGGCCAAACTCAAGCGAGAACTTCTGGAAACCGTAAAGCCCCTTATGTGGGAACTCTCCAACGTCAGGAACATCGAGCAAGTGCTAGAGGCGCTTGGCATTAAAAACGATGAAGACTGCCTATACAAAGTCAAGTTCTTGCGTTCGCTCGATTTCAAGATCAAAGTGCTCTGGATAGACGACGCCTTTACCTACGTCCTCTTGATGGCTATTCTCGACCAGCTCAATATCGACACCCTGACTTGCAAAGGCTCCACAGAGGCTATGGAGATGCTAAAAGACAACAATTTTGTCAACCGCAAAAAGGAAGATCGAATACACCTGGTCATTTCCGACCTGACCCGAAAAGAAGGCGATCTGGAAGAAGAGCACAAAGTCAGGGGACTGGATTTTGCCCAAATGATTCACCTCAATCCCGAAATCGACGATGTCGACTTCCTGATCTACGTACACACGCCCGATAGCCTGCGCAAAAAGTACAATAAAGAACTACCACCCAATGTAGTCAACTCCCCCAACAGGAATACCATGAAACATAGCGACTTTGTGAGAGAGGTGGTTGATGCGTTGTATGGGAGGCTAAATCCAGACCCAAAGCCTTATGCCTGATTTTGCGGAAATCAATTTTCATTTATGCAAGTCATCAACCTCCATCAAAAATTTAGTCTCTTCACCGATCAATGGTCGCCTAAGATCATTGGGCAGGTTAGCGGGCACGACATAAAACTGGCCAAAATAGCTGGTGACTTTGTCTGGCATGATCATGCCCAAGAAGATGAGCTTTTTTACGTGCTGAGCGGCACCCTATACATTGACTTTAGAGATCAGCCAACCGCCGAACTACAAGCTGGCGAGATGATCATTGTTCCGGCCGGTGTAGAGCATCGCCCACGCACCAAAGACGGTATGGAGGTGCAGCTCATGCTGGTAGAGCCAGGGAAAATTAAGCATACAGGAGATGTAGTACACGAGCTTACTAAAGAGCAATATGAACACATCTAGCATCTTTGCCTTTTGCAGGATCAAAGTCCTATTTATCGGCATAACTTTATGTGGCATCCATGTTCTGGCTGGGCAAGATTTTTCAGGCTACTACCAACTGACTCAACAAGCAAGAACAGCCATAACGCTGGAAGACTTCGCCCAAGCACAGGAGTTGTACCGCACTGCATTCGATGGCTATGACTTCGAGTTCGCCAGAGATTGCATCCACGCAGCAGAGCTGTCTGCCCATTTACAGGACACACTAGCTACGTTCGAGTTCTGTCGATTAGCTCTGAGGCGTGGCGTTCCGCTGTCTTATTTAAAAGGCAATCCAAGGATAACATCCATACTAAGAGGTGTTCTTTTAGAAGACCTCCGGTCCGAGGCTGAAGACCTGCATCAAGTATATTTAGCAGGCATCAATACAGAGATCCGCCTGGAGATCAACGAAATGTTTGCCCAAGACCAGCGCATCCGGAAAAAGTATTATCGCTGGCATAACTTCCTGTTAAGGCCTTTCATCATGTCGAGCTGGAGAAAACTCAATCGGAAACAGGCAGAACGAATCATGGAAATCAGTGAAGAGTTGGGTTTCCCCGGAGAACAACTAATAGGTATAGACACTCCTCAAGATCACGAGAAAATCGACTTTGACCAGCTATCTGCCGGTATGCCAATAGTGGTATTGTTGCACCATTATAGCCACCCTGAGCCGTTCTTCGACTCCCTGCTGCTGGAGCAGGTCAACGAAGGATATCTACACAACCGGCATTATGCGACTCTCTGCGATTACGCATCCCAACTAGGCAAGGGCAAATTCTATGACGGTGGAGCTTTCGGTACAGCATTGTCGGTCGATACAGAGAGCCAAGTAGTAGCGACTAATAGGGAAAGACTCTTTTTGAACACCGTGGAAGAAATGAGAATACTGCAGCAAATGGGAATTATCACCAGGTTTTGGCGGAAGCTATACTGACGGCCAGTCAATTATCCCCTTTCTTTCCAAACAGCGTCTCACTCCAAAACTCTCTTCGCTTTTTCTCTCGATCCTCCTGTCGTTCTATCCGGCGCAACTCTCTCTCCAGCCTGCGCATGTAGTGATCGTCGGTTTCGTTACGGCGTTGTGGCTTCCGTTCCATGATGTCAATGAAAACTTGAGGGCTGATCTCCCGAGCTTGCAGATCTGCAAAATCTATCTCTATGGGCAGTTCCTCCAGATAGTCGGGGCATTGTAGCAGAGCTACCGTCATTTCGTCCAGCTCGGCAAAACGACCACCGGTATATCTACGCAGTTCCCGGTCTCGCGCTACACGTCGCATAAAATTCCCCCATATCGGGAGGGCCGTAGCCGTAGCCGATCCCCTGCCTAGGGTTCTGAAATGCACCGCCGGATAGGAAGCCCCCACCCAGCTACTCACTACCAATCTGGGTGTAAAGCCCACAAACCAGCCGTCACTCTGGTTTTGGGTTGTACCGGTTTTCCCGGCCAGGGCTCCGCCCAGCCCATATCTGGATCGCAACCTGGCCGCCGTCCCGCTATTGACGACATGAGCCATTAGGA
Organism: Bacteroidota bacterium; assembly: GCA_039178745.1. Lineage (GTDB taxonomy): Bacteria > Bacteroidota > Bacteroidia > Chitinophagales > Saprospiraceae > Neolewinella. Next base: position 18,449 of record JBCDFE010000019.1, on the reverse strand, counting down.
AGGTAGTCAGCTTAGCGGTTTGCTCGTCCAGTACGCGCTCAAAAGCAAATTCTTCTTGCGGTGTGGGGAAAATAACCAGCGTATCTCCATTGGCGGTCTCTATTCGATCCAGATAGTGCAGCCTGTCTGGCCTCCTGCCGCCGCTGGCAAAGGCGCTGTAGGCCTGATTCATTTCCATCAGGTTGGCCTCTGCGGTACCGAGGGCCAGACTCGGAATGGGCGACACCCCCTGGCTGATGCCCAACCGATTGACCAGCTCTTGTACCGTATCCAGGCCTGTACGAACGGCTATATTGACAGCCACTGTATTGATACTTTTGGCCAAGCCGCCTTTCATGGAGTAGACCCCTTCGTACTGTCCGTCGGGATTGCGCGGATCGTAGTTGTTGTAGTCGGCGTAGGTAAACCGCTCGGCAGGCGTATACTCGCAAGGCAGCATGCCGCGCTCGAGAGCTGTGGCATACACCAGCGGCTTGATGGTAGATCCGATCTGTCGGCGCGATGCGACCTGGTCATAGGGTGCGAATCTATGGTCTATACCCCCTACCCAGGCACGCACGATCCCCGTTCCGGGCTCGCTCGCCAGCAGGCCCGCGTGCAGCAATACGTAGTAATGGCGCAGACTATCGATCGGCCTCATGGTGGTATCTACGACCGCTCCACTCAGGCCGTCGTATAGGGTCATCGATTTGGACTTCCGCAGGTCGGCTTCAATTTGCTCGGCCGTTAGTCCGCGCACTTGCCTGCTGGTATAAGCTTGGCTATTCAAGACGTAGTCGGCAAAACGCTCCTCCCAGGGCGCTTGCTGGCGGCCAGACCAGTCTCGGGCCAGACCTTGTTGCAGTCCGGGCATCTCTTCAGCAACCGCAGCCTCAGCCATAGCTTGCATGTTGGCATCTATCGTGGTGTAGATTCGGAGCCCGTCGCGATACAGATCAAAGGAGCGACCATCCGACCCGCGGAAGTCCGAAAAAAAAGCCTCCAGCTCTACCTCCATACGTGCACGCAGATAGGTTGCCAGCCCCTGATCGGCGCTTTCCGGTTGGTACACCAACTCCAGATCCACATCCGAGAGGCTGTCCTTCTCTGCAGTGGTCAAAAAATTCTTCCGAGCCATCAGACTCAAAACGGTATTCCTTCTCTCGCGAGAAGCTTCTGGGTGAAGCCTGGGGTTATAGCTGGTATTTGCCTTGAGCAAGCCCACCAGCACCGCCGCCTGCTCAGCCCCCAGTCGGGCGGCATCTATACTGAAAAACCGCTGGGCTGCCACTTGTATGCCATAGGCATTTTCACCAAAAGGAACAGTATTTAAATAGAGCTGCAAGAGCTCCTGCTTGCTGTAGGCCGCCTCTAAACGGCCAGCTATCGCCATTTCGCGCAGCTTGTTTTTGACCAGCGAAAACTGACTGTAGCTCCTTCTGGGATATAGGTTTTTAGCCAGCTGCTGACTAATGGTACTGCCGCCGCCGCCCGATCTGTCTCGCTGTAAGATCGATCGCCAAAGCACCCGACCCAATGCGCGCAAGTCTATGCCCTGATGCTCAAAAAAGCGGCTGTCTTCTGTTGAGATTAAGGCCTGTACCACATAAGGCGATATGGAATCTAAGGGTACTGAGCTTCTGTTTTCGACATAATACTTTCCGAGCAAGGTGCCATCTGCGGCATATATCTGAGCCGCCTGATCATTTTCTATAGCCAGCAGTTCTTCCTGCTCGGGTAGTGGCCCATACCAACCCAGGCGGGTGCCCACCCACATGGTCGCCACCAAAAGTACAAGACTGAAAACCGGAACGCCTATAGCCATGCCGATTAACTGCCAGCGCGGACGAGCGGCGATCCAGCGAGTCAAGCGATCGCGCTGCATGCTTAGAAAGTCTAAAATCTTGTTTTGTGCTTTATCTGTCTTCACCAGGACGGGCTTATGGAGCTATGCGAGCAGACCTTTATTATATGACTTGGCCGCTACTGTCCTATCGCAAACGCTCAAATCCCTACTTTTGGTCGGTAATACCAAGATAAAGTCATGAATAAAAATACCAACACCCTGCTTATTGCGCTCTTGCTGCTACTGCTAATCGGCGCCTTGGGCTGGGGCTGGAGCCAGCGCAGCAAGGCGCAGGAAGCACAAGCCGGACAGGAAGAGCTCGGCCAGGAACTCAGTCAAATGGAAATGCTTCGCGATGGGCTGGCCAATCAGGTAGATAGCTTATCGGTAGCCTATGAAGAAGCCCTGGGAGAAAATGAGCAACTGGCCGGAAATTTAGCCGCCACCCGTCAGGAACTGGAGAACACGCGCGCAAACCTCAATGAAGCACTGCGCACGAAGGACGAAACCGCCCGATCTGCTTACAATATTAGAGTCCAGATACAGGAGCTGCTGGAGGTACGCGCCGTATTGGAACGCCAGCTGTTGGACGTACGCGCGCAAAATGATTCCCTACGCCGCGTCAATCTGGACCTGCGCAACGAGCTGAGCGGTACCCGCAACGAAAGAGACGAACTGGCAGAGCTAAACGATGCTATGCAGCGCGAAATCGAAAATCTAACCCTCGGCAATTTCAAGGCCACTGCCTTCCAGGTCGAAACCCTGCAAAGAAATAACCGAGTCGGCGATAGAGGCCGCCGTATTCGCACTATCCGCGTAGCGTTTGACCTGGCAGATGTGCCAGCAGAATACCAGGGTGTCAGACCAATTTATCTGGTTATCACCGATGCTGCCGGCACGCCCGTCCCAACCGACAACCCCATAGAGCGAACGGTAACGGTCAATGGCTCGGATATGGCGCTGCGCGCGCAAGAAGCCAAGGACTACAATGTAGAGCAAAGTCAGCGCATTGTCTTTGTGCATGAGCTCAATGATCGCCTGGAAAGCGGTGTATACAGAGCTCAGGTGTTTACAGATATTGGCATTCTGGGAGCTTCATCTTTTAGGCTGAATTAAAAGACCAAACGACTTCATCGCCCCTTCCGCGGAAATCAAAAAACGCTTTAGCGCTTCCGTTTTTTCGTTTAAGTCTGGTTTGAATCCGCATTTTCAGCGTACCGTAAATGACACGAACAAACTAGACTAAAATCAACCAGACCCGATTTTTACTTTACCTTTGCTTGTATTTACGTTTTGAACTCATCTAGATTTTTGCGCTCGCAAAAAAGAAGTTTAGATAAAGTTCATCAATAAATTTCCTCATGGTATTCCTCGAATTCGAAAAACCACTGGAAAAACTCTACGAGCAGCTCGATAAGATCAAGCAAGTCAATGAAGAGGGTCTAGTCGATATGACGGAGACACTTCAAGAGCTTCAGAATCGAATCAAGCAAACGCGAAAGGAGATCTACAGCAACCTGAACGGCTGGCAGCGCGTGCAGCTATCTCGCCACCCGGAGCGGCCATATACCCTCTACTACATTCAGCAGATGTGTCGCAAGTTTGTGGAGCTACACGGCGACCGCAACTTTGGTGACGACAAAGCCATAGTAGGCGGCATTGGTAAAATGGACGGCCAAACGGTGGTCTTCGTGGGGCATCAAAAGGGTGTCAATACCAAAATGCGGCAGTATCGCAATTTCGGTATGGCCAATCCCGAGGGCTACAGAAAGGCGTTGCGCCTCATGAAGATGGCCGAGCGTTTCAACTATCCCGTTGTTTGCCTCATCGACACACCCGGAGCCTATCCCGGCTTAGAGGCAGAGGAGCGTGGTCAGGCCGAGGCCATTGCGCGCAACCTGATCGAAATGGCCCAGCTACGCGTGCCCATCGTCTGCGTAGTGATCGGTGAAGGGGCCAGTGGCGGTGCCATCGGTATTGGTCTGGGCGATCATGTGGCCATGCTGGAAAACACCTGGTACTCGGTCATCTCGCCCGAAAGCTGCTCCAGCATCCTGTGGCGCTCGTGGGACTACAAAGAGCAGGCCGCTGAAGCCCTACAGCTCACGGCCGAACACATGCTCGATTTTGGCATCATAGACGAAATCGTGAAAGAACCCATAGGAGGTGCGCACAATGCCCCGGAAGACATGGCCAAACGCCTGAAAAGACACATCAAAAAGGCCATCACAGCCTTCCAGGATATGGATGCCGATGAACGCATCAACAAGCGACTGGAAAAGTATGCCGCTATAGGCCGATATCAAAACATAGACGACAACACCCAGGTAGAAACCGCCTGACGAATAAATGCGTGTATGCCGTAAGTCGTTGGACTTCTGCAAGCGCTGACCTATCTTTACCTGATCCTAACCCATAATCCTGAGAGCTACCTATTTGAGAATTTTCTACACGACCAATCCCTGGCTCAAGAGTCAGCGATAAAGAACTTACCGAATATGAGTTGGTTCACTTCCATCAGGCAGTGGCAGTTCAGGCGTGAACTCGAACGCGAGTTAAGCCAGGCAAAAACCCACCGCTCCAAAGCGCATAATCTGCTAAGGGCCAAGCGCCTTTGTGTGCTATTTCCAGCAGACTCTCCAGAAGATCGCCGCAGCCTCGACAAATTCAGGCAACGCCGGCGGGAAGATGGGCTGAGTACAGAGCTTTTTGGCTTTGTAAACGCTAAAAATTTACCTACCCATAGCTCCATAAAGCTCTTTGGAAGAGCAGACCTAAACTGGTCTGGTACCCCAAAAGATGATTTCCGCAAGCTATGGACACAAAAACGATGCGACGTCTTACTCGTACTGGGTTCGCCCGACCATCAGCTATTCAATTTTCTCACCCACCTCAAACAATCTGAGTTGCGCGTAGGGCCATATAGCGAAAGTGCTGACAATCCCTTCGACGTGCTTTTTGTCTCGGGAGAAGCTCGGGATTTAAAAGCTCAGATCAAGCGCGCTACCGATATTTTCCGAATTGCCAATGCCCCCATACCCGCTGCCGTTTAGTGGAACTGGCGTAGCCCTGATCACGCCTTTTGACCAGCATGGCCAAATAGATTTTGAGAGCCTCGACCAGTGTATCGATCACGTCATACATGGCGGTGTACACTACATCGTTAGCCTGGGTACGACAGGAGAGGCCGTTACCTTATCTAAGTCAGAATGTATCCAAGTACTGGAGCGAACGCTGAATCGCGTGGCGGGTCGTGTGCCCGTAGTGGCGGGTTGCTTTGGCGACAATGATACCGCAGGGCTAGTAAACAAAGTGAGAGATTGGCCACTAGACGGTTTTTCGGCCATCATGTCGAGCAGTCCGTCTTACAACAAGCCCAGCCAGGAGGGGCTATATCAGCATTATCGCCGCCTTGCGGATGCCAGCAAACTGCCCATCATCTTATACAATGTGCCGTCTCGAACGGGGAGCAATCTCCTGCCCGAAACCATCATCAGGTTAGCAGAAGCAGATAGCAAGTTCGTGGCCATAAAAGAAGCCAGCGGCAGCCTGGATCAAGCCATGGAAATTTTGCGCCACAGACCCGATCATCTGGCGCTACTGAGTGGGGACGATCCACTGGCCATGCCCATGATAGCCCTTGGCGGCCACGGCAGCATCAGCGTACTGGCCAATGCCCTGCCCAAGCAGTGGTCGGACATGGTAAAAGCAGCCCTGAATGGAGACTTCAGCACCGCCCAAAAAATCCACCTCCAACTTTGGCCACTGCACAAGCCACTCTATGCCGACGGCAATCCATCAGGCGTAAAGGCACTCACCGCACATCTCGGCTTGGGAGGTGAGTATTTTAGACTTCCGCTGGTCGGTATCTCTGACCCGGTGCGCCGAGACTTATTTGCTGCTTTTCAAAAAATATCCTGATTTCGAGTCATCCGCTATAACCCTAGATGCGTTGACTTAACACAACATTTACTATGCAATACGACCTCGTAATTATCGGATCAGGGCCAGGTGGCTATGTCGCAGCCATTCGCGCAGGCCAGCTGGGCATGAAAACGGCTATTATAGAAAGATACAACAGCCTGGGCGGCACTTGCCTCAACGTTGGCTGCATTCCCAGTAAAGCGCTGCTCGATAGCTCAGAGCACTTCCACAATGCACACGATGGCTTCCGCGAGCACGGCATTAAATTAGACAATCTGGAGCTCGACATGCCACAGATGATCAAGCGCAAGCGAGAGGTCGTGGACGTTACCGTTAAGGGTGTCGAGTTTTTGATGAAGAAAAACAAGGTCGATGTATACTACGGCCACGGTACCCTCACCAGTCCAAACAGTATAGAGGTCGACCTGAACGAAGGCGACAAAGCCAATCTGGAAACCAAGCACGTCATTATTGCCACGGGTTCAAAGCCCATTACACCAGAGATGTTCAACTACGACAAGAAGCGGGTCATCACCAGCACCGAAGCTCTGGAGATCACCAAGCTACCCAAGCGCATGGTTGTCATCGGTGGTGGAGTAATCGCCCTAGAGCTAGGTAGCGTATATGCCCGACTAGGTACCGAAGTAGAAGTTGTCGAATTTCAGGATCGCATCATTCCGGGCATGGACAAAGATTGCAGTAAGGAGCTGATGCGCTCATTGAAAAAACTCGGTGTCAAGTTTCACCTCAAGCACAAGGTTACCGGAGTCAAGGCCACCAGCCGATCGGCAACCGTCACGGTGGAGCCCAGAAATGGAGGTGATTCCTTCGAACTCAAAGGCGATTATTGCCTCATTGCTATAGGACGCAGACCCTATACAGACAATCTTGGCCTGGATAAAGCCGGGGTCGATTTGGATGATCGCGGCCGGGTAGTTGTCGATGATCACCTGCGCACCAGTCAGCCGCATATCTATGCCATCGGTGATGTGATAAAGGGAGCTATGCTCGCCCACAAAGCCGAAGAAGAGGGCATTTTCGTAGTTGAGACCATTGCCGGCCAAAAACCGCATGTGGACTACAACTTGATTCCCGGCGTAGTCTACACCTGGCCAGAAGTCGCTGGTGTAGGTCAGACCGAAGACCAACTGAAGGAAGCAGGCCGTGCATACAAATCGGGCAAGTTTCCCTACAAAGCGCTAGGTCGGGCTCGCGCCAGTACAGACACAGACGGTATGGTCAAAGTGCTCAGCGATGCAGAAACCGATGAAATTTTGGGTGTGCACATGGTCGGTGCTCGTGCTGCCGATATGATAGCCGAGGCCGTAGCCCTGATGGAATTCAGAGCCAGCGCAGAAGATGCCGCCCGCATGAGCCATGCCCACCCAACGTATACCGAAGCCTTTAAAGAAGCCGCTCTCGCTGCTACTGGCAATCGGGCACTCCACATGTAAGCAATATGGCAGCTTCAGCAACCCTGCCTTATTTCGCAAGGCCGTCTATGGCATTGGACCCAGAGGAAAAGCGGAAAGCCTATGCACAAGCGACAAGCGAGATCGAAGCTGTGCTGACTGGCGAGACTGATCTCATGGTCAAAATGGTCACGATCAACTGCCTGCTTAAGACACACCTGCCTTACTACTTCTGGGTCGGGTTTTACCTGGTCAAAGACGCCCGTTTAGTCGTTGGTCCCTACCAGGGTACACTGGGTTGTCTGACCATAGATTTTGGGCGTGGTGTTTGCGGCAAAGCGGCCAGAACCGGCCAAACGCAAATTGTCGAAGATGTACACCAGCTCCAGCAAGGCAGCGAGCACATTGCCTGCGACCCCAATAGTCGGTCGGAGATTGTCGTGCCAGTCTTTGATGCTAAAGGCGATTTGATTGCCGTCTTCGATGTAGATAGTACGCTGCCCGGCTCGTTTGATGAGGTGGATAGAGAGAACTTAGAAAGGTTAATGGAAAAGCTTTTCAGTATGTAGTCTCCTCCAACAAGTGAAATAAACGAAACGAAACGAAGCTTCTGTGCGTTTACACTTTGAAACAGAATGCGCAACATGAGACATTTAGTAGAAAATCCGAACGAAACCGATCAAAAACTAGCTAAAGATTCTTTCACTGCACTGTCGAAAAGCAAAGAGATAGCCTCAAAAAATAAAGCCGCCTTCGTTAGGATCAAACTAGAGGAGACGAATGAGTCCATTTCTATTCCTACAAAGGCCCTTGAGCTTCTCACTAATATAATAGGAACTATGGCAAATGGAAAGCCTATTGCTCTACTACCCACGGATACTGAATTGAGTACGCAACAGGCTGCAAATTTATTGAATATCTCTAGGCCGCATTTAATTAAATTACTAGAATCAGATCATATTCCATTTCACAAAGTAGGAAGCCATAGAAGGATATTTTTGAGAGATATTTTAACCTATGATCAAGCGCAAAAAGTTAAAATGCGTAGTGATTTAGATGATCTGGCCACAGAAGCACAGCTTCTAGATCTTGGGTACGAATGAGTGAATACGCTCGCCCCTATGCCGTATTAGATGCAAACGTTATTTATCCTGCACCAGTAAGAGATCTATTATTGAACTTGGCTGCTTGTGGTCTATTTCAACCTATTTGGTCTGATAAGATTCATGAAGAGTGGATCAGAAATCTTTTGAAAAATCGCCCCGACTTAGAGTCCACCAAGCTAGCGAGAAGCGTTGAGCTCATGAATAGCGCATTTCCTAGTGCGACGATCAGCGGTTATAAAGATATCATTGAAGACTTAACCCTACCTGATCCAGATGATAGACATGTATTAGCTGTAGCTATTAAATCAAAAGCACAGTTTATTCTTACATTCAACAAAAAGGACTTTCCAAGATCATACGTGAGTGAGTTCAATATAGTAATCTTATCTCCTGATGAATTTTTAAAGGAACTAAATAGCTCTGACCCTGAAGCTGTAGAAAAAGCTTTTAATATGCACTTGACCTCGCTAAAGAATCCACCTATAAAAAGAGAATCGCTGATTAAGATCTTGCAGAGATGTAATATTAAGTCTGCTGACCATATTTTTTCGAGCTAGAACTTTCTCCTCCATGTGTGGCCGTTACTCCATAGTTATAGATGAAGACAAACTGCGCAAGCAGTTCGGTGAGTCTTTGCAGTTGCCATTCGGGCAAACATCTCTGCCGAAGAATTACAATGTAGCGCCTACCCAAAACGGACTGGTGCTCACTGATGAAGCCCCCGATCGGCTATCGCTGTTTCGGTGGGGCCTTGTACCCTTTTGGGCCAAGGACTTAAAGATCGGCTCGCGCATGATCAATGCCCGGAGCGAAGGTATTGTCGACAAGCCCGCATTCAGACAAGCGATTCGCAAGCGGAGATGCCTAGTCATAGCAGATAGCTTTTATGAATGGAAACGATTGGGCAAAGACAAGCAGCCCTACCGCATACTGCCCGCAGATAATAGCCTCCTGGTAATGGCCGGAATCTGGGAAGTCTGGCGCGGTGCCAATAAAGAGGAAGAGCCTATCTACACCTACTCCATAATCACCGGGGCACCCAACTCGGAAATGCAGCCACTACACGATAGAATGCCCATGCTGCTGCAGGACGAGGAAAAGCAATCGGCATGGCTAGACAAAGCAGCCGACCTGCCTGTGGTCCAAAACCTTCTGAAAACACCCCCAGACGGTGTTTTGCAATCCTATCCTGTCTCTAAAGCGGTGGGAAATGTGCGCAATAATGGCCCCGAGCTGTACGAGCCTATGACCCTGCTCTGACAATCGTGATAATTTGTTTACAAATTCGACGCAACTTTATCTTGATCGATCTCGTATCTAAAGCATCGAAGATTGAACACCACCCATAAACCGAGACTCATCAACTCATGGCAGACAACTCTCCGCTTTGGTTCCTAGAGAACATCGACTTGCAGCACCTCTTTTGCCCGCGCAAAACCGGGCGATTGGACGAAAAGCCACATCTTGATTTTGAGGCCAACACCTATGTCTATCTGCCCGATGAACCCGCCGAGCATATCTTTCTGATCAATTCAGGTCGAGTAAAGATCGGAACCTATGGGGAGGAGGGACGCGAGATCACAAAGGCCATTCTCGGTCCTGGTGAGGTATTCGGCGAGATGGCTCTGATCGGACAAGAAGAGCGCCGCGACTTTGCATTTGCCGTAGAGGATCTAAACCTATGCACCCTCGACCGAAGCGATCTTACGACCATGATGCGCGAGCGCTCGGAATTGCAGTTGTTTTTTATGAAGCTGATCGGAAACCGCACCTTGCGCTTGGAACGCCGCCTAGAAAATCTGGTCTTCAAGAGCAGCCGCACCCGAATAGTGGAGTTTCTGCACGAACTGGCCCGAAACAAAGGGCGCGAAGTTGGATTTGAGCGAGAAGTGCGCCAGATGCTGACCCACAAAGAAATCGCCGACCTGACTGCTACGAGCCGCCAAACGGTCAACTCCGTTATGAATGACCTGAGGCGAAAGAATATCATCTCCTTCAATCGAAGACGGATGCTGGTCAGGGATTTGGAAGCGCTTAATGCGGAGGTTTAAAAGCGCTCCTTCATCGCGCGATCCAAAGCTCTTTTGTTTTCTCTGCTCTTGATGGACTCGCGCTTGTCGTAGACTTTTTTACCCTGAGCCAGAGCGATATCGACCTTGGCGAATCCGCGCTCGTTGAGATAGAGCTGGAAGGGCACGATGGTCAGTCCTTTTTCTTTTACTTTCTTTTCCAACCTCCGCAACTCAAACCGCTTGAGCAGTAGCTTGCGCTCCCGACGCTCTTCGTGATTGAATTGATTGCCGTGCTTGTATTCGGCTATAAACATGGAACGCAAAAACAGCTCTCCGTCGCGAAAAACGCAGTAGGCATCGCTCAAATTGACATTGCCGGCTCGTATACTTTTGATCTCCGTTCCGGTTAGCATGATGCCCGAAGTGTAGGTATCTACGAAGTGATACTCGAATCTGGCGCGGCGGTTCTCGATCAGTATTTTTGGCTTGTCCGCCATAGTTTTGGTTGTGTGCTTTGGTTAGGTTTTATCTGTAACGCAAGGCCCGGTAACAAAGGTTGCGCTAGGTCCGATGATTTTCAATCAACCCTTTGCTCGCAGCGCATATATCGCAAAGGAGCCCAGCCAGTGGCCGCCTTCGTAGCTATCTCCGATCAGGTTGGGCAGAGAATAGGCGATATGCGTATCGGCAATCTCGCGCAAATAATCATATCGTGGATACTGCTCGGCCAGTCCATATAGCACCCATGCCCGACTAAAATTGAGTCCGTCCAGGTGAACGAGTTTACCATCGGTTCTATCGCCGACCAAACCTACTGGAAGCGTAAAGTCGGGATCGACCAGCTCTGGGAGGAAGTCGGCCAGCCAGGGGTGAAAGGCTGCCTCGGGCAGAACGCGGCGCATAATATCTACCTCTTCGAGTATGGGCGATAAAAAGTCATAGCCGCTGGGTTCGAAGACAAAGCTAGCCGCGCGGTCCGCCATAAAGAAGTCTTTGGCTCGCTCAGCAATCAGTTCTTGCAACTCCGCATGGCCGGCAGCCAGGGCATAATCGTAGGCAAAAGCCAGACCGAAGCCCGTGTTGGGATGCTCGCCCGTGCGAATGGGGTATACTAGTTTGGGCAAGTATTCCAGATAGCGCGAAACGATGAGATCCGCCAGCGGCTGTAGATGAGCAGCAAGTTCTGGCCCGAGGGGATCTTTCCATTCCAGCAAGGCTTTTTGCAACTCCAACAGCCAAGCCCAGCCGTAGGTGCGCTCGTAGCTTGCGTTGAGTGGGCCTTCGAAATACCCGACTTCGGCGGCTATGTTCTCGGCCGTAATGCGTCGGCTCAGCAGTGCTTTGGCTTCTTCTGCACGAGCTAAGTCCGGATATGTAGACAGTAGGCTCACCAGCGACCAATGTCCGTGAACAGCCGAGTGCCAGTCAAAGCAACCATAAAATGCCGGATGCAAGAGCGAAGGTTCGCCTAGATCTTCTGCACTGCCTATGGTCTGCCCCAGCTTGTTGGGATATTCCTGCTCGATGCAGGCCAGGGGCAACTCGGCAAGATTGTTGGCAGCTTCCAGCGATAGCCCTTCGAGAACTGCTTGGCGAACAGAGCGATCATCAGAAGACATCTCGGAAGGTCTCATGGAATCGGTCGCTTGCACAGGGGAGTCTCCACCTGCGGAAGTCCCTTCTTCTGAGCCGCAACTGAGCATAAGTAAGAGAATAAAAAATGGCCCGTATCTCATGGTCAATTCAATGATCGCTTTCTGAGATGGGCTCCGTTCGAAGCTCATCTCAGAAAGTGCTTAATCCTAGTCCCGGTCGCGCTCGATGATCTCGACTTCCATCTCTTCCGTCTCCACGCTATTCAGGCTGCCCATCAGAAAGTCGGTCATTTTCTGATAGAGATGCAAGCGGGTCGGACCGCCGTATATGCCATGATTGCGGTTGGGGTAGAAGTAGGTATCGAACTGCTTGTTGGCCATGATGAGGGCATTGGCCATTTCGGCCGTATGCTGGAAGTGGACATTGTCGTCGCCCATGCCGTGTACCAGCAGGTAATCGCCCTTGAGGCGATCGGCGAAGTAGATGGGCGAGTTGTCGCGATAGCCCGACTCGTTCTCTTCCAGGGTGCGCATGTAGCGCTCGGTGTAAATGGTATCGTACCATTTCCAGCTGGTGACCGGGGCCACCGCTATGGCCGATTTGAAGACATCGTTGCCTTTCAGGATGCAGAGGCTGCTCATGTAGCCACCGTAACTCCAGCCGAAGATGCCGATGCGGTCTTCGTCTATGAACGGTAGGGAGCCGAGGTACTGAGCCGCTTCGATCTGGTCTTGGGTCTCGTACTTGCCCAGTTCCAGGTAGGTCATTTTCTTGAATTCTTCGCCTCTACCGCCGGTGCCTCTATTGTCGACACACGCCACGACGAACCCTTGCTGCGCCAGCATCTGGAACCACCAGTAGTTCTGACCGCGCCAGTTGTCGCGCACCTGCTGGCTGCCGGGGCCACCGTAGACGAACATCAGCACCGGGTGCTTGCGGCCGTCGCCCATGAGTGCGGGCTTGATCATGTAGCCGTTCAGCTCCACGCCTTCGCTGGTGGTGAAGTCGAAGAATTCTACGGGCTGTACTTCCTCGATCTTCATGCGATCGACTAGGGGTGCATTGTTGAGGATGGTGCGTACGGCCTCGCCAGAGCGGTTGCGTACCGTCACCGACTGCGGCTGGTTGATGGTCGAGTGGCGGTGTACGAAAAAGTCATAGGTATCGCTAAAGCTGGCGGTATTGGTGCCTGCCTCGTTGGCCAGTGGCCGCGGATTGTCTCTGCCGCCCAGGCTCTTGGTGTAGACCTCACGCTGCATAGGGTCGCGCATGGCCGCTTGAAAATAGATCTGCCCACTGCCCTCGTCTACGCCATAAAAGTCGGTCACATCCCATTCGCCATTGGTGAGCTGGGTCATGCCGCCATCGCGCATACTGCCCAGATAAACGTGGTTGAAACCGCTCTTTTCGCTGGTCCAGATGAAGCGCTCGCCATCTTGCAGGAAAGTCAGGTTGTCATGTATGTCCACGTACCACTGGCTGCGTTCTTGCAGCAAGGTGCGTGGCTCTGACTGGCTGTTCAGATCGTAGAGCAAGAGCTCCAGCTCGCTCTGGTGGCGGTTCATGCGGAAGACCACCAGCTCGTTGTCTTCCGTTGTCCACTTGATGCGCGGCACGTAGTGCCACTTGTCTTCGGGGCTGTCGTTCACGCTGATCAACTCGCGGCTTTGGCCCGTCAGCATGTCGTATACGTGTATGCTCACGCGACTATTGTCTTCGCCCACTTTGGGGTATTTGAAGGTCACGTATTCGGGGTAGAGATTGTCGCGATAGTTGGCAAAAGTAAACTCGGCCACCTCGCTTTCGTCGAAGCGATAGTAGGCGAGGTAGCGGCCATTGGGCGACCAGAAGAAGCCGAGATCGTCGCCAAATTCTTCCTCGTACACCCAGTCGCTGGCCCCATTGATGATGACGTTCGTCTCCCCATCGGTGGTAATGGGCTTGGCCTCGCTACCATCGGTACCGCGTACGTAGATGTCGTTGTCTTGCACATAGGCCACGTAGTCGGCATTGGGGCTAAGGGTAGCAAGTCGGTGCTTACCTTCGGGCTGCACTGGCGATAGGGTCTCGCTTTCGAAGTCGTAGACGAAATAATATCCCCGGCTCGAATGCCGGTAGATCGACTCATTCTCGGCGCTGATGATGAGCTGCTGCTCATCGCCACTGAAGCTGTAGTTTTCTATTCGGCCAGTCCAGCCCTCGGCTTGCAGGGCATCACCGCGCAGCAGTACGCCCGTCCGGTTGCCGGTGGTGATGTCGTATTCTACGATCTGGTTTTGCTCCAGGCGGGTGTAGGTACGCCCGTCTTGTCTGAAGTTGAACCCGGCGACCGACTCGGGCCAGAATTCGTAATTGCCCCAGATCTCTTCCAGGGTGATCTGGGCAGAGAGGGTGAGGGTCGTGATTAGAAAAGTTGCGAGTAGGAGAAGGTTCTTCATTGAAGTTCGGTTGATCTTTTAGACTTCCGCAGGTCGATGCATTTCCTGAATGCCCGCGCCCTAAATCCAAATCTTGCAGATCAAGATATGGCACGAAAGCTTTACATTTTGTTCGCTAGGGTTCTGGTGCGGGTTTATTATAAATGTTTGTGTGCAGGCTCGGACGAAAATAACTTGTCGCCCTCACCCCTCAGTCCCCTCTCCCATAATAGAGATTTCGGTACTTAAGAATTCCTCTGCTGAGGCGAGGGGATGGCAGCAGCTAAATGCCAATTGATGACGCCATAGGCAAGTCTGCCAAGCGGAACAAAAATAACCATATCTTAACGATTTAGAACTAGCGTAGTGTGTGCTGGCGATCTTTATGTCCCTTTCACATCATTCGCTGCCTTTTGATATGAACCCAACTCCATGCCATGAAAGCTTCCCTGCTTGCGCTTTTCTGCGCCATTCCCTTTTTAGTGCCGGCACAAGTCGAATATCTCCGACTTAGTCCGAGTCAAAAAATCGTGCAGCGAGTCGGTGCCACTGATGTAGAGATAGACTTCTCCCGTCCGCAGATGAAGGGTAGACAGATCTTTGGTCACCTTGTGCCGTTCGGACAACTATGGCGTACAGGGGCTAATGAAAACACCACCATCGCATTCGACCACAGGGTCAGGATAGGTGAAACAGAAGTGCCAGCAGGCAAATATGCCCTCCTCACCAAGCCCATGGCAGATAGCTGGGAAATCTACTTCTATTCGGATACCGACAATTTGGATGTTCCCAATCCTCTGGACAGTGCAAAGCTGCGCTACCTGACTACCGGTGAGGTCACTCCCTTGAAGGTGGTGGAAGAAACACTAACCATCAACATCTACGACATCACCGAAACCGCCGCCAATCTGGGGATCGCCTGGGAAACGAGTTCGGTGAGGATACCCATCAGCTTTTACACGCAAGAGGCCATGGACGAGATGATACAGCAGGAGCTGACTCAAAACCTCATGGATTATGCCATTACTGCCACCTACTACTACGAACGAGACATAGAGCTGGAAAAAGCCCGCGAGCTTCAGGAGCTTTTGATGGAACTAAGGGGTAGTGCCAGTGCCTGGGATCTATACCGGTACGGGATCATCATGATGAAACTGGGCGATAAAGAAGCCGCTACTCAGCATTTTACCTCATCCTTGGCTATGGCAAGAGACGACGAGAATGAATATTTGATCGCGGAGAACGAGCGTTTGCTGGAGGAGGTTAGGCGGCGGTGAGAGAGGGGTGTTTTGTTCGCATTTTCGCGAAAACTAAGGCCAAAAAAACCCGAACAAATACCTCAAAAACTCAAAATCTAGATCCCCCACCCTCACAAATCTTAACCCTATACCAGCTACCCTTCCTTACCTTTGCGGACATGTATAGCGCTGCCAAGCAAAAAGATCTCGTAAGCAGGACTAAGGCAATCCTGAACAGAATAGAAATTGATACCGAAAAACAAGAGGCTCCGAGACATTCCGACCTGCGGAAGTCTGAAAAAATAAGCGCGCTCATAGAATTATTGCAGTATCATGAGTGGCGTTACTATGTGGTGAATGAGCCGGTAATAGGCGACACGGAGTACGATTTGCTGTTCAAGCAGCTGGAGAAATTGGAGGCGGAAAACCCAGAGCTGGTTTCGCCAGATTCCCCTACGCAGCGGGTAGGGAGCGACCTGGATGGCGACTTTGTTTCGGTGCCTCACCTGAGTCCTATGCTAAGCCTGGGTAATAGCTACAATGCCGATGATCTCGCTGAGTTCGACCAGCAAATCAAACGACTCCTCGTTATTCCCGAAGAAGAAAAACTGGCCTATGCCGTAGAGCCCAAATACGATGGCGGCAGCATAGCTCTGGTCTATGAAAACGACCGCCTGGTGCGCGCAGCTACCCGCGGAAATGGCACGCTGGGCGAAGAAATCACCGCCAATGCCCGAGTGATCAAGTCGGTGCCACTGGTCGCCGAGTTTAGCCGCTTCGGCTTGTATCGGGTGGAACTTCGCGGCGAAGTCATCATCCGCAAGGATCGGTTCAAAACGATGAACCAAGCAAGGGCCGAGGCTGGACTGACGCTATTCGCCAACCCAAGAAATACCGCTACGGGAGGCTTGCGCATGAAGTCGCCCAAGGAGGTTTCGCAACGCCAGCTGGAGGCTTTTGTCTATCACCTGGCCGTGGCTGAAGACGAAAATGGGCAAAACCAACTGGGCAATTTCGAAACCCATACGGCATCCTTGAACGCGCTGGATGAACTGGGATTTAAAATACCGAAGCTGGGCGACGAGCGCCTGCAAGCCGAAAGCATAGCCGGAGCTGCCGATTTTTGTGCCCAGTGGGAGGCCCGCCGCGATGCTTACGAATACGAGATAGACGGTATGGTGATCAAGCTCGACAAGCTGAGTTTGCAAAATCGGGCTGGATTCACGAGCCATCATCCGCGTTGGGCCATCGCCTACAAGTTTGCTGCCCGCCAGGCGAGTACAAAGCTGCTGGACGTAGAGTATCAGATCGGAAAGATCGGCACCATCACACCTGTGGCCAAAACCGAACCCGTGAGTCTGGCCGGTGTGACCATCAGCAGCATCAGTCTGCACAACGAAGATTTTATCGTTGAAAAGGATCTGCGCATAGGCGACCAAGTGCTGGTAGAGCGGGCCGGAGATGTGATTCCTTACATCGTAAAGTCGCTGGAAGACCTGCGCGACGGCAGCGAAATACCAATCGTGTTTCCAACCGATTGCCCGTCTTGTAGCACCATCCTAATTAGGCAGGAAGGCGAAGCCGCCTGGCGCTGTGTAAACGAAGCCTGCCCGCAGCAAGTGCTCGAGCGCATCGTGTGGCACGTGAGCAAAGGGGCCATGGATATAGATGGTATGGGCCGCCGCTATGTCGAGCAATTTCACCAGCTCGGATGGCTACACAGCCTAGTGGATGTATACCGGCTTCCCTACAATGAGATTGCCCGCCTGGAAGGGTTCGGCCAAAAATCGGTAGAGAACTTGCGCCGATCGATCGAGCAAGCTAAGAGCAATCCGCTATGGAGGTTACTGCATGGCCTTTCAGTCCACCACCTGGGAAAGCGGTCCAGCAGACTACTGGCTCAGCAGGTCAGCCATGTACTGGATCTGGCCGAGTGGACAGAAGAAGACTTCACCAATCTGAAAGACATCGGTCCAAAAGTGGCTAGAAACGTAGCTGAGTATTTTGCCAACCCCTTGCACCTGGAGCAGCTCCGCGAAATGGAAGCGCTCGGAGTCAATATGCGACCCACAGAGGAAGACCGACCTCCAAGACAAGCTACAGAGGGCCCATTGGTGGGCAAAAGCATCCTGTTCACCGGCACACTCACGCAAATGAGTAGAAAGGAAGCCCAGGAAAAAGCGACCGCCGCCGGTGCTAGAAATGTGAGTGCGGTGAGTGGAAAACTCGATATTCTAGTCGTGGGCGAGAAAGCCGGCTCAAAGTTGAAGAAAGCTCAGGCGCTAGGCACAGTAGACATTATGACTGAAGAGGAATTCTTGGCGTTGCTGTGAGCAGAGCTATGATATAGAGAATCCAAAAAACAGGTGAGTAGAAAACCGATTTTAGATGAGCTAGAGGGGTGGACCACTATGGGCTATTTCTTATTTTTGGACTTCCGCAGGTCGAGGCCTTGCTAAGTATAGGACATGAAATCACCAAAACACACCTCTCTAAATCAAGAGAACCCTTCCATTATTGGCGGAAAACGTCAAATCATCCTCAGCGCTCAGGAGACGGAAGGAGATATTTACCTCGTCGAAGGTATTATGCCTGCTGGGAGTACAGTACCCATTCATCTACATCAGCATGAGGATGAAATATTCCACGTGCTAAAGGGAAAAGTGGAGCTGGTCCTAGGCGAACAAACGCTCATAGGAGAAGTAGGTGATATCATATACTTGCCCAGAGGCATAAAACACGGAATCAAGACTGTAGGAGAAGAAACCGCCAGGGTGCTGAATTATGTCATCCCAGGAAAAAACTTTGAAGCTTTCTTTGACGAAATGAATAGTCGTAAAGTAGATGCGCAAAGCGATGACGCAAAGGAAATAGCACTCAAATACGGTATCAGTTTTCTGTAAACAGTCCCTCTAGAAG
>JBCDFE010000018.1:0-28824 GCA_039178745.1 Bacteroidota bacterium | reverse complement strand
GAATGTAGCGTCCACCTCGCTTGACACCGACTTGTCGCAATTCGATCATAGCATCGGAATTTGGCGTTGGCTACGCAGCAGCAGCCAGACGAAGAAAGGCGCACCAATGAGTGCGGTCAATATTCCGATAGGTAGTTCTGCGGGCGCTACGATGGTTCGTGCCAGGTTGTCGGCCAGCACCAGGAAGGTACCGCCTAACAATGCTGAATATACTAAAAGTCCACGATAATCGGTCCCCCAGATCAATCGCAGTAAGTGTGGAATGACGAGACCGACAAAGCCTATGAGCCCGGTTACAGAAATGCAGGCGCCAACGACTAGCGCCGCCAGTATGACCACGCGCTGTTTAACTTGCTCTACTTTAAAGCCCAAATAAGCCGCTTCCTTTTCACCCAGCAGTATGGCATTGAGCGCGCGGGCGTCTCTTTGTATGAGTATGCTACCAATAATGACCAACGGGCCTACTATTCCCAGCTGAACCCAGTTGGCTCCGCTCACGCTGCCTAATGTCCAGAAGGTGATGTCTCGTAGCTGAGATTCGTCTGACTTGTAGACCAGATAACCGGTGATAGCGCCAGCAAAGGCGGTAATGGCGATACCGGCGAGCAACATACTGGCTACCTGAACTCTTCCCTTTCTGCTGCCAATGCGATAAACGAGAAGGGTAGTGAGCAGAGCACCGATAAAAGCAAAAATGGAAATGGTCCATTGTTGGAGCGAATTGGCCAGGCTGGATAAGGCAGTACTCAAAAAAACCAAGGCCAGTACAGCAAAAAGCATAGCCCCGCTGCTGATGCCCACGATGCCAGGGTCGGCCAGCGGGTTGCGGAATAGCCCCTGGATGGCAGCACCGGCTATAGCTAGTCCACCACCGACTGCTGCTGCCAGTAGTACTCTGGGAATACGGATGTTCCAAATCAGAAAGTGGCTCATGTCTTCGGTCGGTCCCAGTAATGCAGCCCAGAGTTTGGGTATGCTTAGCTCATAGGCACCAACGAGGAGGCCGCTGAACATAGCGGCCACCAGTAATACAGACAGCAATGTAGCTTTCTGGAGCACAGTATTTGCAGCTTTCTGGTCAACTTTAGCCTCAGCCCTCTTCAGCTTCTATTTCTACTTGGTGCAGGCTCTCTGACAACTCTATGGCTGCCTGGGTCGATCTAGGCCCGAAGCCAGTCAGGTACAAACCTTCCATGGTGATTATCCGGTCATTCTGATAAGCAGGCGTAGCACTCATGCCCGGTATCTGCTGTAAGCCTTCTTTGCCGTCTAGACTAGCCAAGCCGCTGGTAAACATCAGCACTACATCGGGCTGAGCCTCCACCAGTGCTTCGGGTGTCAGTGCTTCAAATTGCGGAAATGAGGTGATGGCATTGGTACCTCCAGCTAGTTCGATCATAGCCGAAGCTGAGGTTTCGTTGCCTGCGGCTAGGAGCCTGCCCATGCCTCTGGCATAGATGAACAGGACGCGAGGAGAGGACTCCGCCGATTCGATTATACCATTTAGCGCTTCTCTTTCGCCATTAAGTCGTTGACGAAGATTGGCGATAGATGATTCTTCTATATCGAGAAGTTCCGTCAGTTGGCTGGTAACATTTATGGGATTATCGAGGGTATGGTCAGTTTCTATGGCCGAGATCGTGATTCCCGCTTGCTCCAGCTGAGTGATGGCTTCTGGGGCTCCACGCTCCGTAGCTTCGTAAATGACCAGATCGGGTTCCAGAGCGAGTAAAGCTTCGGTATTGAGCTGACTCATGTGTCCAAGTCGGGGGAGCTCTGCGGTTTTGTCTTCGGGATAAACGCTGGTAATATCTACACCGACTATGCGGTCGCCCATGTCCAGGGCATAAAGAATTTCCGTTAGCGTTCCACTGAGGGAAACAATGCGTTCGGCTTTAGGGACTTCGCTTTCCGCCTGCTGACCTGAAGCGTCTGCCTCAGTACCGCAAGAAGTCAGCTGTATTAGGCTGACTGTGAGTACCAGTACATATAATAGTGAATAGAGAGGCGATCTTCCGGAATTAGCTTTGGGGCTACTAAAGGACATTTAACCATATTTACTTATCCCCTTTCAGTCGCCAAAGACTCTAGAGGATAACGTTTACATTATCGAATGAATAGCGACTGAGTGAACTGCTCTGTTCCCCAATTCAGGCGAACTAAATAGTGGCCGGAAATAAGACTTCCGACAGGGAGATCGAACTGATTGACACCCGGACGCAATTCTACAAGTTCTTCCGAAAGCTGACGGCCTAGCTTGTCGAAGATGGTCAGTTGGGCTTCACCATTGTTGGGCAGTGCATTAGCCAAGTCAACGACCAGATCAGCCTGGTCGAATGCCGGGTTTGGGAAGATAGAGGCTGAAGACAATGCACTAGGCAGATCTGATACGGCACTTAGGACACCTACATTCTCAGTAATGAATGAGGTCTCTCCTTGCAAGCTACCTGTGAAGTCTTCAAAGATCAGTTTGTATACATTGTCATCATCTAAAGAGCGTATGAAATAACATAGGTCTTCGATGATGAAGAAAGTAAATCCGTCCAGGCCTTTCCAATCATCGCCGATGATATAAATATCGTCAGAGAAATCGTCTGTGTAGTCGTTGAAGTCCACGGTCTCAACATTGACATCGCGTGCTTCGGCAACTTGTACAGACATATCGTTGTGCAGAATACCGGTAAAAGGATATTGCTGAGTGACTCCACCTTGAGTAGCAATTTGGAAGTAGCGCGTAAACTTGATGTCCCATTCTTCGGGTTCGAGATCCATTACCTGGTTGGTGGTCAGCTTGTAATAAGCCAATCGCTTGCCAGCATAATCACTTTTGTTAATGGAGAAAGTTATCTCGTCAGATCCGTCTAAATTGGCATGACGCCCACTGTATACACCTGCGGCTAAGCTGGTGAATTCTATTTTTCTAAAGCTTCCGTCGCGCAGTTCGATGATGAATACACGCGTACCGCTAACCGTTTCGGTCATGTCGTCATATAGGCCCCAGCCCACGTCTTCCAGTACTTCTGAATCACTTACCAGATTGAAAGCGCCACCGTTGCTCCAGCTGGATTCATCATTAAAGATGAGCTGATCGTCAGTAGGTTCGCTGGTTACGGCATCAAAGTCATTGCTACCTGGCATATAGGCTAATAGTGCAGGCGGAGAACTCGAACGCGGTGCGCCTTCGTTCAGTACGATTCCTGTACCAAGCTGGCTCACATCGAAGGCGATATCCCAGCTGTCTTGTGCAATTGATGTGGTTGCGCCCGTCTCAATGTCAAAGAAAACCTGATTGACATAAGTTGGCTCCATAGTAACTACGCGCTCGACAACCTGTGCTTGCAAGGAAAAGCTGAAAGCAAATAGGGCTGATAAGTACAAATGTTTCATAATGGTTTGACGCTATAAGTTGAACACTCAAAGCTACAAGCACCTGAAAATGCAGCCAAAAATTATTAAGTTTAATTCGATTAAATCTAAATAAGATGACGGAGAGCATACATTTCTGAGTCTTCCTGTAGCCGACATACCTATTTAAGCCTGAATATTCGCCTTACATGCGCTCTGGCATAGCGATGCCCAGTAGATTCATGCCGGTTTTCAAGACATGACCAACAGCCTGGCATAGGGCTAATCGGAAGTCTGCAGCACCGACCTCCTCGGCATTCAGTATGCTGTGATCGTGCCAGAATCGGTGAAAGTTTTTGGCGAGCTCATAGCAATAATTCGCCATTAGTGAAGGATCGTAGTTTTCTGCTGCTTCAGCCACCAGATCAGGGAAGCCGTACATCTGCTGAATGATCTCCCGCTCTATCGATTCCAGCCTAGCATATTGCTCTATGCTTTCCAAAGTGCGGTCTCCGGCTTTACGCCAAACGGCTTGAGTGCGGACGTAGGCATTTTGAACGTAAGGTCCCGTCTGTCCTTGTAGGTCTACTGCTTCTTTGGGATTAAAGGTCATGCGTTTGGCCGGCCCCACTTTGATGATGAAGAACTTTAAGGCGGCCAGTCCGATCATCTCCACAATGCGTTCGCGCTCGCTTTCACTCAGGTCGCTGGTTGTTTCCCGTTCTGCACTGGCCAGTCTGGCCTCATTGACTACTTCTGCCATGAGATCGTCGGCATCGACAATGGTACCTTCCCGGCTTTTCATCTTACCAGTTGGCAGATCGACCATGCCGTAACTCAAATGATACAGACCACTGGCATAAGGCTCATCCAGCCTTTTGAGTAACTCGAATAGGGTGGCGAAATGATGGTTCTGCTCGTCGGCTACCACATATACCATTCGCTTAGCCCCAAAATCGTCGTAGCGAAGCCTCGCCGTTCCCAGATCCTGGGTGATGTAGATGCTGGTACCATCGCTGCGCATCAGCGTTTTCTCCGATAGTTTTACATCCGTGAGATCCGCGAATATCGATCCGTCATCGCGGGTGTGGAAGACCTCTTTTTGCAAGCCCGTATCGATCATGTCTTTACCGAGCTTGTAGGTCTGCGACTCGTAATAAAGTTTGTCGAAGTCGACGCCAAGTCTTTTGTAAGTCGATTCAAAACCTTCGTATACCCAGCTGTTCATCTGCTTCCAGAGTTGGACAGTATCCGGATCACCGGCCTCCCACTTCAAGAGCATGTCTTTAGCCTGGGCACCCAGCTGGCTGTATTCATTGAAGTAACCATTTTTTGAGTAAGCTTTGAAAAAAGCTTCCTGGCTTTGACCTTCTTTGGCTTTGGCTGCATAGATCTCTTGGCCTTCGGTAGTCGATTGCCAAGCCTTGTACTCCTTTTGATATTCCGTCTCGAAACGCACGTAGTAGTTTCCAACGAAGTGATCGGGCTTGATTCCGCTTGAGGCAGGTGTTTCCCCATGTCCGAATAGCTTCCAGGCCAACATCGACTTGCAGATGGCAATGCCTCTATCATTGATGATCTGGACCTTAACGACATCGTAACCGGCAGCATCTAATAGCTGACTCGTCGACCAGCCGAGCAGTATGTTTCTGATGTGGCCCAGATGGAGTGGTTTATTGGTGTTGGGACTGCTGAATTCGACCAAAACCCGCTCGTTTCTGGAGGCATGACGCCCGAATTGCTCATCATCATAAATGGCGCGGAGAAAACCCATCCAATAGTCATCGGATACCACCAAATTCAAGAAACCCTTGATGACATTAAAATCGCGGATGTGTTCTATGCGTTCTACCAATAATTTGCCCAGTTGTTGGCCAATGTCTTCTGGTTTGGCTTTGGCCACACGCGTATAGGGGAAGGTAACTACGGTGTAGTTGCCCTCAAACTCCTTGCGGGTCGCTTGAAGAGCAGTCGGGAGCTTGACGGCTTCAGCACCGTATAGTTCTACCAGACACTGAGATAGAGTTTCTTGTATCGAGCCTTGAATATCAGTCATAGCGAGTGCAAAAGTAGGGAGATGCTTACTATTTTTATTGATTCAGCACAACAAAGCCTAAATGCCGTACAAAGAAACCTAATGAAAGGAAATGGAACTTTCCCTGAGCCTGATTTACATGGTTCTAAAAGACTTACAAATGACCAGAGTTGGTGTGATGAAAGCTAATTCTTTATCCAATTAGTGATACTTTATAGGCGATGAAAAGTTCTCTGGAATTCCAACCGCGAGTGCTATTGTAGTAGATTATGGTCAAGAAGGGTGAAGCTAAAGTAATATTGAATATCACAGATCGTTATTTTGTCGACACCATACCGTAGAAGCTAACTATATCCCCAGCTTTTTCAATATAGTAAATACGATTCCATTAGTTGTATGAAAAATAGTTTATTCCAAAATTTCGCGATCATTAAGAATTTATGGCAAAAATATTTCTTATTTGCTTTGTTGCTTCTATTGTCTATTGGCGATTTAGTACTTGATTGCCAAGATAGCATCACAAAACCAAATTTTCTGCTAACTATCACAAGGGGCAATGGCGATACAATACATCTTACTGTCAGAAATTTAGGTGAGACTACTGTTTATATCCCTCCATTGGGTACTACAAATAATTATATAACTATAACTAGACCAACCGGTAGGCAACGGGCGTCTAGATTTATTGACCCTAGACATGGTATAGAGCTAACCGATGAAAACACTCTTTCACCCAGTGAGCAGCATACCTTCACCAGAGATGCCAGATTTAAGATCTTTGGTTTCATCCCACAGCGGGAAGAAGACCGCGGGGTATTCAAGCTCCAATGGACGTTTTACGATGCCAAGTCGGAAGTGATTGAGCTGGAGTTTTGGTGACTTTTTTTGATGAGTAAAGGTTGGTTGGGAGAGGCGCACCAGCTTATATTTTAGGTTTCTCCTTTGTCAAATTAAAGAAGGCAAAATGAAAATATATACGCTAATCATGTCCGTTGTAGTGTTGTTGTCTTTTGTCTACTTATATGGGCAACAATTGAGTTATACTAGCTATTCAAATCAAGGTAATGATTTGGCTGGTCAAATAAGGGTGATAGGGAATACAGGACTAGCCTACCAAGATGGTACTCTTAAACCAAATTTTCAGCCAACAATTATCAAAGATAGTGACGATACACTAAATCTTACCGTTTTAAACATAGATACAGCTACCATTTATATACCTTCTTTGGGTTCAATAAATAACTATTTTACCATAAAAAGGCCAAATGGTATACAAACTGGATCAGGATTTATTGACCATAGACATGGTATAGAGCTAACTGATGAAAACACACTTTCGCCTATGGAGCAGCATACCTTTACCGTAGACGCTAAATGGGTGATATTCGGCTTCATCCCACAGCGGGAAGAAGATCGCGGGGTATTCAAGCTCCAATGGACGTTTTACGATACACAATCGGAGGTAATTGAGCTGGAGTTTTGGTGACTTTTTTGGTGGGTAAAGGTTGGTTGGGAGAGGCTAATCAGCTTATATTTTAAGCTTCTCCTTTGTCAAATTAAAAAAAAGAAAAAATGAAAGTATATACATTAATCATACTCGTTATAGGGTTGTTATCTTTTGTTGATTTGTATGGTCAACAATTAGATCGCACTAGTTATTCAAATCAAGATAATGATTTGGTTGACCAAATAAGGTTGATTGAAAATACAGGGCTTAAGAGAAATGGTGGTGTAAATTATTTGCTAAATAATTGGGATATTGATACAATAAAAAACACCTTACTCCAAATGCATGAAGAATTTGGAGAAGGAAATATTGCATATTTATTTATGTTAGGACAAATTAATGATTTTTCATTATGGTATTTATTTGATGAAT
Source organism: Bacteroidota bacterium (assembly GCA_039178745.1). Lineage (GTDB taxonomy): Bacteria > Bacteroidota > Bacteroidia > Chitinophagales > Saprospiraceae > Neolewinella. The sequence continues at coordinate 21,565 of JBCDFE010000018.1, read as the reverse complement.
ATTTAAGGTCAGATGAACTGAGTAAATTGAGAGTTGCCGAAAGAACTATTAGGAAACATGGGTACGAGCAATTAATTCCGGGTATAAAAAATTTAATACTTAAATGTGAAAATGAAAGTATTGTCGAAGTATTAGTGAACACTCTCAATTACATCTCTACCCCAGATGCTCTAGATGCATTAAGGGAAGTTCGGGTATCTGAGGGTTTTCCGTTATCATTATTTGATTTTACTGATAATTTTATAAATAGATTGGAGAACTACAATAAGAATCCGAGAAGATACATTAGAAATATTATTCGAAAATCTGAAATTGCAGATGATATACGCTGGTGTTTTAGGAAAATATATCAGAATCCTTTTGAATTAGTTAATATCAGGTTTGTGGAGGATGCTTACCAAAGCATGTTAAATAGAGAGATAATAATAGATGCGATTATAGATTATGAAGACTATTTAGATAGGGGTAGGAGTAGAGAAGGACTTAATTTCGAAAATTCAGAATATTTCAAGGTTGTGTATTTTCTTAACCTTAGAAAAATAATGGGCATACAATTAACTGATCGTGAGACTGCTGCATGGGAGGTTATGAATAATTGGCTTGGGGATTATTGAGGGTGTAATTATTGTAATTTGCATAGCTGGTCTAAATTATAGACGAGTGTGAATACGATACTAATCGAATCCATAAAAGTATTGTGTCCTCAATATATCTCGGTATCATCCAGTAGCAACCGAACGATCGCAGGGGATTCAAGCTTCAATGGACGTTTGACGATGTCGAGTCGGAGGTGATTACGCTGAAGTCTTGGTCGTCCTTCATGGGAGTAGTGCAGTCTGATCGATGTTTTACTTAAGGGGCTTCCGTACTGTCTCATCTTTCACTAAGATCCAAATAAGTGTTTGGACATTTATGTCGAACTGCCATAATAGCTGAGATCGAAGGGAATATTATCTTCCCGTTGCTTCTGTTCAAAGTAAGGTATTGTGCGTTGGTTTCAACACTTATGGAATATTCCGACCTGCGGAAGTCCTTATCAGAAGAAACACTTGTATTAGGTGGCTTTCGAGCATATTTTGTGCTGTCTTGTGGAGTTTGGGTGAAATAAATTTTTACATTAGGCTTGCTTTTTAAGTTTAAATACTGTAAATTGGTATTGTATTAAATGATAATTCTTATTCTGTAGGGAAAGTCCAACTTTTGTTGGGAATCCCATCTACAGTCGGGTGATTTTAGATAAGGGCGAAATGCACGGCATCTCGCCCTTTTTGTATGGCGGAGAAACAGAAAAGCGGGATGATAGTGTGCTTGAGTACATAACAATGTGTATACTTACCCTTTCGATTTAGTGTACAAAGCTTAAAGATGGAAAACTTCTCGCTGCATGGTATAGATGTGGCTGTCATGCTCAGCTATGCCGTATTTATTATTGGATACGGACTCTACAACGCCAAGAATAAGAGTTCTGAGGAGTACTTTCTGGCGGGCAGAGACATGACCTGGCCCATTGTGGGCATCTCGCTTTTTGCGGCCAATATTTCGAGTTCGACCCTGATTGGGCTAGCCGGATCGGCCTACAATCTGGATATGACGGTGTACAACTACGAGTGGTATGCTGTATTGGTTCTGGTGTTTTTTGCCATATTCTTCCTGCCTTTTTATCTGAAAAGTGGGGTGTACACCATGCCCGAATTCATGGAGCGACGCTACGATAGCCGATCTCGATATTACTTTTCATTCATCACTGTGGTGGGCAACGTACTTATAGATACAGCCGCCTCCCTTTATGTGGGTACCCTGGTGCTGGGGCTGATTTTTCCCAATACGGCGCCCTGGATCATCATTGTAGGCCTAGCGCTTTCGGCGGCTGCTTATACCATACCGGGTGGTCTCAATTCGGTCGTAAAAACCGAGGTGATTCAGGCCATCATCTTGATCTTTGGCTCCATCATTTTGACCTACTACGGCCTACAAGAAGTAGGTGGCTGGAGTGGTATGGTCGAGCAGCTTAACTCTTTGAATGAATCCGGTGCTATCGACAAAAATGCATCTGAGGCCTTAAGCATAGTTCGAGAAAACGAAGGCGACTGGTGGCGACAATACGACAGCCCGATCGTGCCCTGGTGGGGTCTTCTGACTGGTGTACCCTTGCTGGGCTTCTACTTCTGGGCCAACAACCAGTTTATGGTACAGCGTGTCTTGGGTTCTAAGGATTTGAATCACGGTCGCTGGGGGGCACTGTTCGCCGGTCTGCTCAAGCTCCCCGTCATTCTGATCATGGTCATTCCCGGCACTATAGGGTTCCTGCTGTTCCGCAACACAGAAGTTGCCTATCAGACAGCCGATGGTCTTTGCGAAAATTTGGCGGAATGTACGGACTTTACCTATCCTACGCTGCTATTCGAGCTCTTGCCTACGGGACTGTTGGGTTTAGTGGTGGCAGGCCTATTGGCGGCCATGATGAGTAGTATTTCAGCCACTTTCAACTCGGCTTCTACCCTGATCACGATGGACTTTGTCAACAAGCTGCGACCCGATATGTCTAGTAAGCAGTTGGTGCGCAGTGGTCAGATCGCTACACTGGTACTGGTTGTTTTAGCTTCTGTCTGGGCACCGTTTATCGGGCGCTATGGCGATCTGTTCAGATACTTGCAAGATATACTCGGTTATATTGCACCGCCTATCGTATCTGCATTTATTTTGGGTCTGTTCTGGCCCAGGGCGAATGGAAACGGTAGTTTCATCAGCCTGATATTTGGACTAGGTATGGCCGTAGTCTGGGTGGTTGGTATTGTTGGAGAGGTAGACCACTGGTTCTTCCAGTTGCATTTCCTCTTGCGCACTACGGTTTTATTCTTCCTTTGCTTGATCGTTCACATCGTTGTGAGCCTGGCTACATCTCCGCCTAAGGCTGAAAAGCTGGAGGGTATGATCTGGACCAAGAAGCTGATCAAAGAGGAAACCGAAGAGCTGGCTGGCTTGCCCTGGTATAAGAACTATCGCTACCTATCTGTTATCTTGCTGGTGCTAACAACCATAGTTGTAGCCTACTTCTGGTAGTTGGATATAAATATAACTTGTAGTAACTACAACTTGTAGTTACTACAAGTTATATTTGTGTATGTCTTTTCACAATCGGACGAGCGAAATTGCGGTCTTAAGTCAAGCCTTTGCTAGAAAAAGGCCCCAGCTTATTGTACTCTATGGCCGTAGGCGATGTGGTAAGAGTACCCTGCTACAGCATATAATTCAAGACACTGACTGCTATTGTTTAGCTGTTCAAGGTGAGGCCAGCCTACAGAGAGCATTACTCAGCCAGACAATTGCTCAAAAGTTTCCAGGATTTGATCGAGGTGTGTACGGAAATTGGTTCGATTTTTTTCGTGCATTAGCAGAGAGGGGAGGGGAAAGATATACGCTGGTGTTGGATGAGTTTCCTTACCTCGCTAAAAGCGATTCATCTTTGCCTAGCATTTTGCAGGCACTACTGGAAAATCGATCGAACTTACCTTTCCATCTAGTGCTTTGTGGTTCTTCTCAGCAGATGATGGAGGGGACTATTTTATCCGCTACGGCACCACTATATGGAAGAGCAGATGAAATTTTAAAAATTACTCCACTACTAGCAGGTTACTTCCAGGATCATTTTCCAGCATTGAAAGCTGAAAGTCTGGTAGAGGAATATGCAGTTTGGGGTGGTGTTCCCCGCTACTGGGAGCTACGCGATAGGTATGATGATCTGAAGCAGGCTATATCAGAGCTACTCCTACAACCTATAGGGCTACTATATGACGAGCCTAGAAGGTTACTGCTAGACGATTTGACATCTTTGGTACAACCACTAAGTCTGCTTACGCTCGTGGCGAGTGGGGTCAATCGATTGTCAGAGCTGGGAGGGCGAATGGAAAAACCTTCAGCTGAGTTGAGCCGCCCACTGAATCGCTTAATTGAGTTAGGGTATATAGAAAAGCTAAGACCATTTGGTTCTCCTATAAGAGGTAATAAGCAAACCCTCTATCGTGTATCTGATCCCTTTATGCGATTTTTTCATCGCTATATAGTACCTAATGCTGCTAAAATAGAGCAAGGGAGAAGAGAAGAAGTTTGGTCAGAAATTTCAAATAGTCTAAATCAGTTTTCTGCCCAGGTTTGGGAGTCATTAACCCGGTCGGCTATCGCGAGAGGGCTTGTCGATAAAAGCGTAGCAGCTTGTTCGTCGTGGTGGGGAGTGACAAAAACTGGGCGAAAGGTGGAGTTGGATGGAGTGTCAAAAACTTCAGATGGAAAAACACTTATACTCTGCGAATGCAAGTGGTCTGACATATCTCGTCCACGTGATATTCACGATCATTTGAAAGAAGTTGCAGTTGAGTTGCCTTTTTATAAGGGTCAGGACATTGTTACGATTGTTGCAACTAAAACAGGTGGAGGTTCTATTTACGAACCGGGGGCCACTGAAGTATTGGATGCCTTAAGATGATCGTGGATTCAAAATTTTTACCCCCATTTTCTAAGTTGAGCGACTGCTGCCCGCATATCTTTGGGCAGCTCAGAGATGAAGTTGATCTCTTCTTCAGTAGCAGGGTGTACAAAACCCAATGTGTGTGCATGTAGGGGAACCCGGCTGAGTAAAGGCCGCTCTTCACCCGACCGGTTGGGCCGATAGCGTCGACCTTTGATTTGCGATAGCAGCAACTTATCGCGGCGACCGTAAAAGCTATCGATCAGCAGTGGGTGCCCTATGGCTGCCAAATGGACCCTGATCTGATGGGTACGGCCGGTCATGATCTTTACCTCCAGTAGGGAATATCCTCCTAGCTCTTCTTTGATTCGGTATTTACTAATAGCCGATTTGCCTTTGTTCGAGACAATCATTCGTCCGGGTTTGCCTGGATGCGGAGCCAGTGCATAGTCTATTTCCCCGATTTCGATAGCAGGCTTATTTTCTACGATGGCCAGGTAGGTCTTCTCTACTATGCGCTGCTCAAATTGTATGCTAAGACTGCGCTGAGCGTCCTGGTGACGGGCAAAGCACAATAGGCCACTGGTTTCCTTGTCCAGCCTTTGAACTGGACGAACCTCGCCATACTTTTTGCTTAGCGCATCGAGCGCATTGGGCAGCTCTGGCAGGTAGCGATCTGGTACCGTCAATAGCCCAGGCGGTTTGTCGATAACCAGGATATCTTCGTCTTCGTGAATGAGATTCATAAAATTCAATCTGCGTTTTGCCAGATGAGCGGAGAGATCTATGCAGTCTAAAAAAAGAAAAAGCCGCGTTCCCGAAGGCCCGCGGCTTTTTATAATCCCATGAACATATAGGTCTTTAATGTCGGTGGGTTTCTCGATACTGCTGTTTTAGTCTCCCCAGACCTAAACAGCAGCATCCAGAATCGTAATCCCATGAACATTCAAATCTTTGGAGAGGGGCATTTCCCCTTTCGTTGATACAAATGTCAGGAGACCGGCAAGCTGGGCAAAGGACAAAAAATAAAGGGCGTGAAGAAAAAAAGGTAAATTTTAAGCACAAAAATCTGAAAATCAGATATTTAGAATTTGAAATGTGAAAAATTTATTCCTCTTCCTGGGCCATTATACGGCTTAAAGCAGCGATATTTTCTACCAGCTCTGTATTTGCAGAGCTAACAGCAGCCCCTACTTCTACGGCTACATTTTGTTGAGGTTTTTTGCGTCCCGCCTGAATTGCAGCTGCTGCAGCCTGGAGTTTTGCTTCTTCTTCCTCAGTGCGCTGTGCTTCTTTTTGGGCCCGTTCGGCTTCCATTTTGGCTTTGATTGCCTCTTCGGCCTTTTGCTGAGCCTCTCGCTCTTTGGCTTTTTCTGCTCGCTTTTTATCCTTTTCCATCCGCTTTTCGAGCATGTGCTTGGTCTTGAGCATATCGTTCAGCTTTTCCTGCTTACTATCTACTCGACTCTGTATCATCTGGATCTTGGCCCGTCTGATTTCAGCCTCCATCTGCTCATCGGTATTGGTGATGCGCTTGCGCTGAAATTCCAGATCCTTATGATCGCGATTTATGCTATTCTGCATACGCTCCATGGCATTGATCAGACCGTCATAGCGCTTTTTGGTTCGGTCGGAGCCACCGCCGTCGCTTTGTCCTCGCTTGGCTTTTACCGCTTTGAAGGCGGCGTCTATACGCTTGTAGATGAGGTCTCTGTCCTTGCGGTGAAACTTGGTGTTGTGAAACTTGGATTGGAGCTTTCTAAGCTCGTCGAATACCTTGCGCAGATGACTTCCCTCTTCGATCGTAGCCTCCAGCTCTTCCAGCTTCGTGTTAAATTCGCTGACCAGGCCTTGGCTCTGCTCGCGCAGCTCCTGATCTTTTTTGCTGCGCAGTTCCTTCATCTTGTTGAAGAGCTCATCGGTGCCTTTTCGCAACTTGTTGCCGTGTTCGCGCAAGAGGGTCTTGTCTCGGAGCTGGGTTTGTACCTTTTCCCAGAATGTTTTCAGGCGGTTCCACAGGTTGGGATCGTAAGCTCCTGAGCGCTCTATGGCATCTCCGATTTCGGCCAGTTCGCCCAAGTAAGATTTGGTCATCTTATCGCTCAGTACGGCATAGTGCCATTCGTTTTGAGCCAGGTTGATCGTGTCGCTCTGCTCTACTTTTAGCTCGTCGGGCAGCAAACCACCAGTTACGCTCAGTTCCCTCACTATACTTCGGCTGGGCTCCGGCAGTTCGGTCTCCTGGTTTTTACGCCACAGGTTCATAAACTTGGTATAGACCTCATCTGTGACGAGTTTTTCCGGATAGGTCAGTATGTGTACCAAATTGTCTTCGGTCTTCAGTTCCAGGGTGATCATGACGCGATTTTGGTCGGCGTCTCTTCCCCAAACGGCTATGCGATTTCTCATTGTAGTCAAAATGTAGGTTTAGCTTCTGAAGTCAGAAGCTCAATCAGATGTAGTGTGATCAGGCGGTCGCTGCAACGGTTTGAAATAGCTCATTTTGCAGCATGTACTCAGCAATTTGGACCGCATTGGTAGCGGCACCTTTGCGCAAATTATCAGATACGATCCAGAGATTCAAGCCATTTTGTATGGACTCATCTCGCCTGATGCGCCCCACGAAAACCTCGTCGCGATCTTTGGCGTAGCGAGGCATAGGGTACTTCAAATTGGAAGGATCGTCTTCTACGATTATTCCCGGAGTTTGGGATAGTATTTTTTGGACTTCCGCAGGTCGGAAGCTTTGCTCGAATTCGACGTTCACCGATTCGCTATGCCCACCGTGTACGGGTACCCGAACAGCAGTAGCCGTAATGGCTAAGTCAGGGGCAGAGAGGATCTTTCGGGTTTCGTGAACCAGCTTCATTTCTTCCTTGGTGTAGTCGTTTTCGAGAAAGACATCACACTGCGGAATGCAGTTTTCGAAAATGGGATAGGGGTAAGCCATCTCTTCTTTCTGTAGGTCAAAACCTTTGCGTTCCATGTTGTACTGCTTCACGGCTTGCATACCCGTACCGGTAAACGACTGGTAGGTACTAATGACCAGCCGCTTGATACCAAAAGCTTCATGCAGAGGGCCAAGTGCCATCACCATTTGAATGGTCGAGCAGTTGGGGTTGGCTATGATCAGATCTTCACTTCCTATAGTTCGGCCATTGATTTCAGGAACGACCAGCTTCTTGTCGGGGTCCATTCGCCAGGCACTGCTGTTGTCGATAACTACACAGCCCACCTCTGCAAATTTTGGTGCCCATGCTTTGGATGTAGAGCCACCAGCACTGAATAGGGCTACATCGGGTTTGGCAGCTATGGCCTCTTCCATGCCAATGACTGTGTGCTCACGGCCGCGAAAGTGTACTTTCTTTCCCACAGATCTGGCCGAGGCTACTGGAAGTAATTCTTCTACAGGGAAATTCCGCTCTTCTAATACTTGAAACATAACCGTGCCAACCAAACCGGTGGCACCAACTACTGCAACTTTCATTTTGCGCTGGTTTTTAGAGGGATCGCAAAGATAAGGGTCTCTATGGGTGTTCTGCCGTTCTAGAGCAACTTTTTGGAGGATAGGCTTTCTGATGATTTGTTTGTCAGTCGCCGATCCTACCGTCTTTAGAAAGTAAAATGGCCACTGGCCGAGTGACAGGAAACTGGGCACAGATAATCAAAATCATAACCGTGATCGGAACACTCAGCAGCATGCCTGCGACACCCCAAAGGATGGACCACAATATGAGTGCCAGTACAACTACTAACGGAGATATATTGAGGGTGTCGCCCATCATGCGCGGTTCGATAATATTGCCGACTATCAGCTGGATGGTGCTCACGCCAATACCGATGATGAGAAATGGGGTAAACCCCTCGAATTGTAACAAGGACAAAAGCGCTGGTAGGGCAGTAGCGGTTATGGATCCGATGGTGGGCACGTAGTTGAATAAAAATATGAGGAAGGCCCAGAAAATGGCAAAGTCCAGTTCTATCATCCAAAAAACCGCATAGCTCAAAACGGCGGTAAGAATGGATGTAAATGTTTTGACCCAGAGGTACTTGCGCATAGCGGCATTGACTTGTCCGACAATCTGGCGATAGCGGTTTTGTTGGGTGGGGTTCATTTTGAGTGCGGCAATCTTTCGGCTGAAGGTTCCTTGTTCGATCAGTAAAAATATCACGTATAGCATGACCAGGAAAAAACCCCTGGCTATGGTTGTAATGCCGCTTACGAGTATGGAAAAGTTATTGATCAGCTGATCGCTATATTTAATGGTATCCAGCGTCCATGGTGCGCCTTCACGTCCGAGCAGTGTATGGATGCGAAGCAGCAAGTCATCTACTCTTTCAAAATACTGAGGGGCATTGGAGATGAACTCGTTTGCATTGTTGACGATGAGGTTGCCAACGAAATAAAGACCCAGACCGATGATACCGAAAGATATGGTCAGCGATAGCCAATTTGGGCAATATCTATCGATGATACCCGCACTTCTAATTTGATTGTCGATCCCATTAATGATGTACCAGAGCAGCAATGAAAGGAACAGAGGAACCAAAAAACTTTGACCCAATACGATCAAGGTCAGTATCAGTGCAATGCTTATGAGCCAGGCAGCTATGTTGGTGATGGTCATAATTGTGCCTTATCTCGCGTACTCGCATTTTCGCGAACATTTGTCAAGAATTTCTCGTTTGTTTAGCTATTGATTTAGATGAGCGCTTAGCATGATATTCCCTAGTCAGTTTTCATAAATCAATACACCCTGGCTTAGATCATCTATAAATTGTAAGCAGTTGCGCGGTGCCCTGCACAAGAGATAGCCCTGGCAATCGTAGAGGTACTGCCCTTCGCTCGATTCAAAGAAGTAGGCCGTTCGGCCATCGGTCCAGGGAACTCGCGTGATGTAATTGGCTGTGTGGTATTGTGCCAATTCGTATAGCCACTCGCTGACTCGGTCGTGACTTTCGCAAACGATTGGCCTGGGAAAGATGCTCGGCTCCCGTATCTGCTGCACGCAGGTGACTCTAATGGTAGCGTCTTCGGTCATGCATATACTTACAGCATCTTGTATGTATTCGAATCCAAACCTGACGCGGGCACCACTCAGCAGTTCGTAACCACCGCTTAAGCTGCCTACTAGGAGCAGGTGCCCTTGATCGGTTTCGAGTAGTTGCTGGCAACCATCGAGCTCCGTATAGTCTCGTACTTCTGCAACGGTTTCGCATCGGTTGCTGGCCGCTGGAAGCGGGGGAAGGTCTACCGCTCCAGCTCTATAGGCCTGGTAAACGGTGGGTTTATCCCAAGGCTGGCTGTCTTGCCCTGAAGGGGGGAGTGGTGTGCCGCCCGGATCTATATAAACCGGGTCTGTGTCTACTGGTGGACGACTGGACGGATCAGCAGGTTTGATCATACCTCTTTGGCAGGACATACAACCTGCGGAAGTACATAAAAAGATAATCCAGCAGAGGGTTCTCACAATCTATTTGAATTTTGCTGTAAGCTACTTCTTGTGCAGCTTACGACGTAATTATTGACTTGATTTTTGCTACTTTTGCGGGCGAATCATTCGACAAAAACCACCTACATTATGAGCGGAAGTAAGATTACCATAAGCAACGGAAAACTAAACGTCCCCAATGACCCAATCTTGCCCTTTATCGAGGGCGATGGTATAGGCCCGGATATCTGGGCAGCTGCGAGTAGGGTTTTAGAGGCTGCTGTGGAAAAGGCATACGATGGCGAACGAAAGATCGTCTGGAAAGAGGTGCTGGCAGGCCAAAAGGCTATGGACAACACAGGCGAATGGTTGCCGCAAGCTACCCTGGATACCATAGAAGAATACCTGGTGGCTATAAAAGGGCCACTGACCACACCAGTAGGTGGGGGCATCCGCTCGCTCAATGTAGCTCTGCGTCAGAAGCTGGATTTATATGCTTGCGTTCGTCCGGTACAGTATTTCAAAGGTGTACCCAGCCCGGTTAAGAATCCGCAGGATGTAGACATGGTCATCTTCCGTGAAAACACAGAAGATATTTACGCTGGGATCGAGTTTGCTGAAGGAACTGAAGAGAATGCTGCTTTTTTGAAGTGGCTGGAGGCGTCATATCCAAATCGCTATGCCAAGGTGCGTTTCCCAAATACAGCTGGAATCGGTATTAAGCCCGTGAGCCAGGAGGGAACTCTTCGCTTAGTCAAAGCGGCTATTCAATATGCTATAGACAATGACAAGGATACTGTTACTCTGGTACACAAAGGCAACATTATGAAGTTCACGGAGGGCTCTTTCCGCGACTGGGGCTACGAGACCGCAGCCAGTGAGTTTGGTGGTGAACCCCTGGATGGAGGCCCCTGGCACACGATAAAGACGGCCGATGGCCATACGATCACGATTAAGGATGTGATCGCCGATGCTATGCTGCAACAGATCATATTGAGACCAAAGGAGTACAGTGTGATCGCAACCCTGAATCTGAATGGCGACTACATCAGCGATGCTCTGGCCGCCCAGGTCGGTGGAATAGGCATAGCCCCAGGCGCAAATATCAACTACGATACCGGTATAGCCATTTTTGAAGCTACGCATGGTACAGCCCCAAAGTATGCGGGCCAAGACAAGGTAAACCCTTCATCTGTCATACTGAGCGGTGAAATGATGCTGCGCTATATGGGCTGGACTGAGGCAGCAGATCTGATCATTAAAGGTATAGAGGGAGCCATAGGCTCTAAGCGCGTTACCTACGACTTCGAACGCCTAATGGACGGTGCCACGCTCTTGAAATGCTCTGAGTTTGGAGACGAGATCATCAGTAACATGATCTAGCCCTAACGGGTCTTGGGGATGAATTCCCCAAGCAATGCTGGGCGTCCCTGGGGGACTAGTCATCAAGCGGCGCTATCTACTGGTGGCAACGGAAACTCCAACTTTGGATCAAAGTCTATAAATCCGAAGGCTCTTAATAACTTCTCGTATTCTGTCTTGAAGTCGATTTTCTCGTTGTTCTGCCCATGATGGGCTTTCTGATTGAGAATGTACTTGATCAGTCCATCTAATTTTCGATAGTCTGCTGAGAAAACGAAATAGCTGCACTGCCATCTAAAGTCTTCATACTTTTTTCCCTGCCGGCGGAGCCAGTAGCTAGAAACGCCTTTAACTGATTGCATAACTTTGGCGATAGTCGCCGTTCGAGTCATGGCGAATAGCAAGTGAACGTGGTCACTGACTCCACCAATGGCTATTGGTACACAATCGTACTTTTTCAACTCATTGCCCATTATGGCATAGAGTTTGGCTTCAATCTCTTCGTCGATGAATGGCTGGCGATACTTGGTAGAAAAGCCCGCGTGGAGAATAACTCTTGAATAGGATCTAGGCATACTTTGTATTTAAAATACACAAAGTATGAAAAATATTTTATTAATACAAAAAATAGTATATGGTCCCCCGGGCACGCCCACCTTTGCTGTGTGCTGAAGCACACAGCCCCCAAAGGGGGAAATAAAATGTCAAAGCGACTGTTCCTCCGTACTGCTTGGCTTTCTCCTCGGCTGGAAGGGTATCTTGAGCATGGTAATGATGTCGGTATGCTCTTCCTGAGCCATCCAGGTATCTACCCCATAGACTAGCTTGGTATTGTCGGCAGATCGGTAGGTTCCGAATAGGCGATCCCAGAAAGAAAATATGTTGCCGAAGTTGCTGTCGGTATAGGGCAATTTGTAATGGTGGTGCACGCGGTGCATATCTGGCATGACGATGAGCCAGCCCAGGCCCGTATTCAACCAATTCGGCACGCGTAGATTGGCGTGATTGAACTGACTGAGCACAACACTGAGGCTCTGATACAAAAAGACCAGCCATATAGGGGCGCCAACTATGATGACAGCAGCCGTGGTGAAAACAAACCTGATCACGCTCTCGCCTGGGTGATGCCTATTGGCGCTGGTCGTATCTACATTTTGATCGGTATGATGGACGATGTGAAAGCGCCACAACACAGGAACGCGATGCTCTGCCCAGTGTGGCGTATAGGCACCGATCAGATCCATGAGCATGAGCCCAGCAATGGCAGTGGCCCATAGCGGCATGCTGACCCACTGCAAGATGCCCACGCCTTGCTGCACCACCCAATCGCTGGCCGATAACAAGATAAACGCCAGAAAGAAATTGATCACGATGGTCGTGAGGGTGAAAAAGATATTGACCCCAGCATGCCTCCATTTTCGATAGTCAAACTTGAATAGCGGAACCGCCGTCTCTATCAGCCAAAAGGTGGTAATACCACCTGCTAGTATCAGACTGCGATGTAAAGAAGGGATAGTTTCAAAATAATGCACAATAGACTCCATGACACAAAATTACGCATAATTGTAAACGAGCCAAAGGATAGTTGGTTTGGAATTAAATGATGGCATCAACCATTATATTTGGCCAATGACAAATACTGATCAGCAAGAAACTCCAAAATGGCTCAAGTCCCTGGAGCGTACGTCTTGGCAGATGGAAGTCTTGATCAGTGGTGGTTTGATCTTGGCCTTGTATAGCCTGCCCAATACGATCAATGAGTTGTTGTATAAGGCATACCTAAATACAGAATTTGAGGTTGCGGTATTTGTCGTTTTTATAGCGGCATTTGTTGTGGCAAAGGCCTTGCTCATCGGCTTTGGTGTCAATCTTTTTTTGCGCGCTATATGGTTGACTCTTTTGGGTGTACATTTCGCCTACCCAAAGGGTATAGACTATGAACGACTAAACTATTCTAAGACATTTGAAGAGGAAATGGGAAAGCGACCATCTACCTTGGATCGCATTTTATGGCTAGAGAGATGGGCCTCCCTGAGTTATTCTTTGGCCATTATTCTGACTGTTGGTGCACTGGGTGCGGTTTTGATGGTCGCTTTGGTTTACTACTTTATTTATGAGCCGTTGATCAATGCTGGTTTTCGCTGGTTCGACAGAGCAGAGGCAGGGTATGTTATCTTATTTTTAGTTGCTTTATTTTCATTCGGATTTATAGATAGAATCATGTTCAGGGCTCTGGCTAAAAAGCCTAAAGCAAGCAGGCGCTATTTCCGATTGAGCAAGTTTTTGGGCTATTTCAATTTGACGCAGTTTTTAAAGCGCGAATCTCTGGCCATTGTAAGCAACAACAATCGCTGGCGCATTCACCTACTCAGGATCAGCTATTTCGTTATTGCAGTAGTCGTATCGCTCAACGATTTGAATATCAATAGCCCGGTCGCCCAGCGAATGGATCTACTCGACACTCGAGCCTATAAAGAAACACCGGTCCTCAGATTTTTATTAGAAAGTGATGATTATGAAGATACTTTAGAACCTGGCCAGTTAGTAGAAGAGGCCAGTATTCCGTCAGAGGTGATTCAGGGGTCTAGCTTACCGCTTTTTGTTACCTACGATCAGTATTTCGACTACAACTTTAAATATTTAGAAGACAGTATGGGGTTGATCCCCAGCTATCAGGATACTATGACACTGGAGTCATTCAGAAGAAACACGGATCTTGTACAGCAGTCTTTGAATGATATGCTTTTGGTAACGATTAACGGGCAGGAATACGATAGTTTGACTTGGTTTTTTAGGGATAACTTAGTCACTCGCCAAGAGGGGTTCTATACGCGTATTCTCATAGACACCCTCGATATGAATGCCAAGCACGACTTAGTAGTTCGCTATATCAATATCCGCAAATCTCCTCCCGATACCTCTGGTTTGACTTGGATTCCCTTCTGGCGAGAGGAGTAGTCATTCTTATGCAGCCAAGGAGATTTCCAACTCCTGACTCACATGCTCATTCCATACCTTCCAGCCATCTTCTGGCTCTAAAGATACCCGCTGGCCAGCGCGCAGTGTCTGCATCCGGCCCAAGGGGTCAATAAGCTGGGCGCTGCCTCGAATGACCTGAAGATAATAACCGCTCAACATGGGTATGGCAGCCTCTTGACCAGGCTCGATTTTTAGGAGCTCTATATCACCTGAAAGTCTAGGCACTGGGGGTAAAACACTCACTTCTTAATGGTTTTATTTGGCTAAAAGCGACGGTATAACCACATAAAACCTGCTGGGGTTTCGTTTACATCCTGTTAAGCTGTTGCTTGCAAAGTCGCCAAGCGACTTTGCAAGCAACAGCGCTTATTCAGTCGCCGATGAATCTATAGTACTACCAAAGAGAAGCGCATTGAAAAACAGGCGATTGGTGCCAAACCAAAAAGCCCGAAAATTTGGATTGTCTGCAAAGCTGATGGTACGCCCGCCCGATACGCTAGACACAACAATAGCCGCTGTGTTGCTCAGGCTTTCCTCAAAGCCCTTTGGACTATATCCACTTAGCAGGCTATTGGTGCCGAAGGTCAGGGGGCTCGCGTAGGGGTTGCCCGGCAGTTCAAAGCGAAGTAAACCTCGCTTAAATATGGGCATTTCACTGCGCCGGAAGCCAAATAACAGCGGATTTGTCAGATCGCCCCGGGCTTCAAAAATAGCACCACCCAAAACGCGACTGCCCCGATCTCTATCGCGCAACTGGTAAGGGCGCCTTTCCGAGTTGTTTCTATCAAGATTGGAATACGATGCGACAATCAAGTCAGACAGCCCATTGGCGGCGGCCCAGCTGCCAGCCCTTTTTTCGGTAATGAGCACATGCCCACTACCCATCCAATCTCTAATGGCTTGGATGCCGTTGACTCCCAAATCGCTGTAGTTGCCATCGACCATAACAATGGTATTGTATCTACTCAGATCAGAATAGGCGACGGCATCTACCGGTAGCTTGGTGCAGGGCATACCCAGCCGCTGATCCAGCAGGTGCCAGACCTCGCCAGCATCGTAGCTATTCACGCCGCCTTCTACCAGTACGGCCACTGTAGGCATCCGCATGGTGCGCCAGGCCGAGCGACTACCCAGCATGAGGCCATCTTCCGTATCTCCTGAGGTAGTGGCCAAAATGTCAATAGCGGTTGATCGCCTGGTTGCCTGTACGATCTCGTACACCTCATTGCTGGTCATCTGCCCTTGATTGCTTACGGGTATGAGAATGGTTCCAGGAGCATGCTCACGCCCCTCGGCATCGGTGAATGGCAGGCTGCTCACTTTCAACCTCAGGCCAGCAGCCATGAGTTGGTAGGCTGCTTTTGAGGCATAGTAATCGTCCCAGGGCAATAGATAAGCATATTCGCTTCGAGTAGTTTTTAGACGAGGACGGAGTACTTCTACCAAGGGAATGAGATTGCCGGGAGCAGAACTCACCGTTTCTGTCGGTAGGTTAAAAGCGTAGGGAAGTGTCCAGGTCGAAACATCGTAAAACAAACTGTCTTCAAACTCGCTGATGGGCTCGAACAAAGCGTCGATCAGATTGTGCTGAGCTTGATTCTTAGGGACATAGTAGCTCCGGCCGTCTTCATCATCACCATTGAGGTACACTTCGATCTCATGGCGATCGAGCATTTGCACCAGCTCAAAAGCTCGGCCTCGATCTCCTTCGGAATCTATCAGGTAGCCGCCACTGGGCCGTTCGGCCGGATCGAAGACACTGCGCTGATAGCGTAAAAGATCTTCGCGCAGATCCACAAATGCAGCCTGGGTCGATAGGGAAGCGACAACCTGATTGCGGATGGTAAAGGGGAAGCTCAGTAGCCCGTTCTCGCTTTCTTGCAGATGCCCGCGCGAACTGGCCTGCTCAAACAAAATACCTACCGTGCCTTGGGCATCGGGATAGGTAGAGCCTTTGCCCACGTAATAGTCGTCGTAGCCTTCGCCACTGTAATAAAGCGAACCGATCTGATCCAAAGCGCTGGCGTGATACTCGCCAATGCGAGCCGTCAACTCCTGATTGATGGCCGGTGTAGTGGGGTAGACCCTGGTCGGTTCGCCGGGCATAAAAAAGAAGGTCGCATTGGTGCCCATCTCGTGGTGGTCGGTCAGCACATTGGGGCGCCAGGATTGAAACGCCTCCACACGCCCCTGGCTTTCCGGGTGTTGCACGGGCATCCAGTCGCGGTTCAGGTCAAACCAGTAGTGGTTGGTGCGGCCGCGGGGCCAGGCTTCGGTATACTCGCGGTCTTGGCCGTCGGAAGTGAGCACTTCGTTCTTGTGCTGGTTGACCCAGGAAGCGAAGCGGTGGAAACCATCTGGATTCATGCAGGGATCCAGCAAAATGATATTCTCATCGAGCAATTGGCCCACAGCAGTTTCGGGCGCTGCAGCTAGATAATAGGCCACCAGTATGGCCGCATTTCCTCCGCTAGGTTCATTGCCATGTATGTTGTAACCCTGATAAAGTACGCCAGGTACATTTGCTATATCCGCATCGCTACGACCGTAGGTAAAGTCTACGTGGAGCTGCTGCAAGGCATCCAGATTTTGTTGGTTTTCTGCACTACTAATAATGAGGTGGATGAGTGGTCTTTGCTCGTAGCTGCGTGCATACTCGCGCAAGATGATGCGATCGCTGGCCGCTGCAACGGCTCTCAGATAGTGATACTGCAAATCGTGACTGATGTGCCATTCGCCTACTTGCCAGCCCAGGAAAGACTCAGGAGTCGGAATAGCCGGATCGTATTCGAGATCTGGCAGATAGTAGGTGAGGTCTGTCTCGGTCTGGGCAGCTAAGTTTCCGACCTGCGGAAGTCCTAAACCAAAAATCGATAGCGAGAAAACCAGCAGAGAAATTATGCGTTGGTTCATTTGTGGCAATGGTTATTCAGCCCTCAAGATATGGATTACTTCTGCGCCATCTAAAGCAAGCATCAGCTTGCAAAGTCTATTCTCTAAAGTAAGCATCAGCTTACGTCTCATAAGCTCTCATTATGCGCATCGTCTCCTACAACCTCAACGGCATTCGCGCCGCCATTCGCAAGGGGTTCGTTGACTGGCTAGCGGAGTACAAGCCAGACTTCGTGGGCATACAAGAGACTAAAGCATGGCCCGAACAGGTGAGCATGGAAGAGATCGAAGCCCTGGGCTATCACGCACACTGGCATAGCGCCACCAGCAAAAAAGGCTATAGCGGCGTGCTCAGTTTGAGCAAGCAAGCGCCAGATCGGGTGAAAATTGGTTGCGGTCAGGAAGTATATGACCGCGAGGGGCGCATCATCCGCACGGATTTTGGAAACATGAGCATTTTTAATTGCTACTTCCCCAGCGGCACCACGGGAGATGTGCGGCAAGCTTTCAAAATGGATTTCTTATCGGATTTTGAGGCTTTTATTTTAGACTTCCGCAGGTCGGAGCCCTCCAGGCAGCTAGTTGTGCTCGGTGATTACAATATCGCTCATACGCCCATAGACATTCACGACCCAGTGCGCAATAAGAAGACCTCCGGTTTCCTACCCGAAGAGCGGGCCTGGCTAGATAAATGGTATAGCGAGCTGGGCTTCAACGATGCTTTTCGCCGGGTGCATCCCGAAAAGGTGGAGTATAGTTGGTGGAGTATGCGCGGCCAGGCGCGAGCCAACAACAAGGGCTGGCGCATTGATCATGTCGCTGTTACCGACGAGCTTGCCGACAAGATCAAAGATGTCAATCACTTCCGCGACGATCAGCACAGCGACCACTGTGCAGTGGTGGTGGATATGAATATTTAGAAACCTGTATTTCAGAAATGGCCATTTCAGAAACTAACTCCCCATTACCCGCCAGCAAAGCTCCTGCAACAAAGCTCCGTCCTCTTTGACGGCAGTGACAGCTCCCACGCCTTTGCTTTTTAGATCGTACTCGTGTAAGATGTCGAATACGGCTATGGTTTGTAGGCGATTGTAATTTCTGGCCGCTTCGTTGTATTCTCTCAAAAAGAAGTTTGATCGCAGCCCCAGCGCTTTGAGTACTTCGCTTTCCGAAGCGCGTTGTGCCTTCAACTCCAGCAGTTGAAAAATTTTAGAGAAGTAATTGTATAGGCTGCCAAGTACCATGGGCAGGGGGCCGGCTTTTGGATTGGCTGTAAAGTACTGGACGATGCGAAAGACTTTCACACGATCGCGTTTGCCGAGGGCTTTCTGTAATTCGAAGACATTGTAGTCCTTGCTGATGCCCACCTGCTCTTCTACGATTTGGGTATTTATCGCCGCTCCTTTTGCTAAATTGATGAGCAGCTTGTCGAGCTCATTGGTGATCTTGCTCAGGCTGGTACCCAGGTACTCTGCCAGTAGCTGAGTAGCCGCTGGCTCTATGCTGTGCCCTTTATCTTTGAGGTAGGATTTTATCCAGTCGGGCACCTGATTATCGTAGAGCGGCTTAGCTTCAAATACTACGCCATTTGCCTTGATGGCTTTAGCAAGCTTGGTGTTGCCGTTCAGCTTCTTGTGCTTGTGGCTGATGACCAAAACTGTGGTTGGAGCGGGCTTTTCGACATATCCCGTCAGTTGCTGTAGCGAGCGCATATCCTGGGCTTCGCGCAATAGGAGCAGCTGTCGCTCGGCCATCATAGGAAACCGACGCGCGGCGTCTATAATTTGCAAATGCTCCGCTTCTTTACCATATACGATGGTTTGGTTGAAAGCGCGCTCGTGCTCTTGAAGGGCGTGCTCTTCGATTGCCGACTCGATCTGGTCGATATAAAAAGCCTCCGGCCCGTGCAGCAAGTATACGGGGGCGAATTTTTTAGCTTTGATGTCCTTGAGGATCTGGTCGAATTGCATGCTCGGTAAAGGTAAGCTAACCGCTAAAAAATAGCATCCAAATATTCGAGTCCAATAACCTGCGTTCCATCCTTTCTAGTATATGGTGCATCTTCTGTAAGCGTAACTAAAAACTTTTTCTCTGGCTTCAGGTCTTTTTCCACTTCGTAAAAGCCACGGCCGAGGCTAGCTGTTGGTGATACTTTAATCTCAATCATCGATTTTACGCTAAAACCATCTACTACAATCAAGTCAACCTCGGCGCCTCCTTGTGTGCGATAGAAAAACATTTCCAGCCCTTCTGGTGAATTGGAAAAAATCTCTTCGAGTACATAAGATTCGAATGATGAACCCACTTTGGGATGGCTAAGTAAATCACCGAAGTCATTAATTCTTAGTAACTCATGAATAATCCCAGTATCACGTATGTATAGTTTGGGACTTTTGACCAAGCGCTTTCCTATATTAGTACTGTATGCAGGGAGACTACGAATCAGAAAAGCTTGCTCCATAAAAGATAAGTATCGCTTCAGCGTCTTCACATTTATACCCAATGATTTACTTAATTGGTTATAAACAACTGTTTGACCGTTGAGATGGGCCAGCATGGTGAATAACCTTCTCAATAAAACAGAGTCTGCATCGAGACCTAATAAACGGAGGTCTCTTTCCAAATAGGTTCGTAAAAAATCTTGTCGCCAGACTCTGCTCAATTCCAAGTTGCTAGATAGTAAGCTATCTGGAAATCCTCCCTTCAGCCAGTGGTCTTGCTTCGACACATAGTTCTTAACCTCTCGATAGTCTAGACCTGATAGTTCTACTATGCTTATTCTACCGGCTAGAGACTCTGATGTGTCCCTGATCAGAGATAATGAAGCCGAGCCCAATAAAATAAATCTCCCTGGTCTGCGGTAACGGTCAATTATTCCTCTTAACTCTGGAAAGAGAGTAGGTTTTCGCTGAATCTCATCTAAGATCACAAGGTGATCTTTATATAGTTCTGTAAAATGCTCCAGATCATTTATGGCATCTAGGTCTCTCGGTCGCTCTAAGTCGAGATATACTGAAAGCTCTTCTACTTGATTGCGAATAGCTTGTACAAGAGAAGTCTTTCCCACCTGTCTTGGGCCGATGAGCACAGTTGCTGGGAAAGCCTTTAGTCGTTTTAAAACAGTTTTTTCTGAATGGCGGGGGATGTACAATTTACTGTTCACACCCACAAAATAGATATTTAACTTTGAAAAAATGGTAGTCGACTACCATTTTTTCAAAGTTAAATGAGTCCTATCGCTTCAGAATACGCTGAGCGCTCACACTACGCCCTGCTTGCAAGCGCACGAAATAGGGGCCGGTTGGAAGGCTACTGAGATCAAGCGGAAACTCGTGCTCACCCGCCTGCAAAGTACGCTCGAATCCCTGTAAGACCAATCTACCCTCGGCATTGCTGACCGCTAAAGAGACCAGCCCGGTTGTCTCCAATCTAAAGCTGATGCGCGCCTGACCCGCCGTTGGGTTCGGCCATATCTGTGCCTGTAGATCTTGTATGGGATTGTCTGCTACGCTGCTTGGTGACTGGCAACCCGCCAGGATCGGTAGATGTACATAGTCATGACCCAGGACGTCAACGACCTCTTCGGGCTCCAGCTGGAACCAATCTTCGAAGACCGTACCATAAATGTCCCTGAAGTCGTATTGCAGAGCTACCCCTTCGGCAATTTCTGCTTCTTCCGGTATTTCCGGACTTTCGCCCAACACACCAGATTGTACACATGGACCCATCAAAAAGAGTGGCGCTGCTGTGCCATGGTCTGTACCAAAACTTTCATTCGATCTGATGCGGCGACCAAACTCGCTGAAGGTCATAGTCAGCACGCGTTCGTGCAGACCTTGTGCCTCCAGGTCGGCCTGAAAGACAGCGAGCGCTTCGGTCAGGGTAGACATCAATTCCGCATGTGCCCCAGATTCCGGATCACCTACCACCACTTGATTGGCGTGAGTGTCGAAACCACCAAGTGAAACGACATAAACGCTAGTGCGCAGACCGCCCGAAATGAGGTAGGCTACATTCTGCAAGTCTCTGGCAAAGCGCGTATCCGGGTACTGTGCCAGGCTGTTTCCCTGCTCGGCAACCGACTGAACCACCTGACCATAAGCATTGGCCTGAGCGATACTGGTGCGCAAGAAAGCCAATTCGTCTCCGTAGGGCTCATCGGGCAGTGGTGTATCATCTCCACCTGCGAGGGCTTGCAAGTTGAAAGGATCGGATACGGCCATACTAAAGTTCGTGCCCAGTCCCTGGCAGGTCTGCGATACCTGGCTACCTACCGCAATAGCGAATGGATGCGGGCAATCTTCATTCGGGAACCCATCTGGAAATTCGGGATAGTCATCCTGGAAATGCCTGCCTAGCCAACCTGTATTGATAACCTCATTGGCTTCACTGGCAGAGGTCCATATATCTGTAGATCTGAAGTGAGATCGGTTTTGGT